>JBKJJE010000057.1:0-12353 GCA_046598075.1 Stagnimonas sp.
AGAACGTTCATGGGGCGGCCTTCGGAGTACGCAGCGCAGTCCAGCCCGCGCGCAGGGGCGTCAGCAGATCCTGCAAGCCCCAGCGCGGTGCGGTGCTCTGCACAGCGCGGCCGGTGAAAATGCGGTTGCGGGGTTTGGGCAGCAGCGCCTGCGCGGCGCGGTTTTCGTAATCGACGCGCAGCATCAGACCAATCATCAGGCTCACCGTAACCAGCGAGCTGCCGCCGTAGGAAATCAACGGCAGCGTCAGCCCCTTGGTAGGCAGGGTGCCCATGTTGACGGCCATGTTGATCAGTGCCTGCAGGCCCAGCCAGCCGGCGAGGCCGTAGCAGAGGTAGGCGGCAAAGCGGCGGTCGAGCTGCTCTGCCACCTGGCCGATCCTGAAGCCGCGCCAGACCACCACGCCAAACAGCAGCAGCAGCACCAGCACGCCAAACAAACCAAATTCCTCGGCGAGGATGGCGAAGATGAAATCGGTGTGCATCTCCGGCAGATACATCAGCTTCTGCACGCTGTTGCCCAGACCGACGCCAAACCACTCGCCGCGCCCCACCGCGATCAGCGACTGGGTGAGCTGGAAGCCGGAGCCGAGCGCGTCTTCCCAGGGATTCATGAACGAGGTGACACGCTTCAGGCGGTAGGCCATCGTCATCACCAGCAGACTGATGCCACCGGCAGCCAGGGCTGCGAGCACCAGCAGCCAGATCAGCCGGGCACCGCCCAGGAACAGCATCAGGAAGGTCACTGCCAGCAGGATGACGGTGGCGCCCAGATCCGGCTCGATCAGGAAGAAGAACAGCAGCGGCGCCAGGAAGATCATCGGGTTGATGAAGCCCATGAAGGTGGTCTGGATCTGCACCTGGCGCTTGACGATATGGCCAGCCAGCCAGACGATGAATGCCAGCCTTGCCGGCTCGCTGGCCTGCAGCCGGAACAGCCCCGGCAGGTCGAGCCAGCGGCGCGCGCCGTTAACGCTGACGCCGGTCACCGCCACGGTCGCCAGCAGCGCCACGGCGAGCGCCAGCAACCACCAGCGGCTGCGTTGCCACCAGCCGCTGGGTACGCAGAACATGGCGCTGCAGGCGGCCAGTCCGACCGCGATGAACGCCAGCTGTCGCCAGAAGAAGAACATCGACGAGCCGCCGAGCTTCTCGCCGACCGCCACGCTGGCGGAGGCGACCATCACCAGCCCCCAGGACAGCAGCGCCGCCAGCGCCAGGCAGAACGGCGCATCGAGACCGTACTTGGGGTTGGGCAGGCTGAAGTCGTTCATGCGGCCGCTACCCGGCTGCGCGCTGGCTTGGGGCATCGCAGGCCGAGCGGCCTGGTCGCATGCGCAGCTGCTGCTGTCGCGGCAGGTCTGTTCATGCGCCCGCCCCCGGCATGGCCCTTACCGCCGCCTCGAACTGCTCGCCGCGGTCGGCGTAGCTCTTGAACTGGTCGAAGCTGGCGCAGGCGGGCGACAGCAGCACCGAGGTGCCGGGCAGGGTCAGCCTGCGGGCGCGTGCGAGCGCGGCCTGCATGCTGGCTTCGCGATAGACCGGCACGCTGCCGAAGATGGCGGCCTCGATCTTGTCGGCGTCTTCGCCGAACAGTACCGCCGCCGACCCTTTTTGCGCGAGGGCGGTGGCGAGCGGGGCGAAATCCTGGCCCTTGCCCTGGCCGCCGCCGAGCCACACTACCGGCGCCGGCAGGCCGCGGATGGCGGCCAATGTGCTGCCGACATTGGTGCCCTTGCTGTCGTTGTAATAGCGGCTGCCGGCAATCTCTGACACCAGTGCGCAGCGGTGCGGCAGACCGCGAAACTCGGTCAAGGCCTTCAGCGCCGTGGCGCGCGGCAGGTCGGCGGCTTCGATCAGCGCCAGTGCGGCGAGCGCATTGGCGGCGTTGTGCAGCCCGGCGATCTTCAGCTGGTGGATCGGCAGCAGGCGATCACGGGCGGTGGCCAGTGCGACTTCGCCACGCTGGTCGGCCAGACCGAACTCTCCGGGTGCGCGGGGTGCGTCGAGACCGAAGCTCAGCCGGCGGCGGGCCTGATCGGAGCCCTGCCGGGTGGCGGGATCGTCGCGGTTGATGACCGCGACTTCGCAGCCATTGAAGACCCGCGCCTTGGCGGCGATGTAGGCCGCCATGGTGCCGTGGCGGTCGAGGTGGTCTTCCGACACATTCAGGAAGGCGGCTGCC
Organism: Stagnimonas sp.; assembly: GCA_046598075.1. Lineage (GTDB taxonomy): Bacteria > Pseudomonadota > Gammaproteobacteria > Nevskiales > Nevskiaceae > Stagnimonas. The sequence continues at coordinate 2,185 of JBKJJE010000057.1, forward strand.
TTGCAGCGCAGCGAGTAAGTGGTGTCGAGCTGGAAACTGGACAGCTCCAGCACGTAGAGTTTCGGCTCTTCCTGCAACAGCTCGAGCGCCGGCTGGCCGAGGTTGCCGCCGATGGCAACCTTGATGCCGGCCGCCTTCGCCATCGCGCCCACCAGGGTGGTGACGGTGGACTTGCCATTGCTGCCGGTGATGCCGATCACTGGCGCCTTGGCGGCGCGGGCGAACAGCTCGATGTCGCCGATGATCGCCACGCCGGCCGCACGCAGCCGTTCGATGAAGGGATCGCGCAGATCGATGCCCGGCGACACCACCGCCTCGACGAACTGGCTCAGCGGCTCGGGCGCATCGAAGCTGCCGAGCCGAAACTCGGCGTTCTGGAACATCGCCTTCAGGGCTTCGATGCCGGCCGGCGCGGGCCGCGAATCGGTGACCACCACGGACGCGCCTTCACGGGCGAGGTAGCGCAGCGCCGAGGCTCCTGAGAGCCCCAGTCCCACCACCAGCAGGCGCTTGTCCGTGTATCGGCCCATGGCTCTAGCGCGCCTCCGAAAGTGTGGTGCTCACGAACAGGCAGCACGAGTCGGCGCGCGGCGCTGATTCCCGCACCCACGCTTGCATTCGCTCGCGGCACCGTGTCATCAGCGCACCTTCAAGGTGGAGAGGCCGATCAGCACGAGGATGAGCGTGATGATCCAGGCGCGGACGATGATCTTCGGCTCCGGCCAGCCTTTCAGTTCGTAGTGATGGTGCAGCGGCGCCATGCGGAAGATGCGCTTGCCGCCGGAGTACTTGAAATAGCCCACCTGCAGCGCCACCGAGATGGTCTCGGCGACGAACACGCCACCCATGATGGCGAGCACGATTTCCTGCCGCACCAGCACCGCCACCACGCCCAGCGCAGCACCCAGCGCGAGCGCGCCGACATCGCCCATGAACACCTGCGCGGGGTAGGCGTTGAACCACAGAAAGCCCAGGCCCGCACCGGCAATGGCGGTGCAGAAAATCGCCAGCTCGCCGACTCCCGCGATGTAGGGAATGCCCAGATAGCCGGAGATCACCGTGTTGCCGGTGCAGTAGGCGAACACCGCCAGCGCGGAGGCGACCAGCACCGTAGGCATGATGGCGAGACCGTCGAGGCCATCGGTGAGATTGACCGCATTGCTGCTGCCGACGATGACCAGGTAGGTCCAGATCACAAAGAACCATCCGAGCGGCAGCGAGACGTTCTTCAGGAACGGCACGATGAGTGCGGTCTCCATCGGCGTGTTGGCGGTGAGGTAGATCGCCACGCTCACCGACATGCCCACCAGCGACAGCCAGAAATATTTCTTGCGCGAGGGCAGGCCCTTGGGGTTCTTGTGCTTGATCTTGATGAAGTCGTCGGCAAAGCCCACCGCGCCGAACGCCAGCGTGACGATCAGGGCGTACCAGACGAATTTGCTGGCGAGATTGCCCCACAAGAGGGTGGAGACTGTGATGGCGGCGAGAATCAGCAGGCCGCCCATGGTCGGCGTGCCGGTCTTCTTCAAGTGCGACTGCGGTCCGTCGTCGCGGATCGGCTGGCCGAACTTGAAGCGATACAGCCGCTCGATCAGGATCGGCCCGAACACGAAGCTGAAAATAAGGGCGGTGAGAATGCCCAGCACCGCCCGCACGGTGAGATAGCTGAACAGCCGCAGCCAGGAATAATCAGCCTGCAACCATTGCGCGAGGTGATACAGCATCAGTGCGCCCCTTCCAGTTTCTGGTGATCGTTTTCTTGTTGTAGTAGTGCTGCCACCACCTGCTCCATGCGCGCCGAGCGCGACCCTTTCACCAGCACCGTGGTGTGCGCCTTGAGCTGGGGCTTGAGCACCTCGATGAGCTCGTCGAACGAGGCGAAAGCCCTGCCGCCGATACCGAAGGTTTTCGCCGCATGAGCGGACAGCGGCCCCAGCGACAGCAGCGCGTTGAGGCCCAGCGCCTTGGCCTCGATGCCCGCGCGCGCATGCAGGTCCGCGGCAGTCGGCCCCAGCTCGGCCATGTCGCCCAGCACCAGCACGCGCTGGCCCGGCTCTTTCGCCAGCAGCGCCATGGCAGCAGCCAGCGAGGTCGGATTGGCGTTGTAGGTATCGTCGATCAGGCGCGCGCCGGTGATCATGGCGTGGAACACCACGCGGCCCTTGGGGCGCTCGACGTTCTGCAGCCCTTCGGCGATCTCCGAGACACTCAGCCCCAGCGCATGGCCAACTGCCGCCGCCGCCAGGGCATTGGCGATGTTGTGGCGGCCGGGCAGCGGCAGGCTGACGCTGGCGTTGCCGTCTGGGGTGAGCAGCGTGAAGCGGTTGCCGTCGGCAGTGGACAGCAAATCCTCGGCACGCACCTCGGCATGGGCGGCAAAGCCGAAGCTGACGATGCGATTGTCCTCGTGGTCTCCCTGCGCCAGCCGTTTCCACAGACCTGCGTAGGCATCGTCGGTGTTGATGACGGCGACGCCCTCGCGCAGGGCCTGGAACAATTCGCCCTTGGCACGCGCCACGCCCTCCCGTGTACCGAAACCCTCGAGATGGGCATCGCCCGCCTGCGTCACCACCGCCACGGTCGGCTGCGCAAGGCGCGCGAGCAGGGCGATCTCGCCCGGATTGCTGGCGCCCATCTCGATCACTGCGGTGCGGTGTTCGGCACGCAGTTTCAGCAAGGTCAGCGGCACCCCGATGTGGTTGTTGAGATTGCCCTCGGTCGCCAGCACCGGACCGCGGCCGGCGAACACTGCCGCCAGCAGCTGCTTGGTGGTGGTCTTGCCATTGCTGCCGGTGACGCCGATCACCGGCAGGTCGAAGCCGGCGCGCCAGCTGGCGGCGAGGCGCTGCAGGCCGACCAGCGTATCCGGCACCAGCAGCTGGGCAATCGGGGCATCGATCCGCCGCGATACCAGGGCGCCGACCGCACCTTTGGCAGCAGCCTCGGCGACGAAGTCATGGGCGTCGAAACGTTCGCCGCTGAGGGCCACGAACAGGTCACCTGCCTGCACGCTGCGGGTATCGCTGACCACCCGCAGGTAGCGGGCATCGGCACCCAACAGAGGCACCTGCAGGCGGCGGGCGGCGGCGGCGAGCATTTCCATCAGGGCCGCACCTCGGTACCGACCAGCCGGGCGACGAAGGCGCGATCGCTGAACTGGCGCACTTCGGTACCAACCGTCTGTGTCGTCTCGTGGCCCTTGCCGGCGACCACTACCACGTCATCGACAGCGGCCTCCCGCACCGCGGTGCGAATGGCCTCGGCGCGGTCGTGAATCACGCGCATCGCCGCGCGGCCGCTGGCCGTCAGTCCCGCCAGAACGTCTTCGACGATAACCCCGGGGGTTTCACTCCGGGGGTTATCGTCGGTGACGATGGCAAGGTCCGCGCCCTGCTCTGCCGCCGCACCCATCAGGGGCCGCTTGCCGCGATCCCGATCACCGCCGCAGCCGAACACGCAGATCAGCCTGCCAGTGCAGTGCGCGCGCAGGGCCTTGAGGATTTGCGTCAGGGCTTCCGGCGTGTGGGCGTAATCCACCACCACCAGCGCAGCAGCATTGCCACCACGAAAGCCTTCGATGCGACCGGGCACGGTGTGCAGTGTCGCCAGCACCGGCACCGCGTCGGCGAGCGCCACCCCTTTCGCCAGCAGCGTCGCCAGGGTGGCAAGCAGGTTGTAGACGTTGAAGCGGCCCAGCAGCCGCGACTGCACTGTCGCCGCACCCCAGCTGGAATCGAGCGTGAACGACAAGCCCTCGCCAGAAAGCTTGAGATCGCGCGCGAGCAGCCACTGGCCGGCAGCGGGGGCGGCGCCGTCGATGCCGTAGCGGATCACTGCCGACGGCAGTCGGGAGAGTTCGGTCGCCCAGGCCTCGCCCGTCGCATCGTCACGATTCAGCACCGCGCTGCCGCGCCGGTAGTCGGTGAACAGTTTCTTCTTCGCCGCCGCATAGGCCGCGACCGTGCCGTGATAGTCGAGGTGGTCACGGGTGATGTTGGTGAGGATGGCGACGTCGAAGCCGATGCCGGAGACGCGCGCCTGATCAAGCGCGTGACTGCTGACTTCCATCGCACAGGCTTTCAGGCCATCGCCGACGAAATCGGCAAACAGCTCTTGCAGGCGGATGGCGTCTGGCGTGGTGTGGCTGGCCTCGTGCAAGGCATCGACGCGGCCATAACCGATGGTGCCGAGATAGCCGCAGCCCATCCCCAGCGCATCCAGGGCCTGGGCGACCAGATAGGCGGTGGAGGTCTTGCCGTCGGTGCCGGTGACTCCGACGGTGAACAGCTTGCTGGCCGGTTCGCCGTGAAAGCGGGCAGCGATCTCGCCGACTTTTTTCGACAGGTTGGCGACCGCGACCTGTGGTACCGGCAGGTCTTCCGGCTCGGCCACGCCCGATGCCGGCTCCCACACCACGGCGGACGCGCCCTGGCGCAGCGCCAGTTCGACATGCTGCAGGCCGTGGCTGCCAATGCCCTTGACGGCCAGAAAGGCATCGCCCGCGGTCACCCGGCGCGAGTCGATCTCCACACCGGTCACTTCCAGCTCCGGCGCGCGCGCGAAACCTTCGAGCAGCCTGTTCAGCAGCGCGCTCATGCGTGCGGCTCCTTGCCGCTTGCAGGTGTCGCCTGCACGGTCTGGGCGCCATCGCCGAGCGGCAGGTCCTGGGGAATCTGCAAGAGCCGCGCAGCGCCACCCATCACCGCCGAAAACACCGGTGCGGCGACCAACCCGCCGTAGTAGCCGCCCTGCGTCGGCTCATCGACGAACACCAGGCCGACCAGCTGCGGATCGTTGGCTGGGATCAAGCCGACGAAGGCCGACCAGTGGCGGCGGTCCTCATAGCCGCCGCCGGCCTTCAGTTTGCGCACGGTGCCAGTCTTGCCGGCGACGCTGTAGCCCGGCACCGCCGCCTTGATGCCGGTACCGTCCAGCGCCACCACGCCGCGCAGCATGCCGAGCACGGCATTGGCGCTGCCCGATGAAATCGCGCGGCGCGGCGGCGGCGGCACCTCGCGATGCACCAGCGACAACTGCGGCATCAGGCCGCCGTTGCCGAGCGCGGCGTAGGCGCGCACCAGATGCAGCGCGCTCATCGACACCCCGTAGCCGTAGGCGGCGGCGGCGATATCGGACTCGCGCCACTTGTTGGGCGCGTGCAGCACGCCAGTGACTTCGCCGGGAAAGCCGAGCGCAATCGGCTCACCGATGCCAAACTGCTGGTAACCCGACCACAGCGATTGCGCGCCCATCTTCAGGCCCATGATCGCGGCACCGACATTGCTCGACACGGCCAGCAGTTCCGGCAGATCGACGACGCCATGCGGGCGGATGTCGCGCACCGTCCAGGTACCGATCTGCATGTGGCCGGGGCCGGTGTCGATGCGGCTTTCAGACCTGAATACGCCGGTCTCCAGCGCCTGCGCGACCATCAGCGGCTTGATGGTGGAACCCGGTTCGAGACGGTCGGTGATGGCGCGGTTGCGCAGGCCGGTCTTGCGGTCTTCGGGATTGTTGGGGTTGTAGGCGGGCAGTGCGGCGACGGCGAGAATGTCGCCGGTTTTCACCTCAGCGATGACGATCATCCCGCCCTGCGCCTTGTTGCGCTCGACGGCAGCGGCCAGCTCGCGGTAGGCGAGGTACTGCACGCGCAGGTCCAGCGTGAGTTTCAGATCCTTGCCGGGGCGGGCGGCTTTTTCGGTGCCGGTGTCTTCCACCACCTTGCCGTCGCGCGAGCGGATCACGCGGCGGAAACCGGCTTCGCCGGTCAGGGTGTCGTCGAGTGCTTTCTCCAGCCCCTCCAGACCATGGCCTTCGATTCCGCAGAAGCCCACCACCTGCCCCATCACCTCACCGGACGGGTAGTAGCGCGAATAGCTGCGCTCGGCGAACACGCCCGGCGCCTTCAGCTTGAGGATGCGCGCCGCCACCTCGGGATTCTGATTCTTCAGCAGATAGACAAAACGCTTGTCGGCCGCAGCCTGCTGACGCAGGAACTGCTCCAGCACCCTGGGTTTCCGGTCGAGCATTTCGGCGAGTGCTGCTCGGTATGGCGCCGCCGCCGGAGCCAGCAGATCCTCAGGCACCGCCCACAGCGAATCGACGGGAGCGGAGAGCGCCAGGGCGTTGCCGTTGCGATCGAGCACGGCGCCACGCAGGCCGGGCAGACTGAGATTGCGGATGTGGCGCTTGTCGCCCTCGGTGACCAGGAACTCGCGGGTCACCACCTGCAGATAGAACGCGCGCGAGACCACGGTGAGCGCACCGAGGCCCAGCAGCCCGAGCACGAACCAGCGCCGCCAGGCGGCCACCGGCTGCGGCGTGGTCATGGCTTGCCCCCGCCAGGAGCTTGCGTCGGCACTGTCGCCGACGGGCCTCCAGTCACCATCACCGTCTCGCGCGGCTCGACCATCTTCAGCTGATCGCGGGCAATGGTCTCGATCCGCGAGTGGCTGGAATGCGCGGCTTCCTCCAGCTGCAGCTGCGACCATTCGACATCCAGCTGGTCGCGGGCGTCGCGCAGCTGGGTGCTGTCGTTGGTGAGCCGGCGGTTGTCGTTCTTGACCTGCACCACCATCACCGCCGAGCACAGCAGCAGTGCGGCGAGAAACAACGGCAGCAACAGCCCGGGGCGGGACTTGCGTACCGCCAGCCGGCGGCTGAATGCGCTGTCGCTCATGCCAGGGCTCCCGGCATTTTCTCGGCGACACGCAGCACCGACGAACGGGCGCGGGGGTTGCGCGCCAGCTCGGCTTCGCCGGGGAACACCCGGCCGATCTCGACCAGCCGCATCGGGCCGGCGGTATCGGCCACCGCACCGTCTTTCAGGTGCGCGTACTTGTCGACCGCCGCGCGCTTGCCGCCGGCATCGCGGAGGAACTGCTTGACCATGCGGTCTTCCAGCGAGTGGAAGCTGATGATGGCGAGACGGCCCCCAGGCGCGAGCAGGTTGAAGCTCACCGACAGCGCCACCCGCAGCGCGTCGAGCTCGCCATTGATGAAGATGCGGATGGCCTGGAAACTACGCGTGGCGGGGTGGATCTTGTGGCTGCGCGGGCCGGGCACGCTGGCAATCAGCGAAGCCAGCTGGGCGGTACCCACCAGCGGCGTCTCGACGCGGGTCTCGACGATAGCTGCTGCGATGCGGCGGCTGTTGCGCTCATCGCCGAAATTGAACAGCACGTCGGCAATCTCGGCTTCGCGGGCGCGCATCAGCCACTGCGCGGCGCTCTCGCCGGCGCGCGGATTCATCCGCATGTCGAGCGGGCCGTCGTGGCTGAAGGAGAAGCCGCGTGCGGCATCATCGAACTGCGGGCTGGAGACACCCAAGTCGAGCAACAGACCATCGACCTTGCCGGCGAAGCCGTTGCCGGTGGCCACCGTCATCAGCTGCGCGAAGTTGACCGCATGAAAGTGAAAGCGCGGATCGGCGGCGAAGCGCGCGGCATCCGCCTCGGCCTCAGGGTCACGGTCCAGGGCATGCAGCGCGCCCTTGCTGGAAAGCGCCGCGAGAATCGCAGCGGAGTGACCGCCGCGCCCATAGGTGCCATCCACGAACAGGCCATCCGGACGGGCAGAGACGTTCAAGCCCGTGAGTGCTTCGTCGAGCAGAACGGGCCGGTGCGCAAGCATGGCCTCAGGTCGCCCCGGCGACAGGGGCGGGATGCAGTGCGAGCCGTCCATGGCTGCGGCTCACAGGTCGAGTGCAGCGAACGCGGCGGCGTAATCGGCTTCGCTGGCTGCGGCGTGGGCGGTCCAGGCGGCCTCGCTCCACAAGGCGAAATGATCGACCTGACCGACCAGCACCACCGAAGCGCCCAGCGCATCGCGGAACTTCGGCGGCAGCAACATGCGGCCCTGCGCATCCATCTCCAGCGTCATCGACTGGCCGACGAAGAGGTTTTTCAGCGCGCGGCGCTGGGCGATGTCGGGATGCCTGGGAATCACTTCCTTGGCGATGCGCTCGAACACCGGCAGCGGGTAGAGCTTGATGCCATCGGGCGTCGGCGTGATCGCCAGCTGACCCTGGGCATCGGCCGCCAGCGCGGCGCGAAAACGGGCCGGGATGGCAAGCCTTCCCTTGTCGTCGATGCTGGCGGTGTGCGACCCAGAAAACATGTGCTACCCCATGAAAGAGATAGAAGCTCCGGTAGCTCCATGTCACTCCCTTTCGTGGGCGATTATCCCACTTCACACCACAAAGGCAAGGCCTGAAAGTGCGAAAACTCTAATGTCGTCAAAGACTTAGCTCGGTTTTGTAGTTTAATCCGTACTTGAATGAAATCAATGCATTGCGAAACATACTTAAAGTAAAAGGCGAGCTTTGGCGCCGCGCGGAGCGTCGAACGGCCATCAAAAAAGTCAGAGCCGACCGATACGCCGGGGCAGACTGGAACCAGGCGAAACACTGCTTCGCCCTGGTCTGCGGGCGCACAGGGATCTGCGCCCCGGGCCCGGTTCAAAACACCTGCTGCCCGGACATGGACGTCACAAAACCCGGACATGGACATCAAAAAAAGTGGGAGTCGGCCGATAAGCCGGGTTCTGTCATAGCGCACGCCCTTGCGAGCGGACGCCGAGACAACCATTCCTCTACGCGCCGTGTCACCACGTCGCTTTAGCAACCTACCCGGCAGGCACGCGAGCCGCGCGTTATGCGTCTTGCGACGCACCCCTGCCCTATTTGGTCTTGCTCCGTGTGAGGTTTGCCGTGCCGGCTTGTTACCAAGCTCGCGGTGCGCTCTTACCGCACCGTTTCACCCTTGCCTGATCCACCCCAGAACAAGTCTGGCGAGGCCATCGGCGGTCTCTCTCTGTTGCACTATCTGTCGGCTCGCGCCGCCCAGCCGTTAACTGGCACACTGCCCTTTGGAGCCCGGACTTTCCTCCCCCACGGTGATGCTGTGGCAGCGGTTGTCTGGCCGACTCCCACCGCATTATCGCCGGTCCGGCGCAAACATTTTTCGAGGAGACCCCATGTCACAGCTCAGCGTCCGTTTCACGGAGCATTTCGATGCCCCCCCGGCCAAGGTGTTCACCTACTTCGCGAGCCACGAGACCTTTGGCGCGATGGCGGGCGGGCCGGTGGCAGCCAGGCTCAAGTTCATCCGCCGGATCCGGCTGGGCGAGGACATCAAGCAGCCCGACGGGGTGGGATCGGTGCGGCGCATCGGCTACGGGCCGCTGGCTTTCGAGGAAACCGTCGACAGCAGCGAGCGCGGCAAGCTGATCGAATACTTCATCAGCAAGGGTTCGCCGCTGAAGAACCACCGCGGGCGCATCGAGTTTCATGCCGACGCCGGCGGTACCCGCGTCGATTACCTGATCACTTTCGAACCGCGAGTGCCCGGCACTGGCGGGCTGCTCAAGCGGGTGCTGCACGGCATGATCTCGCCGGCGTTTGGACGCATCCGCAAGGCGCTGGCCGGCGCTTAGGGCTTGCGTCCAGCCGGCGGTCGACAATCGCCCATGAGAGTGGTGGCGCATACCTGTTCCAACACCGAGATCGTCTGCGCGCTCGGCTGTGCGGAAATGCTGGTCGGCGTCGACAACGACTCCGACCATCCGCCGTCGGTGGTCGCCACGCTGCCGCAGCTGGGCCGCGATCTGAATCTCGAGCTGGAGAAGGTGCTGGCCTTGAAGCCGGACCTCGTGCTCACCTCGCGCACCCTGCCCGGCCATGAGGCCATCGTGCTTGCACTCGAAGCCGCCGGCTTGCACACCCTGGTCTGCGAACCGCTGCGGCTTGCCGACGTCTACACCGACATCACACGCATCGCCGTCGCCCTGGGCGTGCCCGCACGTGGCAGGGCACTGGTCGAGGAGATGCGTGCGGCGATGCCCGCCGTCACCACCGCGTTGCGCCGCCCCAGCGTGCTGGTGGAGTGGTGGCCGAAGCCGGTGATCGCACCGACCCGCGACAGCTGGGTGACGGACCTGATCGAACTCGCCGGCGGTAGCAATCCCTTCGCCGACCGCGCCGGAAAAAGCACGCCGCTCAGCAATGCCGAAATCATCGCCGCCGCCCCCGACGCCATCGTGATGAGCTGGTGCGGCGTGCCGCTCGCCAGGTATCGCAGCGAGGTGGTGCGCCGGCGCGAGGGCTGGGAGGCGCTCGCCGCCGTGCGCGAAGGGCGCATCCATGCCGTCAGCGAAGCCTATCTCGGGCG
>JBKJJE010000130.1:0-69830 GCA_046598075.1 Stagnimonas sp.
AGCGGGATTTCGGGATCGGGGGATTTGGGGCGCGCCATGGAACCGGCATTTTATCGGTTCGCGAGCCCATGCCCGCCTCTATCATGCACACAGGACACTCAAGACTCCGCCCATGTCGCCCTGCCCCACCTGCTCTGCCGAGAACCCCGATACCGCACGCTTCTGCAACCAGTGCGGCGCGCGGCTGGATGCGGCTGCCGCCCCCCCGGCGCGGCAGAACTACACCCCCAGGCACCTCGCCGAGCGCATCCTCAAGCAGCGCAGTGCGCTGCGCGGCGAGCGCAAGCGGGTGACGGTGCTGTTCTGCGACATCAAGGGCTCGACCCGTCTGGCGCAGCAGGCCGGGGCCGAGGCCTGGCACCACATCCTCGACCGTTTCTTCGGCCTGCTGACGACTGCCGTGCATCGCTATGAAGGCACCGTCAACCAGTACACCGGCGACGGCATCATGGCGCTGTTCGGCGCCCCGCTGGCGCTCGAGGATCACGCCCAGCGGGCCTGCTACGCGGCGCTGGAAATGCAGCGCGAGCTGCGCCGTTTTGCCGACGAGTTGCGGCTCTCGCAGGGCCTGAACCTGACGCTGCGGGTGGGCCTGAACAGCGGTGAGGTGATTGTCGGTGCCATCGGCGACGACCTGCGCATGGACTACACCGCGCAGGGCCACACGGTGAATCTCGCCGCACGCATGGAGCAGATCTGCGAGCCCGGGCACGTCTACCTGAGCCGCGACAGCGCCAGGCTGGTGGAAGGCTATTTCGCGCTGCGCAGCCTCGGACGCATGCGGGTCGATGGTCTCGACGAGCCGGTGGAGGTGTTCGACCTCGAAGGCCCCGGCAGTATGGGCACCCGGCTGGATCGCTCGTTCGCGCGCGGCGGCTCGCCCTTCATCGGAAGAGAGGCGGAAACCGCCACCCTGTTCGCCGCGCTGGACCGGGTGCGCGCCGGCGCGGGCCAGGTGGTGGCGGTGGTCGGCGAGGCCGGCATCGGCAAATCCCGGCTCTGCCACGAATTCCTGCAACGCTGCGCCGACGACGGATTCGAGGTGCATCGCGCCACCGGGGTACCCTACGCGAGCGCCCTGCCGCTGCACCCGGTGCGCACCCTGGCATTGTCGCGGCTGGGGCTGGCCGGCCGCAGCAATCCGGCAGAAATCCGCCGGCTAGTGGCGGGCACCCTGCTGCTCGAACACCCGGAACACGCGGCGGCCCTGCCCGCGGTGTTCGACTTTCTGGGCGCCGGCGATGGCAGCGCCACGGTACCCGACCAGGCCACGCTCACCCGCGCCAAGCTGTTCGAGCTGCTGGCGCATTTCCTGCCCTGCCCCCGCACTGACTCCACGCAATCGCCCGGAGGCCGGACGCCGCTGGTGCTGCTGATCGAGGACCTGCATTTTCTCGACGCCACCAGCGAGGAGTTCCTGCATATCCTGGCCGCCGCAACACGCGGCCATCGAGCGCTGCTGCTGCTCAACTACCGGCCCGGCTATGCCGACGACTGGCTGGCCCCGACACTCGATGCCCGCATCGGGGTCAGCGCGCTCGACGCCCGGCAGCTCAGGCAGCTGGCAGCCACCCGGCTGGGCAGCGACGACAGTGTGGTGACGCTGGCAGAGCAGCTCGGCGCGCGCGCGGCGGGCAATCCGTTTTTCGTCGAGGAGGCGGTGCAGGCGCTGGCCGATTCCGGCCACCTGCAAGGCGCGGACGGCGCCTACAGCTTGCATGCGCCGATTGCGCACTGGCCGATTCCCGACACTGTCCACGCCCTGCTCGCCGCCCGCATCGACCGGCTGCCGGCGGACTCGAAAAGGCTGTTGCAGGCTGCGGCGATCTTCGGCGAGGCGTTTGCCGCCAGCACGCTGGCCAATCTGGCTGCGCATGATGCAGATGACTGCACGGCCATCCTGCTGCAGCTGGTCGCCGGGGGCTTTCTGTTCTGCACCCAGAGCGGCGGCGAGTACGACTTTCGCCATCCGCTGATGCGGGAAGTGGCCGACGGCCTGCAACTGGACTCGCAGCGCGCCCTGAGCCATGCACGACTGGCTGCCCTGCTGACTGCCGATCACCCGCCCGGCCCCGCCGGCAGCGCGGTGTCGGCGCGCATCGCCCATCACTGGCAGCAGGCCGGCGAGTGGGCCCGTGCCGGCGAGTGGAACCTGCACGCCGCCCGCTGGGCCGGCACCCGCGACCTGCGCATCACCATCGAGCAGTTCCAGCTCGCGCTTGCCAATCTTGATCGCGCGGCACTGGACGCCAACGTCCAGCGTCTGCGCATCACCGCCCGTGCGGCCCTGATCCGCATGGCACAGTTCACGCCGGTGGCCTGCGAGGATGTCGAGCGCGCCTATGCCGAAGGCCGCGCGATGGCAGCAGCCTCCGGCGATGTCGCCGGTGCTGCCGAGCTGATCATCAGCTACGGCAACGAGCAGTTGCACCGAAGCAATGCGCTGGGTTCGGTGAGCCTGCATGCCGAGGCCGTGCAGCTCTGCCTGGCCGAGGGGCAGGCAGAGATGGTGCAGCGGTTTCGGCTCGCCATCCTGATCAGCCATTTTTCCGCCGGACTGCCGCGCGAGGGCATTGCCCTGGTCGACCAGGCCGACAACGGCCAATGGCGCACGGAACCCATTGGCGAGGACAACTTCAATTCGCGCGCCTTTCATGCCCTGATGCTGGCCTGGCTCGGCGATGTGCCGCGCGCGCGCCAGCAGCTGACCGAAGCCCTGGACTACGCCCGGCGGGAGGCGCGCAATGCCAGCTGGATGCACGCCTTCATGATCGATCTCGCCTGGTTCGACGGCGATACCCGCGACCTGATGCACCATGCGCAACTGGCCATGCAGCTGGCGCTGGAAAGCGGCAGTGCCTATTTCCAGGCCATCGCCGGACGCGCGCAGGGGCTGGCGCTGTGCATGACCAACCGCGCTGCCGAGGCCATTACGCTGCTCGAAAGCCTGACGCCGCTGAGCGTCCCGGGCGGGCTCGCGCACCAGTTCGAGGCCAACCATCTCGCCACTCTCGCCCAGGCCTACGAAGGCAGCGGGCAATACGGGCTGGCGCGGCGCACCGCCGAAGCCGCCATCGCCAGCGCGCGCCGCTCGGCCTCACAGGTCTGGGAGATCAATGCCTGGCTGGTGTTGCTGGCATTGCCGGACAGCGTGCTCGACGCCGCCCATGCCGTCGCCGGCGTCGAGCGGCTGGGGCAGCTGATTGCCGCCTCCGGTGCGGTGGGCTACCGCCCCTGGTGGCAGCGCGCCGAGGCGCGATGGAATGATGCGGCACGGGTTTTGAGTGCGGAATATGCGGCATAGTCCGCAAAACGAGAGTTGCCGGGAAACCACATGAAGTCACCGATCCGATCCTTTCTGGGTAGCTTGCTGGCCGCGAGCCTGATCGCCGGCTGCCAGTCGAAGCAGTCCGAGCAGCCTCCGCAGCCTTTTCCCAGCACCTACCGCGCCGCCGCCTCGGCGCCGCTGCTGATCCAGCACGCCACCGTGCTCACCGGCACCGGGGTGCAGCTCGACGATGCCGATGTACTGATCCAGGACGGCAAGATCACTGCCGTGCGCAAGGACGCCGGCACCGTGCCCAATGCGACGGTGATCGACGCCCGGGGGCGTTATGTGACGCCGGGACTGATCGACGCCCACTCGCATCTCGGCGTCTACGCCTCGCCCAGTGTCTGGGCGCTTTCCGACGGCAACGAGGCCACTGCGCCGACGACCGCGGAGGTGTGGAGCGAGCACTCGGTATGGCCGCAGGACCCCGGCTTCGAGGCCGCACGCGCAGGCGGCATCACCAGCCTCTTGATCCTGCCCGGCTCTGCCAACCTGATTGGCGGCCGTGCCACGGTACTCAAGAACGTGCCGACAGTGACCTATCAGGAGATGAAGTTCCCCGGCGCACCGCAGTCGCTGAAAATGGCCTGCGGCGAAAACCCCAAGCGCGTCTATGGGCTCGAGGGCAAAAAAGCCCCCTCGACGCGCATGGGCAATGTCGCCGGCACCCGCGCCGCCTTTGCCAAGGCCAAGGCGTACCAGAAAAAAATGGAGGACGGCACACTCGAGGAGCGTGACTTGGCGATGGAAACCCTGGTCGGCGTCCTCAAGGGTGAAATCCTGGTGCAGAACCATTGCTACCGCGCCGACGAGATGGCGCTGATGCTGGATGTCGCCAAGGAGTTCGGTTACCGCATCAGCGCCTTCCACCACGCGGTGGAGGCCTACAAGATCGCCGACCGGCTGGCTGCGGAAAACGTCTGCGGCGCGCTGTGGGCCGACTGGTGGGGCTTCAAGCTGGAGGCTTTCGACGGCATCCGCGAGAACATCGCACTAGTCGATGCCGCACGCGGCCGGGATGGCGCACGTGGCTGTGCGATTGTGCATTCCGACGACCCCTACGGCATCCAGCGCCTGAACCAGGAGGCTGCCAAGGCCATGACCGCCGGCCGCCGCATGGGCCTCGACATCAGCGATGCCGAAGCGGTGACGTGGATCACCGCCAACCCGGCCAGGGCGATCGGCATTCTCGACCAGACCGGCACGCTGGAAGCCGGCAAGAACGGCGATGTGGTGATCTGGAACGGCACGCCGTTTTCCAGCTATGCGCTGGCCGACCAGGTCTATATCGATGGCGTGTTGCGCTACGACCGCGCCCGCAAGGCGCCCCCGGAGAGTGACTTCCTGCTCGGGCTGGAACCGCCCGAATCGACTGCCGAAACCGGCAGCATAGCCGCCGCCAAGGAGGCTGCACCATGATCCGCCAGCTGCCCGCCGCCCTCGCGGCCCTGCTTGCCTTCGGCACTGCCCACGCGGTTCCCATCGCCTTCACCCATGCCCGCATCCATACCGTCAGCGCCGGCGTGCTGGAAGACGCCACTCTGGTCATCCGCAACGACGTCATCGAAGCTCTGGGCGCCCAGGCGGTGATCCCCGACGGCGCTCAGGTGATCGACGCCAAGGGCGCAGTCATCACTCCGGGCCTGTTCGATGCCTACACCCATCTGGGTCTCGACGAGATCACCGCCGTCGAGGAGGCCAACGACACCGGCAGCAACAATCCGCGCTACTCGGCGGCGCTGGACGTGGTCGATGGCCTCAACCCGCGTTCGGTGCTGATTCCGGTCAACCGCATCGAAGGCATCACCCACGCCATGAGCGCGCCGGCCTCCGGCCCCGAAGGGCCGCTGTTTGCCGGACGCGGTGCAGTCATCAGCCTGGGCACTCTGGATGCCCTAGTGAGCAAGCCGCAGGCGGCGATGTTCGTCAGCCTGGGCGAAGCCGGTGCGGCGCGCGTCAAGGGTGGCCGCCCGGCGCTGCTGCTGGCGCTGCGCGAGGCCTTCGAAGAGGCCAAGGAGCTTGGCACCAGCAGCCCGGTGCAGCGCCCCGCACAGCTCGGCGCGCTGGATGCGCGGGCGCTGAAAGCAGTGCTCGACGGCAGCCTGCCGCTGGTGGCTGACGTCAACCGCGCTGCCGACATCCGGGTGCTGCTGCAACTGGCCGAGGACTACGGCATCAAGCTGGTGCTGCACGGCGCCGCCGAGGCGCATCTGGTCGCGGCCGAACTGGCTGCCCGGCAGGTGCCGGTGATTCTCGATCCGACACTCGACCTACCGGTGCGCTTCGAGTCGCTGGCGTCGCGCTCGGATGCGGCGGCGATTCTGTTCAAGGCCGGAGTGCGCATCGCCTTTTCCGGCGACGAGCCTGCCGCCGGCAGCCACAACAGCCGCAACATCCGCCAGCTGGCCGGCAATGCCGTCGCGCGCGGCCTGCCCTGGGACGCCGCACTCGCCGCCATCACCGCCAATCCGGCCATGATCTATGGGCTGGACTCGACGCTCGGCACCCTGGAAGTCGGCAAGCAGGCGAGCTTCGTGTTGTGGGACGGCGACCCGCTGGAAATCACCAGCAGCGCGGTGCAGGTCTATGCCGCCGGCCGCGCACTGCCAATGACCAGTCGCCAGACCGAGTTGCGCGACCGCTATGCGCAGCGGCGCCGGGCCACGCCGCCGGAGGCGGCAGCCAGCAAGCCCTGAACGGATGAGCATGCCAAAGCTGATGCTCGCCCTGCCGGCCTACGGCGGACAGGTGACGACGGTGTTCATGGAATCGCTGCTGCGCCTGGCGGAACTGGCACGCGGCCAGGGCATCGTCATCACCCTGAAAATCCTCTCGCAGGAAAGTCTCATCCCGCGCGGCCGCAATACCCTGGTCGCGGAGTTTCTCGGCCGCCCGGAACTGACCCATCTGCTGTTCATCGATGCCGACATCGGCTTCGACCCGCGCGGCATCCTGCGCATGCTGGCGTTCGACAAGCCCCTGATCGGCGGCGCCTATGCAAAGAAGGGCATCGACTGGGCTCGGGTGCACGCCGCCGCCACCGCCGGCAAGCCACCGGAGGCACTGGCGCAGGCGGGCCTCGACTACGCGCTCAATCTGATCGACGAGGACCTCGCCGGGCAGAGTCGCATCCCGGTCACCGAGGGCTTCGTACGGGTGTCCAAGTGCGGCACCGGCATCATGCTGATCCGCCGCGAAGTGCTGACGGCGATGGCCGCGCAATACCCGGAGCTGCGTTACGAAAACGACATCGCCGGCTACGACAATCCCCAGACCCGCGGTAATTTCTGGGGTTTCTTCGACACCCTGCACCACCCGCTGACGCGCCGCTATCTGAGCGAGGATTACGCCTTCTGCTACCGCTGGACCCAGGGCTGCGGCGGCGAGATCTGGATGGATGTGGAGAGCGTAGTGACACACCACGGCAGCTATGGCTACCGTGGCAGTTTCCTCTCGGTGGTGCCGTTCGAGCCGGACCCGTCCTGACTGCTCAGTAGTCCTTCACCTTCACCGCGAACAGCAGGCCGAAGTCTGGCGAGGCATTGACGCTGGGGTCTTCCAGCACGGCCAGATCGAACACGAAGCGCCGATACGGCAGGCGCAGGCCGAAGGCGAGCGGTGCGCCGACGCGGGCCAGCGGATCGAGGTTGGAGCCTTTATAGAGCTTGCTATGGGCATTGACCTGCACCACGGCATCGAGCGCGCCGTAGACCGGCAGGATCAACACCACGCCGGCCACCGCCACCACCGGCTGCTGCAGGTCGGCAAGCGGGCCGCTGGTGGTCGAGGCGCTGACGCCGCCCGACAGCAGCAGCGCCGCGCGGCGGGATTCACTCAACGGCAGGGAATAATCCGCCCATAGCGCAGCGCCGGTGCTGCCGCCGGTGAACCGATCAGCGTCGCCGGTGGGCAGTTGCAGCAGGCCGCGCAAAGTCCAGCGCTGGCTCAGTGCCAGACCAAAGCCAAGGCGTACATCGGCCAGGCCGGAATCGCCTTTTTCGAGATCGACCAGCGTCGCGCCGTCGCGCTGGTAGCGGATGCGGTAGCGATCCTGCGGCACATCGTCACGGTTGGAATTGGGCAGGCCGAAGGTGCTGTGCCAGCCCTCGATGCCGGAGTCGAGCACGCCGCCACCAGTGAACAGCAGCGGTATTTCCAGCGACCATTCCAGCGCGTGGCCGAACACCGGTGCGAGCGCCGCCCGGTAGCGCATCGCCAGACGCTGCGACTCGCCATCCAGCGTCAGGTCCTCACGCGCATTGCTTTGCTGGAAGAACTCGTTGCTCCAGTCCAGCCCGACGCTGTTGATCGCGGTGTCGCGCGGCAGCACCGCGCCCTGGCCCAGTTCGGGCAGCGCCGCAAACCGCGCGAGGCTGGACTGGTTGAAGGTTTCAAAGCCTTGCGCCTGCGCGAGGCCGGCGAATGCAGCAGCCAAAACAACCAGCAGTTGATGCGGCTTCATCCCTTCACTCCACGGTCGAATTACCAAAGGCTATCAGCCTGCGCACTTTTGGCGATAGGTGGGCGGCAGCCGGTCTCGCTATCATCGCGCGCCGCAACGCCTGCGGCGCATCGCAAGCCGTCATGAAACTGGTCACCGAAAACCTGCGCATTGCCTCCGTCAGCCCGGTTGCCACGCCGGCGCAAGTGCAGGCCGAGCTGCCACTGCTGGAAGCCGCTGCCGCCACCGTCGCGCGCACCCGCGAGGCGATCCAGAACGTGCTCAATGGCACTGACGACCGCCTGCTGGTGATCGTCGGCCCCTGCTCGATTCACGATACCGCGGCGGCCCTTGAATACGCCGACAAGCTCGCCCAGGCGCGCATGAAGCTGGACCAGGAACTGCTGATCGTGATGCGGGTGTATTTCGAGAAGCCGCGCACCACAGTGGGCTGGAAAGGCCTGATCAACGACCCCGATCTCAACGACAGCTACCAGATCGACCGTGGCCTGAGGGTGGCGCGCGAGCTGCTGCTGACGCTCAACACCCGCGGCATGCCCGCCGGCGTGGAGTTTCTCGACATCCTCACGCCGCAATACCTGGCCGACCTGGTGAGCTGGGGTGCCATCGGCGCGCGCACCACGGAGAGCCAGCTGCACCGCGAGATGACCTCGGGCCTGTCCTGCCCGGTTGGCTTCAAGAACGGCACCGATGGCTCGGTGAAGATCGCGGTCGACGCCTGCCAGTCGGCGAAACATTCGCATCGCTTCCTGTCGCTCACCCAGAGCGGCCAGGTGGCGATCTTCGAGACTCGTGGCAATCCAGACTGCCATGTGATCCTGCGCGGCGGCAGCAAAGGTACCAATTACGATCAGGCCAGCGTCGATGCCGCCTGCGCCGAACTGGCGAAAGGCAAGCTGCGCGAGCAGGTGATGATCGATTTCAGCCATGCCAACAGCCAGAAACAGCACGGCCGGCAGATCGAGGTGGGCGCCGATGTCGCGGCAAGGCTGGCCGCCGGCGAGCGGCGCATCACCGGCGTGATGATCGAGAGTCATCTGCTCGAAGGCCGGCAGGACATCCAGCCCGGCGTGCCGCTCACCTATGGCCAGAGCATCACCGATGCCTGCATCGACTGGCCGCGCACCGAGACCCTGCTGGCGACGCTGGCCGAGGGTGTGGCCAAGCGCCGCCGCTGATCGTCCGCCCCGGCAGGGCGTCTGCGGCGGGCGCAGAATCGTAACTCTGGATGTTGCCTACACAGAGAGACGCCATGCCCACCCTATCCGCCGGTCTGAATCCGTACCGCATTGCCGCAGCACCTGCCCTGCTGGCGCTGCTGCTGTCAGCATGCGGCGGTGGCTCTGGTTCCGGCGACACCGGCCTGCCGCAGCCGCTAGGCGATATCGCCCAGCCGGTGCAACCGGCGGTTGCCGACGCCCCGTACGCGAAAGTGCTGGGAGATTGCGCATTCAACCCTAGCCGCAGCACTTCCTGCCAGCTCAGCACGCTGCCGTTCCTGGGGCAGGAACATGCCAGCGTCACGGTGGAGCAGATCATGGAACGGGTGGCGGTCACCCATCCCTGGATGGCGACGCGCTTCCGCGAGGCGCTGCAGGTGCAGCCGGTGGAGCTGCTGCAGATGATGCGTTCGACCACTGCCATCATCATCGGCAGCAAGGTGCGGCCCTCGTTCTATTTCTCGATGACGGGGGCGATCTATCTCGACCCGGACCGGCTGTGGCTGACCCAGGCCGAGCACGACACTGTCGACAAGACGCCGGATGCGCGCATCAACTTCGGCAAGGATCTGCAGTTCCGCAGCATCTGGCGTTACGTCCGTGACAACGACTACGCCTATCCCTACTTCCCGCCGGATTACCGGGGCAGCCGCACGCTGGAGGACACCCGTCTCGCGCTCGGCCGCCTGCTGGCACACGAGCTGGCGCACGCCGGCGATTTCAGCCCGCCATCCGGCCTCGCAACGCTGTCGCGCAACCAGACTGCGGAAGCCGCCATCGACGCGCAATCCAGCCAGTGGATTTCCGAGCGGCTGAAACAGGGCGCGCCGCTGCGCTCGCCAGTATGGCCGGCGCTGGCGCAGGTGCTGTTCGCCGACCGCACGCCGACCGCTGAGCAGAAGAGCTACTCGCCCGCACAGGCCGGTGATCTGCTGGAACCCGACCGCGCCGCCGATGCCTACGGCTATTTCACCCAGTTCGAGGACGTGGCGATGCTGACCGAGGAAATCCTCAGCTACTGCTTCTATGGCATCCAGCGCGACCTGGCGACCAGCAACCGCCCGGCCAGCGGCGACTTCACCGTCGGCTGGGGCATGCGCGGGCGCATCGCCGAGCCGCAGGTGCTGCAGGCGGCCCGCTTCGTGGTAAAGGAACTGCTGCCGGGAGTGTCGTTCGAGAGCTGCTATGCCTCGCTGCCGGCGCCGGTGCAGCTACGCCGGGGGGCAACCTGGACTGCCAATCTCGATCCCTCCGGCAGCACGGCCACCGCCAAGTCGGCAAGCGCGGCTCTGGCGCGGTCAGATGATCTGCTGCCGCCGGACTGAAGGCCTAACGCTGCTTTTCGAACAGCGGCTTCACCATTCGCTTGACCCAGTTCTCGGTGATCTCTAAATCGCCGAAGTTCGAGCGGCCGCCAATGTTGTTGTAGTTGTCGGCCGGCGACTGGCCACGAAACTCGCCGGGGAAGGAGCTGTAGACGAGGTTGCCGGTGTCCAGGTTGACCACCCGCACGCGGGCGGTGCCGGTATCGCCGGCGATGTTGATGAAGCCGAGCAGCAGGCCGAATACCGCCCCTGCCGAACGGTTGGCAACCGAGGCCCGCTCGCCACCCACCGACAGCGCCACGATGTAGCTGGTCTTCAGCCGCGCTTTCAGCAGGGCCGCCTGTTCGGGCTTGAGCAGCGGGCAGTCGTAGCGGTTCTCCTTGCGGTAGCGCCTGTCGTCACAGGCACCGAACAGCTGGACATATGCCGCCAGCAGCGCCGCATCGTTGGCGACGGCGGGGTTCAGCGGCTCGGGGAACAGCAGGCTCTTGGCGACGTTCTGGGTCGCTTCGCTGGTGGCGATCAGGCCGCCTTTCTCATCGCCACGCGGCGGCATCTCGGTGGCGCACATGAGCGGCACCACGAACTGCCCGATGGTGACGCCGCCGTATTCCTTGAAGCCGGCAATCACCTCCTTGGCGCCATCCTGTCCGAGCTTGCGCGATTCGTCGATGATGAACTGGTTGAGGTACGCCAGGTTGCGGCGATACAGGCAACCATCGGCGACCAGTACCGGCGCCTCGGAGACCATCCGCCGCTGCGCCTCCTCGATCGGCACCTCGCCGATCGGTCGGGTGGCGCAGGCTGAGAGCAGCACGAGGGGGAGCAGCGACCACACGGCATGAGTTTTCATCGTCACCCCATAACGCGGCATGGCCCGGCGGGAGTACCGCTTACCAGTGTTCGCCCTTGAACACGTTGGCAAACACCACCTGCTCGAGCGAGGGCTTGCCGCCCTCCTTCTTGCCTTTTGCGGCCGAGGACGAGGGGAACAGCTGGAAGCCCTTGGACAGCACCCAGTCATTGGCCTTGGGCCAGATCGCATAGCTCACCGCCGCCGCGGTGCCGATGGTGGTGGCGATGCTCTTGGGCCGCTCGACGATCGCCTTCACCACGGTATCGGCGGCGTCCTCCGGCGACCAGGTGGGAATGTAGTCGTACATCTTGGTGGGCGCGATCATCGGCGTGCGCACCAGCGGCATGTAGATGGCCGTGGTGTGGACGTTGCGCGCCTTCACCTCTGCCGACAGGCAGCGGGTGAAGGCATCGAGTGCCGCCTTCGATGCCACATAGGCCGAGAAGCGCGCGGCGTTGGCCAGCACACCGATGCTGCTGATGTTGATGATATGCCCGCTCTTGCGCTGGGTCATGGTCGGCAGCAGGGCCAGGATCAGCCGCACCGAGCCGAAATAATTCAGCTGCATGGTGCGCTCGTAGTCGTGGAAGCGGGTGGTCGATTCCATCACTCCGCGCCGGATCGAGCGGCCGGCATTATTGATCAGCACATCGACATGGCCGAAATCCTTCAGCACCTCGGCCGCCATGCGGTCGATGTCGGCCATGTCGGAGAGATCGCAGGGGTAGACGTAGGCCTCGCCACCGGCTTTTTCGAGAATGCCCTTGCTCTCTTCCAGCTTGTCGAGCGTGCGCGCCACGAGAATGACCTTGGCACCCGCCGCCGCCAGCTTCTTCGCGGCGGCAAAGCCGATGCCGGAGGAGCCGCCGGTGATCAGCGCCACCTTGCCGGACATGCGCTGGGTCAGCTCGCGTGGAATCTTCACCTTGAGATCGAGGTGCAGCTCCCAGTAGGCCCAGAGCTTGCCGCAGTAGTCGCGGATGTCGGGGCAGCTGACTCCAGTGCCCTTGAGCGCCGCACGCGCCTCGCGGTCGTCGAAGATCGCCTGGTTGAAGGCATAGCCCAGTACGGAGGGCGGCACCCCAATCGCATCGGCGAACTTCTGCTGGTTGCCGTGCGAGATGCGCTGGCCCACCCGCGCCATCAGTTGCTTGATGCCCTTGGGCAGGATCGGGATCGGCAGCTTGCGCGCGAACTCCGGGCCATGCGCCGCTTCCAGAAATGCCTGCAGCAGGTCACCAACGCTGGGGCTGGTGGACTGCATCAGGTGAAAGCACTTGCCGTCGAGCTTGGGCTTGTGCGCCAGCGCATCCATCGCCGCCACGATGTAGTCGACCGGCGCAACAGCCACCTTGCCACCCTCGATGCCGAGGATGGGCAGCCACTTGGGTACCCGGTGGCTTATTTTCTGGATCGCCTTGGCGAAGTAGTACGGCCCGTCGATCTTGTCCATCTCGCCGGTTTCGCTGTGCCCCACCACCACGCCGGGGCGGTAGATGCGGAACGGCAGCTTGCTCTCGTTGCGGACGATCGCCTCGCTCTGGAACTTGCTGCGGTAATACGGGTGGTCTACCGACTGCCCCTCGTCGAACATGTTCTCGCGGAAGGTGCCGACGTAATCGCTGCCCGCCACCGCCACGCTCGACACATGGTGCAGCACGGCGGGCCCGCCCAGCTCATTGGCAAAGGCGACGACATTGCGGGTGCCTTCGTTGTTGATCTGGTCGGCCTGGGCATCGCTCATCGACATGTCGTAGACGGCAGCCAGGTGAAAGACATGGTCGATCTTGCCCTGCAGCTTCTTGAAGTCGGCAGGGGATACCAAGCCCGGCGTGGTGATGTCGCCCCACACCGCGACCAGCTGGTTGCCGCTGGCGCCATAGCGCGCCTTCAGGGCCTCGAATTTCTCCGCCGAGGCCTTGCGCACCAGCACGTGCACTTTCGCGTCTGTGCGAGCGAGCAGCTTTTCCAGCAGAAACTTGCCGATGAAGCCGGTGGCGCCGGTGACGAAGTAGTTCATGCGACTCTCCAGATGAAAGAAATCAAGGTTTGATCTGTGCTGCGCGTATCCAGCCCTGCACCTCGCCGACACTGACCGACAGCCATTGGCCGTCGGCATTGTCGAGCGGGCCGAGCACTTGTACGGTTTCGCCTGCTGCCAGGGTGTTCAGAATGACGCTGCTGCTGGTGGGACGTTGCAACAGCGGCGTATCGGCTTTCAGCACCCCGGTACTTGCCATCGAGGGCAATACTGCCGTGCTGAATGCCGGCTGCCGGGACGGTGTGCCGCTGCCGCCATCGGCCTCTGCACCGACGACGCCGGCAGCCGCTGCGGACGCCGGCCGGCTGGGCGCGCCGGACTGGCAGGCGCCGAGTAGCGTGACCATCAGCAGGGTAGCCCGGATACGCATGGCGCTACTGCACGATATCGGCCTGCAGCAGCCAGCCGGTTTCCTTGCCGACGGTCACGTACCACCAGTAGCCCGCCGCGTTGTAGATCTGCTCGCCCAGCTCCAGCTCGCGACCGTCGAGCACCACGGTTTGCAGGATTTCGCTGCTGTCGCTGGGCCGCGAGCGCAGGCTGGCGCCGGGGCGCACGCGCACTTTCGAGCCTTTTTGCAGACCTGCCTTTTGCTTGTGCGGGTTCTCGCGTTCCAGCAGCAGCTCCGTCGCCGCCGTCTCGGAATTCTCCGCGGTGGCCGGCGGCAGTGCGCGTGCCGGCGCTGGCCGTGGTGGTGCGGCTCTCGCCGCACGCGGTGCACTGCGGGCCGCCTGCTCGCGGGCGGCGATGGCCTCGGCGGTGTCGAGTTCGGACAGCGGCCGCGAGTCGCTTTGGCTCGCTCGTGCCGCCGGTGCCGAGCCGATCGAACGGGTCTGGATGCCGTCGCGGTATTCCGGCCCGCCGTCACCCGCTGCGCTGCCACCACCGCCGGAACTGGCGCAGGCGCCGAGCACCAGCAGTGCCGCGGCGGCGACCAGGGTGGATTGGATGAACGTCATGACCTGCTCCCGGTGAATTCCCATCACATTAGCCCCGCCACTTGAATGAATCCATAGCCGCTCCGGCGCCGACCACCGTGGCCGTCGGCGGTGCCTGCTGGCCGGAAACCCTGGTCGATCCGCATCGCAGCCCTTTTGAGTCTTGAAAATCAGTAATCGCCTTCGTGGTGCCGGCGCGCTTCCCTGGCAGTCTGCTGGGCCGCCAGGCGCGGTGCGCGATCCTTGTCCGACGCCCAGATTACATCGGGGAACAGCAGCACCCGCAGCAGGCCGATCAGCATCCACAGATAGCTGGCTGAGAACACGATGCCGCAGAACATGCTCACCCACTCGAAGTTGGGCGTCAGGTACTTGATGCCCCACCAGCTCGCCACATCGGTGAGCGAGGCGGCCAGCCCCGCCGGGAAAATCCACTGATAAAGCCTGAGCTGGTTGAACTGCATCGAGAACGGGATGCCGATGATGAAGAAGCTCGTCGTGAACCCGAATAGGTGGGCGTGGGTGAAGGCGATCAGCTTGCCCAGCGACATCTGTGCGAAGTAGGCCTCGGCCGAGCCGTGCAGCCGCAGCTGATACCAGATCTCGGAGGCGCCGAAACAGAAGGCGATGCCGAAGATCACCACCGCAAAGGCGATGCCGCGCTTGGCCGCCGGCGGAAAATCGCGCAGGTTGATGTCGACACTGTGGCTGGTGAACGGCACCGTCCACCAGTTGAAGAAGATGATCAGGAAGAAGAACGCCACCAGTGCCAGCGGCGCGCCAATACCAATCCATGCGGACTTCTCGGGCGGCAGTTCCACCACTTCGGCACTCTGCACAGGCGCTTCGCTGAAGAAGTCGAAGTTGTCCTCCGTGGTCGTCACGGCGGGAGCTTCGCTGCTCGTCGGCACTGCGGCAGCGTCCGCGTCAGCCGCAGTCTGGGCCAGCACCCGCACACCGGAAAACAGCAGCACGAACAGCAGTGCCATCACTGCTGCGAAAAGGCGCGACTTAAGCATTCTTGAGCCGCACGTAGAGCAGCGTCCCTGCCTTCTTCACGGCGGCGGCGATGGCGGCATCGACGCCGCTGCCGGTGGCGGCCGGGAGCTTGTCCACCGCCGTCCCCTTGAATCCCGCATAGACCTTGCTTTTCGCTGCCTCCGGCACATGCGCAGTGTTGAGCGGTGCGACGCTGGTGATGTTGAGCTGGCGGTCGGTGGCGAGCAGCAGGAAGAAATCCTTGCCCTGATAGTGAGCCGGGAAGATCAGCGCCGTGCCTGCCGGCTTCTTGTCGGTGAGCGGAATGTAGATGGTGTTCTCATCCAGCCGGCTCAGGCTGGCACCGAGCAGCTTGGCGCGGGCGATGTCGGCATCGGTCAGCACCGCATCGCGCGGCAGGTATTCGCGCACGCCGGGAAACAGCGCCTGCACCTCGCGCGGGATGAGGCTGGCGGTATCCAGCCAGGCGCCCTTGTTCGCAGGGGTGGATCTGGCATCGCCGGGATTGGATTTTGCGGCGGCCTCGTCGGCGTTCTTCACGCCATCGCCATCACCGTCGAGTGCGGCGATCTTGCCGAAGGCCGCCAGCGACTCGCCCGCGTCCTTGAACTGCTGACCGAAGGCATTGTTGGGCGTGCCGCCGCCGTCCTTGTGGCAGGCATTGCAGCTGGGCGGGTAGCCGTATTGCTGCTTGTAGAGGCGGGCGAAGGCGGGTTCAGCCTGGGCGCTGATACTCGGCATCAACAACATCACCGCAACGACCCCGCGTAGCCCGGATGCAATCCGGGACGCTGCCCGCTGCCTCACCACTGCAACCGCGGATTGCATCCGGGCTACGGTGTTCGGCTTCGCCGAGTGACTGTGCTCACGCATCTTCATTTCCCTCAAAACTCGAACAGGCCGGGCACCACGGCGCGCATCTCTTCACGCAGCTTCGGATTCTGCTTGATCGCCTCCTCCAGCGCCGCATGTTGGGGGGCATCGGCAGGTGGCATCAGCTTGGCCGCCCGATCGGTGCCGCGATAGCGATCCCAGTCCAGCGCGTCGCGGATCTCGCTCTTGGCCTCGATATTGGCGCGCACATCAGCCTCGCTTGCCCCGCTCATGAAGTTGAGGCGCTTGCTGGGGTTGCCGCGATGGCAGGCAAAACAGTACTGCGCGAAAGGTTGCAAGTTGGAATTGACTGCGAGCTGCACGGGAGGCTCGCCGCTGGCAATGGGCGGAGACATTTCGCTCACATCCAGGCAGCAGTAGGCGGGTGCGGCGCTGTTTGCGGCGAGCAACGGCAGCAGGGCTTGCAGGGTCTTCACGCGCGAGAACGGCGCGTCGGCGAAGAACCCTTCCGGCAGCCGATCCACCGCCTGCTCGACCGCTACCCAGTCGAGTCCCGCGGCCGCCTGCAAGCGGCGAATATCGTCGGCGGTGAACAGGCTGGCGAGGCCGTAAACGCCGTCGACGTCGTTGGCAGTGAGCAGCCGCTTGGGCGCGCGTGAGGTCAGGGGATCCTGTGCCGGCGGCAGCTTCGGCAGGCGGTCGAAGGCTTCGAGATCCTCGTTGGTCTTGGCGCCGTCGCCGAGCTTGATGCCCGGCTTGAACAGGCCACGCCACCAGCCCTTGATACCCCTGGCCTCGCCGATCGGATCGCGGTTGGGCAGGTCGGACTGCGGCACCGCGATGGGCTTGGTGTTGGCGGCGGCTTGCAGGTTGCGCAGCTCGGCAACGGCGGGGCCATCGGCGACGAAATCGCCGGGCGCACGCGCATGCGTCAGTGCCAGCTTGAGCAGCACCCGACGGCAGGCCGCGTCGGCGCACTGATCGAGCCAGAGCTTCTGTGCCGCGACGATGAAGTTGCCGACATCGGTCAGCTCGTCATAACGCTCCGGCGTGGCGAGCGGCACCGCAGTCGGAAACCCGAGATAGCGCGCCCCCGCCGCGGCGGTGATGCGCGCGGCCGTCTCCGGCTGGCCATTGGTCTCGCTCCAGGGCCTGACCGAGAAAATCGGTGTCGCGCCTTGATGGCAGCTCTCGCAAATGCCGCGCCTGGCATAGACCAGCTTGCGCGCGCCGTTGGCCGTGTAGTCCTGCACCAGCTGAAACTCGAAGCGGCCCGCCGCCTCGTTATAGCTGATCACTTCGATCTCGTTGGCCTGCTCGGTAAAGCCGAGAAAGAGTTGACCACGGGGTGCCAGGCCCAGCGAAGCCGGATTGCCGGGGCTTTGAAAATCGGCGGCCATCAGCACCCGCGGATGCGCGCAATCGGCCTGACCTTTCAGCAGCGAACGGCCATCCGGCACCAGCAGCAGCAGCGGCGCAGCACCCGTCGGGTCCTGCTTGGCGACCATCTCGACCAGCTTCTCGAACGGCCAGGGCACACCATCGGCTTGCGCCACCAGATGGTCGAACAGGGCACGCGTACCTTCGGGCGGCAGGTCTTCGCGCGAGATCACCTTGGACGAACGCGCGGAGGCATCGGTAACCGCCGGCCGCTTCGCCAGCTCGGCAATCGCCGGGCCGGCATGCTGTGCCTTGCGGCCGCCATAAAACACCGCCGCGATGGCGACAGCGACGACAGCGGCAAGCGCGAGGCGCATCGACGCGCGCCTACATCAGCTTCAAGAACTCGCGCAGCGCCAGCTTGTCGTCGGCAGACAGCGAGACGCCGAACTGGTGGCCCTTGTTCTCGACCAGGTCATCGCACTTCATGAACAGCGGATGGTGCGGATCGCTGCTGGCAAAGTGCGCCAGCGGCGTGCCCTGATGCACCGGCAGCTTGATGAAGCCCTGTCCGTCCTCGCGCGGCGCCAGCTTGAAGTCGAGGCTCGTCACCGTGGTCTTGCGAGGACGCGCATTGGCGTCTGCCGGGTTGTCGCTCTGCATCAGCTCGGCATAGGCCAGCTCGAACTGCCTGATGCGGCCGGCAACGGTGGTATCGAGCGTCTTGCCATCAGCTGCGGTGGTGAGTTCTCCGATGGCGTTGTTGTGCAGGAAGGGCGACGTCGCCCACACCGACAGCAGCGAGATATTGCGCAGATAGCCCGGCCCGCCGTCGATCTTCTGCTCGCCCCACTGGATGCCGCCAATCAGCGGGAACATGCGGTTCAATATGCGCGGCACGCTGCCGGGGCTGGGGCGCTCCTTGTAGTCCAGCGAGGAGAACTCCTCCCAGATATGTCCCTGGTTGTGGTTGTCGTGGCGGGCGCGGCAGTTGTTGGTGCCGACGATGTTGAACGGTGTCGGCTCGTCGTTGCCGAGCCAGTCCTGTCCGAACACTTCGCCACCGTTCACGCCCTGTGCCGTGAACTGCTTGGGACGCAGCTTGCCGCTCGCATCCTTCACCAGATTTTGGGCGATGAAGGCTGGATCGTTGCGCTCGGCCTCGGTGAACTCATACGTCCAGTAGTCCTCCTTGCCGAACACATGGCCCTCGTAGAAGCGTTCGAGTGCGGCGCGGTCGGCGCGCACATTCTCGGGGGCGACCTTGGTGCTGTGGCAGGCCGCGCATTCGCGCGCGAACACCTTGCGGCCCTGGGGCACCCTGGCGAGATCGATGAACTTCGATCCCGGCGCGCCATCAACGTCCTGCGCCTGCAGGAGATAGGTCGGGCCACCGGTGACCAGGAAGGCGGCGAGATCATCCATTTTGGCATCGGCGTAATTCCAGGGCTCGCAGTCCTTTGCGCACTGGGCGATCGAGAACGGTTTCTGGCTCGCCTTGGCGCCAAAGAAGCTGCCCGGCGTCGGGAAGTTCGGCGTCCAGCATTCCTCGGTGCACATGCCGATGTTGACGTAGACGCGGATCAGGGCGAGGTGGTCGCCCACCGAGTCTTCGCCCCCCTTGAGCACATGCTGGGTCAGGCCCTCGCGCACTTCGCCGGTCACCGGGTCTTTCATCCGGTTCTTGAACACGCGCCGGTTCTGGAAATCCATGATGTTGTTCTGGGTGCCGGGATTGTTCATGAAGTCGTTGGCGACCAGCGAGGTGTCGATGGTGCCGTGCCGCCCGGCCTGCAGTGCGACGCGGGCGAGCGAGTCCGCAGGCGCGCCCTGGAAGAACATCTCCGGCTGCTTGATGTGCTGGTTGCCGATGGTGGCGCTCAAGTTGTCCCAGGTCGGCTGGTTGGGGTTGGCCGGGGGATTGGTGGGGTCGAAACCGACATGGCACTGCACGCAGGGATGGCCGATGATGAAACGCTTGTTCCGCTTCAGTTCGTCGGCCTCGAAGGGCGAACTGGCCGGGTCGAACACCACCTTGCCGCTGGCGTCGGTGGTGGGGTCGGCGAAGTACTTGCGATAGCCGAGCACGCCGGAGCTGTGCGGGTCGGGGCACTTGTCCCACCAGAAAGTCGAGGCATCGCCCTCGCGACAATCCGGGTCGTTGATCAGGCCGTACCTGGTGAAGCGTTGGCTGCGCTCGCGGGTGTCGAGCCAGGGGTACCAGATGTCGGCCAGGCCGTTCGGCGTGGTGCGCGAGAAATGCTGGTAGATCTCGTCCTGGTTGCCGAAAGTGCCCTTGAACCAGACATCGCGGCCACGCCGCACCCGCTCGCGCGCCGCCAAAGCCTTTGCAGGATCGGTCTTGGCGAGTTCGGTAAACAGAGACATCACATAGCGGCAGCTTTCGGCGTCGTAGCCGGTCGGCTGTGCCTGGTCGCAGGGCGGCGGGGCGGCCTGCGGGATGGGCGCGAAGCCCCAGGTGATCTTGCCCTTGAACTCATGCGTCACCGGGCTGGTGCCGGGGTACCAGACCTTGCGGGCAGCGAGCGTGGCGTAGAAGTTGGCGTTGTACCAGTCGCGCCGCGCGTTCAGTTCCGGTGTGCCCTTGTAGATGCCTAGCGGCAGCAGGTTTTTCGCATCGAGGTCTTCAAGCGACACCGAGCGCAGCGTGTGGCGGTACGGGGTGCCCGGCACCGGATACTTGCCGGGCTCGGGCCAGTAGTCCTTGCCGGCATCGACCGTGGCAGCGACAGGCGCGGTGACGGCAGTGGAACGGGCAGCAAAAATCGCGATGCCGACCGCGGCAAGGCCGATGCAAAGGGCAACGCGCATTGGGTTTCCTCTCTTTAGATTTTTTTGGGACTGCGCAACGCAACCAGTCTAGGCCGGCACTCGGGAGGCGACAAGCCGTTCAACCGACCGGCTGCAGGCCCGGCAGCGCCTGCCGAAGGTGCAGCAGATGCTCGTCGCGCAACGCGGTTTCGTAGGGTTGGACTGGATGTCTGCCCCACACCGGCGCGGGCCAGGCGGGGTCGATGCGGTAGCGGGCGATGTGGTGCAGATGCAGCTGCGGCACCAGGTTGCCGAGGGCTGCGACATTCATCTTGTGGGGCTTGAAGATGGCTTCCATCGCACGACTCAGCGCCACCGACTCGCGCAGCAGCTGCAGCTGGTCGGCATCATCCAGCCGGTGCAGCTCTTTGGCGCCCGCGATACGCGGCACCAGGATGCACCATGGGTATTGCGCATCGTTCATCAGCAGCAGGCGGCTGAGCGGAAAGTCACCGACATCGCAGCTGTCGGCGGCGAGTTGCGGATGCAGCTGCCAGGGGGTTTTCATTTCCCATTATCCCGGCATAGGTGATATGCGCGCCACACCGTAGCCGCTATCGCCGCCACCGACATAGGATTTGCGGGAAGACCAAACCAAGGGAAATCGTCATATGGCTCAAATCAATGGCTTGGTCGCCGGCTTGCTGGCCGCGACCCTCCTCAGCGGCTGCGATGGCGGTGGGGCCGGCAGCGTCTGCACAGGCGGATTCACCGGCGCCAATCTGGTGACCACCACCGCAGCCTGCCCGGGCTGCCAGATCAACGATGCCGCTGCGGCCATCGACGGCAACGGCGACTCCGCTGCTGAGCTAGTGTTCAACAACAGCGGAGCCGACCCCAGCGGCGGCCGGGTCAGCCTGACCACCAGTGGACGAATCTATCCGGCCGGCAGCACGGTAGGGGCCTTCATGCGCTTTCCGCGCATTGAATCCGGGAGGGGGTTCACCAACATCTCGGCCTCGATCGTCACCTACCTGGGCGGCGTGCAGCAGGAAATGGTCAGCGGCACCTCGACCACCTTCGGCAATATCGAAGGCGGCGGCCAGGTCACGTTCTACGGCGGTACCGCCAACCTGGCTTTCGACGGGGTGGAGGCCATCGCCTCGCTCGGCAACGCCTCGCAACCGACAACGGTGAACGTGTTCGAAATCTGCGGAAACCGTTGAGCCGCCTACAAGAGTCGGGGCAGGCCGCTAGCCGCGGCCCTTGCTGACCACCGCCATGGTCAGCCGCGAGATGCAGGCCAGCTGACCTTTGTCGTCCTCGATGCGGATTTCCCAGACCTGGGTGCTGCGGCCGATGTGAACCGGCCTGGCGGTGCCGGTGACGCTGCCGCCGGTGACGCCGCGCAGGTGGTTGGCATTGATGTCGAGTCCCACCGCGAACGCCAGGTTGGGGTCGAGGCACATGTTGGCGGCGAAGCTGCCCAGCTCCTCAGCCAGCACCACATTCGCGCCGCCATGCAGGCGCCCGTAAGGTTGCATGGTGCGGTGATCCACCGGCATGGTGCCGCGCACGTAGTCGTCGCCGATCTCGGTGATCTTGAGGCCGATATGGCCGCTCATCGAGTGGATCGCCGCCTGCTGTGCGCCCTCGGCGCCGGGGTTCCATTTCCAGATGCTCATGTGTGGGGATGATCCTTGGAGGAGGTGTTTATGTTGTGAACGGCGTCACAGGTGCTTCGGTAGACTGCGGCATTCTGCTTGCCTCTCACTGTGCCATGACCCAGCCCCCTGCCGCCCGCACCGCCCTTGTTGCCGGAGCCACCGGCGCGGTGGGCAGCGCCCTGCTGACACTGCTGCTGGCGGATGCGCGCTACGGCACGGTGAAGGTGCTGAGCCGCCGGCCACTGACCATCAGCCACCGCAAGCTGAGCGTGCTGATGCTGCCGGGATCAGCGATGGCATCGGGGCTGGAGCCGCTGGGCACCGCGCTGGCTGCCGACGAGGTGTTCTGCTGCCTCGGCACCACGCTGAAGACCGCCGGCTCGCGGGCCGCTTTCGAGCGGGTCGACTATCACTTGGTGCTCGACATCGCCCGGGCGGCGCTGGCTCAGGGCGCGCAGCAGTTTCTGGTGGTGTCGGCGGCCGGCGCGGCGCTCAGATCGCCCTCGTTCTACTCGCGGGTGAAAGCTCGCATGGAACACGCGGTGCTGGATCTGGGCTACCGCTCGACCCACATCCTGCGGCCCTCGCTGCTGCTGGCGAAACGCAGGGAATCACGTCCCGCCGAATGGCTGGGGCAGCAGATTGCGCCGCTGTTCAGTCCGTTTCTGCGGGGATCGCTGGCGATCTATCGCCCAATCCGCGCCGACGCCGTGGCGGCCGCGATGCTGACGCTGGCCCTGCGCCATATCCCGGGCGGGCACATCCACCATCTGCCCCTGGCGGATTGAGCCGCACTTCAATCTTGGCCGATACGGTTCGGGTGCACCGGCTTGGGCGGCTGCCGATGGGTTTCGCCGCTGCCGGCCAGCTCTGGCTCGCGCAGGCAGGCGAGCACGGGGGCGAGTTCGGGTTTCACGCCGCGCCAGAGCGCAAACGCCTCAGCCGCCTGCGCAACCAGCATGCCCAGGCCGTCGGCGATGACCGCCGCGCCCTGCGCCTCTGCCCAGGCCTTGAACGGTGCGTGGGCACGGCCGTAGCTCAGGTCATAGGCAGCACCGCCGTCGGCGAGCAGCTGTCCTGGCAGCCGCGGCAGCGCGCCGCTGTGTCCGGCAGAAGTGGCATTGATGATGAGGTCGTAGCGGTCGCCTTTCAGCGCCAGGTGGGTGCGCGGCACGATCGGGCCGAGCGGCAGGAAGCGCTCGGCCAGCTCTTCCGGCTTCCAGGGATTGCGGTTGGAGATAGCCAGCAGTTGCGGCTGCCGAGACAGGATCGGTGCGATCAGGCCGCGCGCCGCACCGCCGGCGCCGAGCAACAGCACGCTGCGGCCCGCGAGTGCGATGCCCAGACGATCAAGATCGGCAATAAAGCCGGCGCCGTCGGTATTGTCACCCTGCCAGCCGGTGTCGGTGCGGGTCAGCGTATTCACCGCGCCGGCGCGCTCGGCGCGCTCGCTGACCGACTCGCACAGCGCCGCCACCGCAGCCTTGTGCGGCAGCGTGACGTTGATGCCGAGATAGGGTTCGGCGTGCAGTTGCGCGAGCGTCTCGGCAAGTGCCTCGGGCAGCACTTCCAGCGCCTCGTAGCTCAGCTTCTGGCCGCTGGCACGGGCGAAGGCGGCGTGGATGAAAGGCGATTTCGAGTGCGCGACGGGTTGGCCGATGACGGCATAGCGATCGAGCTGGCTCATACGGTTTCTTCCTTTAGCCACTGCGCCGCCTGCTTCGCGTAATAGCTCAGCACCAGGTCTGCGCCGGCGCGCCGGAAGCACAGCAGCGCCTCCATCAAGGCCTTCTTCTCATCCAGCCAGCCATTGGCAATGGCGGCTTTCAGCATCGCGTATTCACCACTCACCTGGTAGGCGGCGGTGGGCATGGCGAAGGTGTCTTTCACACGGCGGACGATATCGAGATAGGGCATGCCCGGCTTGACCATCACCAGGTCGGCGCCCTCGGCGATGTCCTGCGCCACCTCGCGCAGCGCCTCGTCGCTGTTGGCCGGATCCATCTGGTAGTTGCGCTTGTCGCCCTTCAAGCTGCCGGTGGTGCCGACGGCATCGCGGAACGGGCCGTAGAAGCTGCTGGCGTACTTGGCAGCGTAGGACATGATCAGCACGTCCTTGTAGCCATCGCGTTCGAGCACGCTGCGAATCTGGCCGACACGGCCATCCATCATGTCGCTGGGGGCCACCATGTCGGCACCGGCGCGGGCGTAACACAGTGCCTGCCGGCGCAGAATCTCGACCGTGGCATCGTTGTCGACGTTGCCGCTGGGGCTCAGCAGGCCGTCGTGGCCGTGGCTGGTGTACGGGTCGAGGGCAATATCGACCATCACCCCCAGTTCAGGTACCGCCGCCTTGATCGCCCTGATCGCGCGTGGCACCAGACCGTCGGCGTTGAGCGCCTCGCGGCCGTCATCGGTTTTCAAGGCTGCCGGAATCACCGGGAACAGCGCCACCAGCCTGATGCCGAGCGCGTGCAGGGCGCGGCACTCGTCCACCAGCTGGGCCATGGTCAGCCGGACCACCCCCGGCATCGAGGCAATCGGCCCGGCCAGCGTGCCTTCGGCGACGAACAGCGGCTGGATCAAATGTGCCGGTGCCAGCCGGGTTTCGCGCACCATGTCGCGGATGAAGGCGGCCTGGCGGGTGCGGCGCAGGCGGGTTTGGGGGAACTGTCCAGCGTTCAATGCAGTCATCCAGGCACGGTGATGGGCTGCGATTATAGAAACCATCAAGCACACCGGGGTTTTCACCGGCGCCCGGATAATTCACCGCGAACCTTTTCAAGCGCGTCCAGTCCAGTAACCTAGGGATTCCTGAAAACTCTAAGCGCCATGAAAGACGCAGTCCGTCTCGAAAGTCTCATTGCAGCCACTGCCGGCGGCGACGCCCAGGCGTTTCGTCATCTCTATGACGAGACCGGCTCGCATCTGTTTGCACTTTTATTGCGTATGTTGAAACGCCGGGATTGGGCCGAAGAAGCGTTGCAGGACAGCTTGCTGAAAGTCTGGCGGAAATCCGAGACCTACGACCCCGGCAAGGGTTCGCCAGCCACCTGGCTGTTCACCATCGCCCGCCACCGCGCACTTGATTTACTGCGCCAGAAGCGGCCGGAGGACAGCATGACGGTGACCAACGACGAAGACGGCTCCTCGACCATGATGGATGTGGTGGATGAGGACGAAAATCCCGAAGCCCGCGCCATCGAAGGCGAGGGCATAGGGCGAATGGAGCGGTGCATGAAAGGTTTGCTGTCCCAGGAACGCAAGAGTGTGATGCTGGCCTATTACGAGGGCTACACGCATCCCGAACTCGCGTCTGCGCTGGATGCGCCACTGGGCACCGTCAAGAGCTGGGTGCGACGCGGCCTGAGCAAGCTGCGCTCCTGCCTGGAGACCCGCTGACATGCGCTACCAGAATCAGCAACTGCGCGGCCAGCTGGCTGCCGAATATGCGCTGGGCACCTTGCGGGGACTGGCCCGCGCCCGCTTCGAGCGGCTGCTGCGCGGCGACGCCACGCTGCGCGAGGAAGTCACCTTTTGGCACGAACGCTTCAGCGAATTCGCGACACGGCTGAAGCCGATCGCCCCGCGTGCTGTGGTGTGGACTGCGCTGGAGCAGACCATCGCCCGCGGCAAGGCCGTCGATGCCAGCAAGGTGGTGCCTCTGGCCTCGCGCCGGAGTGCCGCCGCCCCGCCGGCGCAGAAGCGCGCGCTGGTGTGGCAGGTCTGGGCTGCCGCAGCCACCGTCGCTGCGGTCGCCCTGGGTGTCGGCCTGCAACGCGAGCAAAGCCAGAGCGAAGCCCTGACCGTTGCCCTGCAAGAAGCGCAGAACAAGCCCATGCCCTACCTGGCGGTGATCCAGCCGGAGGGCGGCGACGCGCGCTGGGCGATCACCCTGCACCCGGACCAGAACCTCCTGCGGGTGGTGCTGACCGGGGCCAAGATGCCGGTCGACGTCAGGCTGCGCAGCCTGGAACTCTGGCTGCTCGATTCCAAGGGCAAGCCGCATTCCCTGGGCCTGTTGCCGGTGAGCGGCAGTGCCGCACGGGACATGCCGATGCCGAAGATGCCCAGCGCCGAATTTGGCGCCACGCTGACGCTGGCGGTCAGCGTCGAACCCCGTGGCGGTTCGCCGACCGGCCAGCCCACCGGCAAGGTGCTTGGCGCGGTACCGGCGGTGCGGCCGATCTGAGCGATTGCCGCCAGCGCTTTCGCCAGCATCAGGGCGCGCCGCTAGCGCGCGTCGTTGAGCGTCCAGTCGTAGCGGTCGCTGTTGTCGCCCAGTGACTTGAATGGCGCCAGCGCCGCCTGCTTCGCCGGCGTGGCGTATTTGCGCAGATGCGCGAGGATGCCCGCGTCGCCGCCCCCGAAATCGTCGGCAAACCAGACGTAGATGCTCGACACCACCAGCTTGCCGCGCTCGACCGTGGCGGCGCGCGGGTGATTGACATAGACCCTCGCCCCTTCGTCGAGCATGGCCTCCATGCGGGCCGGCGTGTAGGCCCTGGCGGCGAGATTGGGGCAGCCCAGACTCGCGCAGTTGACGGCGTAGTGGATACGCGGGTCGCGCCAGATCGGGCGCAGGATGCGGTGTTCGATATCGTCGAGTGCCAGTGCGGTGCCTTCCACCTTCAGGGTTTCGGCGGCCCAGGGCCCGCCGAAGAAACGGGCCGACAGGCTGCCGCCGAGACGAATCTCGCGGATGCTGGCAATCGGATATTTCTCCACCACCAGCTGCACGGTCCTGGCGTTGTAGAGGTTGATCCAGTAGGCCTGCTGTTCGGCACGCGCGTAGCGGCTGATGGGGACTGCCTGCAGACCTTCGACATAGGCTGCGAGTGCAGCCCGGTCTGCTGCACTGAAGTGGCCGTAGCCGACCCGGTTGATGCCGGTCGCATCCGGCTTGACGTATTCCGCCAGCAGGCGATCCCACTGCTCATGCACGATGACGGCGGTATTGGCCTCGTCATGGGCCTGCCAGCGCGGCCAGGGCTCGGACTTGGGTGCAGCCAGGCACGCTGACGACAGGCAGAGCATCGACAACAGGCAGAGCAGGCGCATGGAAAACACCGGGTGGGTTGCAGGTGCGCTACAGACCGCCGCGCGGCAGGATTCGTTCAGACTATCGGCCCGAAGGAGAACACCATGACCGCACTGCTGGCCATCGACCAGGGCACCACCTCAACGCGAGCGATCATTTTTGATCGCGGCGGCCAAAAGCTGGGCAGCCATCAGACCGAGTTGCCGCAATCGTTTCCGGGCGATGGCTGGGTCGAGCACGATGCCACGCGCATCTGGGCTGACACTCTGGTCTGCGTGCGCGGTGCGCTGGCTGCGGCGAACCTGACGGCTGAGCAGATCACCGCGCTGGGCATCACCAACCAGCGCGAGACCACGGTGTTGTGGGATCGCGCCAGCGGCCAGCCGATCGCGCCGGCCATCGTCTGGCAGGATCGCCGCACCGCGGACTTCTGTGCGCAGCATGCCGACCGCAGCGAGTGGCTCAGCGGCAAGACCGGCCTGCTGCTCGACCCGTATTTTTCCGCCACCAAGATCGCCTGGCTGCTCGACCACACGCCCGCTGCGCGTGCCAGGGCGGAGCGCGGCGAACTGGCGTTCGGCACCATCGACAGCTGGCTGTTGTGGAACCTCACGGCGGGCGCAGTGCACGCCACCGACGCCACCAATGCCAGTCGCACCGCGCTGTTCAACATCCACACACAGCAGTGGGATGAGGAACTGCTCGCCTTCTTCAAGGTGCCGTCCGGCCTGTTGCCGGTCGTGCGTGACAGTGCCGCCGACTTCGGCAGCACCGACCCGGCCCTGTTCGGCGCCGGAATCGCCATCCGCGGCATCGCCGGCGACCAGCAGGCGGCGCTGGTCGGACAGGCCTGCTTTGCCCCCGGCATGGCCAAATCCACCTATGGCACCGGCTGTTTCGTGGTGCTCAACACCGGCAGCCGTTGTGTCCATTCACGCAACCGCCTGCTCTCCACCGTCGCCTACCGGCTAGGCGGTGAAACCACCTATGCGCTGGAAGGCAGCATCTTCGTCGCCGGCGCTGCCGTGCAGTGGCTGCGCGATGCCGTGCACCTGATCAAGTCCGCAGGCGAGACAGAGGCGCTGGCGCGCTCGCTGCAGGACTCCCAGGGCGTGTATCTGGTCCCGGCCTTCACCGGCCTGGGCGCGCCGTACTGGGATCCTCAGGCGCGCGGCGCGATCCTGGGGCTGACCCGCGACACCGGGCTGGCGCACATCGTCCGTGCCGCGCTGGAATCGGTGGCTTACCAGAGCCGCGACCTGCTCGACGCGATGACCGCCGACAGTCTGGCGCCGACCGAGCTGCGCGTCGATGGCGGTATGGTCATCAATGACTGGCTGACCCAGTTCATCGCCGATGCGCTGCAAGTGCCGGTGGTGCGTCCGCGGGTCACCGAAACCACGGCGCTGGGTGCTGCCTTCCTGGCCGGGCTGGGGGCTGGCGTGTATGCGTCGCTGGACGAGCTGGCTGCGCTGTGGGTGGAGGAGCGGCGCTTTCTGCCAACCATGGCTGCCGCCCAGTCCGCCGCCCTGCATCGGGGCTGGCGGGCTGCGGTGAGCAGTGTGCGCAGCCACGCCAAGCCCTCAACAGCGGTTTGATCGACCACAAAAAAAGCCCGCCGGGGCGGGCTTTCTCGATCCCGCAGGACGACTACTGCTTGACCGCGAAGGAGCGCACCGGGTTGATGGTCGGGTTGAGCGCAGTGATGAAACTGAGCTTTCCGGTGGCCAGGTCGATGGTGTAGAGGTTGTAGGTGTTGGCGACCAGGGCCGTGACGTAACCGACATTGCTGTCGGCTTTCGCCCCCGACGCACCCCTCGACAGGATGTCGAAACCGACGAACTCGCCGATGTCGAAACCCAGCTCGCCGATGGTGGTCAGCTGGCCGCAGTTGGGATTGGTCGTATTGGGGCAGGCCGCGGAGCGATCCGCCGGACTGGGATCCAGGCCACCGAGCCGGGTCAGCACACTGCTGCCTGCGGGGAAGGTGTCGATGGCGTAGACGGTGGTCGAGGGCGGCACAGCGGTGTTGAGCTGGCTGTCGGTGTAGGCAATGCCGGAGATCACCACTGCGCGTCCGGCGTTGACGTCACCGGTCTTGTAGAAAAACTGGAGGTCATTGCCGCCGGCACCGGCACCACCGGGCGCCTTGGCACCCGAAGTGTCGTTGACGCGATAGTTGTCGCCGGTGCTGGTGGTCACGCGGTAGACATTCTGCGTGCCGACGACAGGGTTGTAGTCGATCTCCACCGCCTTGTTGGCCAGCGCATTGGTGGTTTCGCGGGCTGCGGCCTTGGTCAGCTGGCCGCTGTCCGGATTCACCTGATAGGACTGGCCGTTGGAGCCGATGCCGTTCAATACGCCGGTGCGCGGATTGACATCGATGGCAGCCAGCAGCGTGCCGCTGTCGAGGCCGGTCAGCGTCTTCTTGTCGGCGACCAGACCGTTGCCGCCATTCAGGGTGTAGATCGAGATGCCATCGGTGACGTAGAAACTCACGTCGGAGCCGGCGATGCTGTCGCTGCCGCCATCGCAAGCGCTCAGTAGCAGGGTCGCCGCAGCGACCGCAAGAGCAGATTTCTTCAACATGTAGTTCTCCAAGTAGGTTGTATGTGTTTGCCTCGAATCCCTCGCACACCGCACCCGTCATCGCGATGACATCGATAGAATCATGCCAGTTTCCCCGCAGTTTCCAACCACCCGTCGAATCCAGCCGAATTGTGAGCAGCCCAAACCAACCTGTCGATGGAATTCCTGCGAACAGCAGTTCTGCTACGACCGAACAGACGCAGCAGACGCATTTTGGTTTTGCCAAGGTGCCGGTGGCTGAAAAACAGAAGCGCGTCGCCGGCGTGTTCACCTCGGTCGCCAGCAAGTACGACGTGATGAACGACCTGATGTCGTTCGGTGTGCACCGGCTGTGGAAACGCTTCGTCATCGATCTCGCCGGCGTGCGCGCCGGCGAAAAAGTGCTGGACGTCGCTGCCGGCACCGGCGATCTCAGCCATGCGTTCGCGAAAGCGGTTGGCCCCAGGGGCATCGCGATCCTGAGCGACATCAACGCCGCCATGCTCGGTGAGGGCCGCACCCGGCTGGCCGACAAGGGCGTGGTCTCGGCACCCGCCGTGCAGCTCAACGCCGAACAGATCCCGTTTGCCGAAGGCACTTTCGACTGCATCACCATTGCCTTCGGCCTGCGCAATGTCACCGACAAGGACCTGGCACTTGCCAGCATGACCAAGGCGCTCAAGCCGGGTGGACGGCTGCTGGTGCTGGAGTTCAGCAAGCCGCTGCTGGAGCCGCTCGCCAGAATCTACGACCAGTACAGCTTCAAGCTGCTGCCATTGATGGGCAAGCTGGTCGCCAACGATGCCGACAGCTACCGCTACCTCGCCGAGTCGATCCGCATGCATCCCGACCAGGACACGCTGAAGGGCATGATGGAGCGCGCCGGCTTAAGCCGCGTGCAGGTCTACAACCTCACCGGTGGGATCGTGGCGGTGCATCGCGGGTTCCGGCTGGACGCATGAGCCAGCCGATGAGGGACCCGCGCAGCGGGATCATCGGCAGGGCGATTGTGGACGGCTGCCGTCAGTGCGCATTTTCAGCGCCTCGCACGGTGTCGGAGGCAACAGAATGACCCCTGCCTTCATCTGCGCTGCCGTCGAGGTGGCGCTCAACCGCACGCTGCGCCTCGAACCCGAGGTGCTGGAGGATTTCAGCACGCTGGACGGTCGGGTGCTCGCCCTGAGCGTCGATGGTCTGGAATGGGATTTCTTCATCGAGTGCATCCCGAGCGGCGTGCGGGTGCTGCCGAGTTTCGAGCGCAAGGCCGATGTGCACCTGCATGGCGGCGCGATCGGCTATGCACAGCTGTTGCGCGGGTTCAACAGCGGTGACAGCGCACTGCCGCCGGGCGTCAGTGTCGATGGCGATGCCGAGCTGCTACATCGATTCACCCGGCTGCTGGCCCGCATCGGGTTCGACCCGACAGAACTGCTCGCCCGGGTCACCGGCGATGGCGCTGCGCAGCGCCTGGTCGGCGGTCTGCAAAGCCTGTTCGGCTGGGGCCGGCAGAGTGCCAAGACGATGACTCTCAACACCGCCGAATACCTGCGCGAGGAAACCTACGACCTGGCCCGCAAGGCCGATGCTGATGACTGGGGTGCTGCCGTCGAGACTCTCCGCGACGATGTGGCGCGGCTGGAAGCGCGGCTGAAGCGGCTGGAGAAATCCGCTTGATTGGTTCGCTCGCTCGGCTGTGGCGCATCCATGCCGTCGTCCGCCGCCATGGGCTGCAGGAGTTCTGGAACGGCAAGCCCAGTCGCGACCCGCGTCCGCGCGGCGAGCGATTGCGGCTGGCGCTGGAAGAGCTAGGCACCGTCTTCATCAAGTTCGGACAGGCGCTGTCGACGCGGCCCGATGTGCTGCCGCCCGATGTCGCAGCGGAACTTGCGAAGCTGCAGGATCAGGTGCCGCCCTTCCCCACCGACATCGCGAAACAGCTGATCGAAACCGCGCTGGGCAAGCCGCTGGCCGAACTGTTCGCGCGCTTCGATGATGCGCCGCTGGCTTCGGCCTCGGTGGCCCAGGTCCACACCGCCCGGCTGCACGGCGAGCAGGGGCTGGAAGTGATCGTGAAAGTGCTGCGGCCGGGTATCGAGGCGACCATCGACAAGGACATTGGTCTCTTGCACACCTTGGCCGGCCTGATCGAGCGTCTGCACCCGGAGGGCCATCGCCTGCAGCCGGTGGCGATCGTCGCCGAATATGCCAAGACCCTGCGCGACGAGCTGGATCTGATGCGCGAGGCCGCCAACTGCGGCCAGCTGCGCCGTAACTGGCTGAGCTCGGAGCTGATCTATCACCCGCTGATCTTCTGGGATTTCACCCGCCAGAACGTGATGGTGCAGGAGCGGCTGTACGGCCATTCGGTGCGGGAACTGGCGCTGTTCCGCGAGCGGGGCGTGGATTTTTCGGTGCTCGCCGAGCGCGGCGTCGAAATCTTCTTCAAGCAGGTGTTCCGCGACAATTTCTTTCACGCCGACATGCACCCCGGCAACATCTTCGTCGATATCTCCAACCCCAGGAAGCCCTCGTATCTCGCGCTCGATTTCGGCATCGTCGGCCAGCTCACGCCGCAGGATCAGCGGTACCTGGCGGAAAACTTTCTGGCTTTCTTCAACCGCGACTACAAGCGCGTCGCCGAACTGCATGTCGAGAGCGGCTGGATCCCCGCCGGCACCCGCGTCGAAGACTTCGAGAGTGCGATCCGCACCGTCTGCGAGCCGATCTTTGGCAGGCCGATAAAGGACATCTCGTTCGGGTTTTTCCTGCTGCGGCTGTTCCAGATCGCGCGTCGCTTCAGATATCAGGTGCAGCCACAGCTGGTGCTGCTGCAAAAAACCCTCTTGCAGGTCGAAGGTCTGGGTCGCCAGCTCTACCCCGATCTCGATCTCTGGAAGTCCGCCAAGCCGATCATGGAAGACTGGATGCGGAAGCGGCTGGCGCCTTCCACCGCCTTTTCGAAACTGCGCAGCCAGGCTCCGGCGTTGGCGGAGACGCTGCCCTTGCTGGCCGAAAACGCGCTCAAGAGGCTGGAGCGCGGCGAGCCGCTGGGCGGGGGGGTATCGGCCAAGGATCTGGCGAGCTTCCGCGCCGAGCTGCTCGCCAGCCAGCGCAAGACCCGCGCCGTGGTGGTTGCCGCAGGCTGCCTGATCGCCGCGGCGCTGCTCTACGGCTACACGCCTTCGCAGTCGCACTGGCTGGGCCTGCCGCCATTGTCCTGGGGCTTGCTCGCGTTGGCTGCCATCACGCTCTGGCGTCGTCGCTGAACCACAGCGGCGCTACCGGCGACAGCCGGACCCGGCAGCGCTGAGGTTTCACACACACGGCATCAGACTGTCCTCCGCAGCCGCTACTTTCCATGCTCGGACTCCCGTTGCCGCTGCCCATGGATACCAGATCGCGCAGGCGCATAGCGGCAACTTGAGCGTGCGCTCCGAAGTCGGTCAACGACACCACCCGGAGGTGGTGAGCATGGTCATCACCCCCTTCAACGATGCCAGCACACTGATCGGGCTGATCAACGAGGGGCAGCTGTTCCGGGCTGATTCCCAAGCCCATCCGCAAGGGGCCGCTGGCGATGGACCTGGCCTCCGCCCTCAAGCAGCACCGCATGCTCAAGGCAGCGCCCAAGGCCTTCGCCGAGCGGTTTGCGGTGCAGCACGCCAGCGCGGCGGAAGAGGTGAGCAGCGGCAGCTGGGTGATGAGCATGCTGTCGCGCCTGCGCGGCCGTACCGCTTGACCAGCGCGC
The DNA here is from genome assembly GCA_046598075.1 of Stagnimonas sp. Taxonomy (GTDB): domain Bacteria; phylum Pseudomonadota; class Gammaproteobacteria; order Nevskiales; family Nevskiaceae; genus Stagnimonas. The sequence goes on from JBKJJE010000130.1 coordinate 33,183, forward strand.
AATAAAAAGCCCGGCAGTGCCGGGCTTTTCTGTGGGCCCCCAGGCTCAGTAGCCGCGCGCGATGGTCAGGCCCTTGAGCAGGTTGAGTGCCTCGTAGAGCTGGTAGTCGGTCTCGGCGAGATTGGCCTCGCCTTCGGCAGCCTTGTTGTCGTCGGTGGCGGTCTTGCCTTCAACTTTAAGGGCTTCTTCGACCAGCTTCTTGGCTTCGGGATTGTCGAGCCGGCCTTTCAGGTCAGCCTCCTTCTCGCGCACTGACTCAAACGGATCGGCATCGGCCTTGCTGATTTTCACCGGCTGGAAAGTGATGTCGGGTTCGATACCTTCGGCCTGGATGCTGCGCCCCGAGGGCGTGTAATAGCGGGCGGTGGTGATCTTGATCGCCGACTGGTTGGCGAGTGGCAGGATGGTCTGCACGCTGCCCTTGCCGAACGTCTTGACGCCGACGATCACCGCGCGGCGGGTATCCTGCAGGGCACCGGCGACGATCTCGGCCGCAGAGGCCGAACCGGCATTGACCAGCACGACGATGGGATGCCCGGACATCTCGTCACCGGCGGTGGCATTGAACACCCGCGTGGAGTCCGCATCGCGCCCCTTGATGCTGACGATCTGGCCCTTCTCGATGAAGGCGTCGGAGACATCGACGGCGGCGTTCAACACGCCGCCGGGGTTGTTGCGCAAGTCCAGGATCAGGCCGCGCAGCTCGCCGCCCTTCTTCACTTTCTTCAGCTCGTCCAGCATCAGCTTGCCGGTGGTGGTGGTGAACTGGCTGACACGCATGTAGCCGTAGCCCGGTTCCAGCAGCTTGCCCTTGGCGGAGGCGACGTTGATGGTCTCGCGCTTCAAGTCGAACACCAGCGGCTTCTCGGCATCCTTGCGCAGCACCGTCAGCTGCACCTTGCTGCCGGGATCGCCGCGCATCTTGTCGACTGCCTCTTTCAGGGCCAGGCCGCGCACCGGTTCGTTGTCGATCTTGGCGATGTAGTCGCCGGCCTGGATGCCGGCCTTGAACGCCGGAGTGTCATCGATGGGGCTGACCACGAACACCAGGCCGTCCTTCATCTGCACCTCTATCCCTAGGCCCCCGAACTTGCCGGAGGTGGCGGTGTTCATCTCCTTGAACTCCTCCTTGTCCAGGTAGGAGGAGTGCGGATCGAGTCCGCTGAGCATGCCGCGCACGGCGTTTTCCAGGAGCTTCTCGTCTTCCACCGGCTCGACGTAGTCGCTCTTGACCCGGTTGAGGATTTCGACAAAGGCTTGCAGGTCCTTCAGCGGCAGGGTGTCGCTGGCTGTTTCCTTGACGGCGAACACCCCGGTGGTGAGGGTGATACCGGCACCCACCAGGGCACTGGCGAGCATCGCAAGGGAAACACGGGCTTTCGAGGACATGGGCATCAAGTTGGTGAACAGGGATTTAGCGCGGTTTTGACAATAGCACTAAGGGTTTCGTTGCGCCGCTGGCTAATTTGACTATGGTTGCAGCCAATTCCGCGGATCCAGCGGCTCGGTGCCCTTGCGCACTTCAAAATACACGCCGGTGCGCTCGTGGCCGCCGGAGTCACCGACCTCGCCCAGAGTTTCGCCGATGCCGACGGTATCGCCGGCAGCGGTGGCGACATTGTCGAGGTGACCATAGAGCGTGAAGTGGTTGTCCTCATGCTCGACGATGACGATCAGGCCGAAGCGGTGCATGAAGCCGACGTAGGCGACGCGGCCGCGTGCCGAAGCCTTGACCGGCGCGCCGCGCGGTGCGGCAATCCACAGGCCTTTCCAGGCCAGCTTGCCGCCCACTTTTGGGTCACCGTAGTTGGCCAGCAGCTCGCCGCGCAGGGGCCAGCCCATGCGGCCGCGGCCCTGGCTGAACGCACGCGAAGGGGTGCCATCGCGTTCCGGCAGCACCGGTGTTTTCACCGGCTCGTCAGCCAGCACGGAGGTGATGTTGTCGAGCACCCGGGTCAGATCCTTTTCGTCCTGCAACAGGCTCTTTAGACGGTCCTGCTCGTCGTCGATCCGCTCGTTGAGCTTGGCCAGCAAGGCGGTCCGCTCGGTTTTCAGACGGGTATCGGCAAGCACCGCCGCCTCTTGCTGGTCCTTGACCAGCTTCAGCTTTGCCGTCTCGTCCTGCAGCCGCAGCTGGGCTTCGCCCAGACGCCGGCCATCGTCGCGCATCCTGGTCACCCGTTCGGCACGGGCCCGGCTCAGGTAGTCGTGGTAGGTCAGCAGCCGCCCGATCGGGCCAGCACTTTCCTGCGACAGCAACAGCTTGGCCTGCTCGCGCTGGCCGGTGATGAAAGTCGCCCGCAGCTCCTGACCGAGCGCCCTGCGCTCGGCATCGAGCCGTTGCTGCACCTGGTTGCGGTCGGTTTCGGCCTTCAGCAGTTCGGCCTTGCGGCTGTCGAGTGCAAGGTTTAGTTGCTGCAGCTGGTGACGACTGGTGGCCAGTTTCTTCTCGGCCTCTTCCATGTCGGCGTCCAGCGCATCGCGCTTGACCCGATCCTGCTCCAGCGTGCGGTTGAGCGCCTGGATGCGCAGCTGGATGCGGTCCAGCTCTTTCTGGCGCGCCTTGCTGACCGGCGCTGCCGCGATGGAGAGCGGCAGCAGCAGGGCGATCAGCAGCGTGAATCGGCGGAGGTTGAAACGGGCGCGCATTGAGGCGGGGGCGGTGAGATAATCGAGGCTATACCATTTTGACTCAAGCGACGGACACCCCACGATGGATCAGTACCTGCAATTCGCGAATGCCCACCCCCTGCTGATGGCCGTGCTGCTGCTGGCGCTGCTGTCCATCGTCGCCAACGAGGTGCACGGCAACCTCACCGGCGGCAGGAAGCTGTCGGCCCCCGAGGCGGTGCGCCTGATCAACGACCGCGAGGCCAGGGTGATCGATATCCGCCCGGTGGCCGACTTCAAGAAGGCGCATGTGATGGGCGCGATCAACATCCCCAATGACAAGCTGAAAGGGCGCATCAGCGAGCTGGAGCGGGACAAGGCCAAGCCCTTCATCGTCTATTGCGCGCTCGGCGGCGCTGCCGGCGAGGCTGCCAAGACCTTGCGGCAGCAGGGCTTTGCCGAGGCCTTCCCGCTCAAGGGCGGACTCAACGCCTGGCTCGCCGCCAGCCTTCCGGTCACCGCAAAGTAATCCCATGACCAGCGAATTAGTTTCACTGCCATGAAACAGGTGCGCATGTTCACCACGGGCGTCTGCCCGTATTGCACGATGGCCAAGCGTCTGCTGTTGGGCAAGGGCGTGATGGTGATCGAGGAAGTGCGCGTCGATCACGACCCGATCCAGCGCGAGACCATGATGCGCAATACCGGCCGCCGCACCGTGCCGCAGATTTACGTCGGCGACACCCACGTCGGCGGCTTCGATGACCTGGCGGCACTTGATCGCGCCGGCGCGCTGGATCCGCTGCTGAAAGACTAGAAACGCCGTAGTTTCACAATAAAAGCCGCCTCAGCGGCACCACCGTGCTGTTCAACCCCTGAAGAAAAACATGACCGATTCCGTCGCCGCACCCGTCGCCGCCAATGCCCCTGAGGGCCCGCAGGTGATCCTGCAAAAAATCTATCTCAAGGATGGCTCCATCGAGCTGCCCAATGCGCCTGCCGTGTTCACCCGCCAGGAGCAGCCGGCCATCGACCTGCAGCTCAACACCAATGCCCAGAACCTCGGCAACGACAACTATCAGGTGACGATCTCGGCCACCGTCACCGCAAAACTGGGCGGCGGCGACATCGCCTTCCTGATCGAGGTGCACCAGTGCGGCATCTTCACCGTGCGCGGCTTCCCCAGCGTCGACGAGGTCGAAGCGGTGCTCGGCACCTACTGCCTGCATCAGGTGTTTCCGTTTGCGCGGGAGAGCGTCGCTGACCTGATCCAGCGCGCTGGATTTCCGCCGATTCTGCTGCAGCCGGTCAATTTCGAGGCGCTCTACGTCGAGCACCGCAACCAGCGCGCCGCTGCCGCCGCAGCGCCCGCCGCGACGCACTGAACTCTCGCCCGACGATGGACGTCCGCCTCGCGGTGCTCGGTGCCGGCTCGTTCGGCACCGCGCTCGGCATCCACCTGGCACGGCGTGGCCACCCGACGCTGCTGTGGGGCCGTGACGAAGGCCGGATGACATCGATGGAGGCGGCCCGCGAGAACGCAGGCTATCTGCCGGGCATGCCGTTTCCGGCCAGGCTGCACGCCAGTGCCGATCTGGCTGCGACCGTCAGCCGCGCCGAGGATCTGCTGCTCGCCACCCCCAGCTCCGCGCTGGGCGCCACCATCGCCGCCATCGCTCCCCTGCTGCGCGCCGGCCAGGGTCTGGTCTGCGCCTGCAAGGGGCTGGAACCGGGTACGGCGCGGCTCGCCCACGAGGTGATTGCTGCGGGCCTGTCGGCGGTGCATCCGGTGGCGATTCTGTCTGGCCCGACCTTCGCCAAAGAACTGGCGATGGGGCTGCCGACTGCCGTCACCATCGCTTCCACCGATGAGGCTTTCGCCGAAAAGATCGCCCGTATCTTCCACGGCGATGGTTTTCGCGCCTACCCCTCCGACGACGTGATCGGAGTCGAGATCGGCGGTGCTGCGAAAAACGTGATGGCGATCGGCGTCGGCATCGCCGATGGCCTGGGGCTGGGGGCAAATACCCGTGCCGGCTTCATCACCCGCAGCCTCAACGAGCTGATGCGGCTCGGCGTGGCGGCGGGGGCGAAACCGGAAACATTCATGGGCCTGGCAGGCTTGGGCGACTTGGTGCTGACCTGCACCGACAACCAGTCTCGCAACCGCCGCTTTGGCCTGCTGCTGGCCGAAGGCAAGACCCCGGATGAGGCGCGCGCGATCATCGGCCAGGTGGTCGAAGGTGCCAAGGCCGCCCAGGAAGTGCTGCGCTTCGCTGGCCGGCTGGGCGTTGAAGTGCCGATCACCCAGGTGATCGCGCGGGTGATTTCCGGCGAGATCAAGCCGGTGGAAGCGTTCACCACGCTGGCGCAGCGGCCGCTGCGCGCCGAGCAAGACTAAACAGCGCCCGCAAACCCCAGCTGCCGCCAGGCTTCGTAAGTCGCAATCGCCGCCGCGTTGGCGAGATTGAGCGAGCGCGAACCGGGCTGCATCGGCAACCGCAGGCGCTGCGCTTCGGGGATGGTTTCCAATACCGCTGCCGGCAGGCCGCGCGTCTCCGATCCGAACAGCAGAACATCATCCTCGGCGAACACCGCATCGGTGTAGAACCGTTCCGCCCGAGTGGTGAACGCCCATACCCTCGCCGTCGGTAGCGCGGCGCGAAACGCCGCCCAGTCGGCATGTTCCTGCACGCTGGCCCACTCCCGATAGTCCAGTCCCGCGCGCTGCAACTCCTTGTCGCGCAGGTAGAAGCCCAGCGGGTGGATCAGATGCAGCTGCACGCCGGTGTTGGCGGCGAGCCGCATCAGGTTGCCGGTGTTGGGTGGAATCTCCGGCTGGTGCAGTACCAGGTGCAGCACGGTTCAGCGCAGCGTCTGACCAGCCGCATCGAGCACCGTCACCGGACCCAGCTTGAGCTTGCGGATGTCGGCTTCGATCTTCGACAGATCACCCACCACCAGCCAGGTCAGCGCCTCCGGCCTCGCGAGCTTGGCGGCGGCGCGGGCGACATCGGCGGCACTCAGGTTCGCCAGCCGCGCGCCATAGCCGCTGTAGCTGTCGGCCGGCAGGCCATACGAGAGCAGGCGCTGGTACAGGCCCATCACCCCGGCAGCGGTCTCCGCCTGGCCGGGTAGCGTGCGCACCAGCGATTTGCGGGCGGCGTCCAGTTCCGCCGCAGTGGGCGGCCGTCTGCCGGCAATGTCGGCGATCTCGCGCCGCATCTCGACCATGGCGGCGGCGGTGTGCGGCGTCTCGATGGCGGCACGGGCACCGAACAGTCCGGGGCCCATCGACTCCTGCAGGCCGCTGAACGCCCCGTAGGTCCAGTGCCGGTTCTCGCGCAGATTGATGTTGAGCCGGGAGGTGAACAGCCCGCCCAGCACGGCATTGGCCAGGTCAGCGGCTTCGTGCGCCGCATCGGTGACCGGCAGCGACAGGTCGGCCGCCGTCACCAGCGACTGCTCGGCACCCGGCAGGTCGAACAGAAACACTCTGGCGCCCGGCGCCACCACCGGCGGCAGCCGGCGATCAGGGGCCGCACCGCCCGGTGCGGTCCAGTCGCCGAACGCCGCTTCGAGCAGCGGTTCGAGCGTGGCGCGGTCGGTGTCGCCCACCACCAGCAGGCGCGCGCCATCGGGACGCAGCACCTGCGGACTCAAGCTGCGCAGCATCTCGGTGGTGAGTGCCTGCGAGGCGGCTTCGAGCAGCGGCAGGCTGTTGAAGCGGCCGTACGGATGGCTGCCGTACATCAGCCGCATCTGGTTGAGGCTGAGGATGCCGCCGGGGCTGCTGGTGTTGGCGCGCAGCCCCGCCAGCTTGCGCTGCACGCGCCGGGCGAGCGCTTCGGCAGGGAAATCCGGCTGCCGGATATTGACGGCAAACAGCTTCAGCGCTTCTGCCAGCTTGCTGCGCGGCGTACCCAGGGTGACGCCCAGGCTGTCGGCATCCAGATCGCCGCCGAAGCTTGCCCCCAGCGTGCTGTAGGCCGCGGTCAGCTGCTCGGCATCGAGGCCGGCGGCCCCTTCGGAGAGCATGCCCATCAGCATCTCGAACTGACCCGCGCCGGGCTGTGCCGCCGTGCCATAGGGCCAGAACATTTCCAGATTCACCAGCGGCACTTCGTGGCGCTCGGCCAGCAGTACCTCGATGCCGTTGCTCAGACTGAAGCGGGTCAGCGGCGGCAGATGGATGCCTGCCGGATCGCCGACTGGCGGCAGCCTGCTGCGATCAACTTTTGCCGTTGGCTGCGCCTTGAGAGCCGGCTCGGGCAGCACCGTCAGCGTCAGGTGGTTGCCATTGAGCCAGCGTGCGGCGGCACTCTGGATGCTGGCGGGCGTGGCCGCGCGGATACGCTGCCACTCCGCTTCGCAAGCCTCCGGCGCGCCCTCGAACAGCTGGCAGCCCGCCAGCTCGCCGGCCTTCGCACCGATGCTCTCGCGACCGGCCAGACGCGCCACGTAATAGCTGGTCTTGCGGCGCTGCACGTCAGCGGCGGTGGCCGGGGTGCCGATGAAGGCGGCGATCTCCTCGTCGAGCAGGGCCTCGGCCCGGGCGATATCCGCACCCGGCTTGAGCGTGACGATGATGCCGAACTGCGAGCCGAGTTCATTGGCATCGACATCGGCCTGCACGGCGGTGGCGATGGCGTCCCTGGTGACCAGCCGCTGATAAAGGCGGCTGGCCTTGTCGCCGGCCAACAGTTCGGCGGCAAAACTCAGCAGCAGCGCATCCTCGGAGCCGCGGCGCGGCACGTTCCACAGGCGATAGATGCGCGCCTGGGTGACCTGGTCGCGCATCTCGATGCGGCGCGGCTCCTGAAAGGCCGCCAGCCACTGGTCGCGGCGCACCACGCCGGCTGCGGGGGGGATGCTGCCGAAGTACTGCTCGGCCTTGGCGATGGCGGCCTCGGTGCCGATGTCGCCGGCAATCACCAGCGTCGCGTTGTTGGGGCCGTAGTACTTCTTGAACCAGGCGCGCACATCGTCGAGGCTGGCGCGGTCAAGATCCTCCATCGAGCCGATGGTGGTCCAGGAATAGGGATGCCCTGCGGGATAGCTGTTCTGCACGATCACTTCGTCGGCCCTGCCGTAGGGCTGTCCCTCGCGCTGACGCTTTTCGTTCTTGACCACGCCGCGCTGCTCGTCGAGCTTTTTCTGGGTGACGGCGGGCAGCAGATTGCCCATGCGATCGGATTCCAGCCACAGCGCCAAGTCCAGGGCGCCGGTCGGCACCGTCTCGAAAAAATTGGTGCGGTCGACATTGGTGGTGCCGTTGATGTCGCTCGCACCGGCGCTTTCGAGCGGCCGGAAGAACTCGTCATCGTGGTGCTGCGAGCCGTTGAACATCAGGTGCTCGAACAGATGCGCGAAGCCGGTCTTGCCCGGCACTTCGTCCTTGCTGCCGACGTGGTACCAGACCTGCACCGACACCAGCGGCGCCTTGTGATCCTCATGCACCAGCAGCGTCAGGCCATTCGCCAAGATATGCTTGCGATAGCTCAACGGGGTATCGGGAAAATCATCATCGACGCTGGCGACGTGGCCCGGCAGCGGCGCGGGCAACAGCGGCGGTGCAGCAGTGAAGCTCAATGGGGCATGCGGCATGGGTGTGGCCTCGGTGGTCGTGACGTGCTGTGCCGCACAGGCGGGTGCGGACAATCCGGCGATGACACCGACGGAGAGCGCCGCAAGACGGATGGCGGGACGGACAGTGCAGCGGAACGCAGAGAAGCGAATGAGCATGAACGCCGTGAACTTGGGTTGCAGTGGAGAGCAGAGTCTACGTGGCAGCGCCGCAACCGGCGCCTTGCTATGAGCGGCCGCGTGAAACAAAGTTCCGCCTCTCAGCCGCGCGCGGATCAGCCTCGATCCTGGCTCGATACCGCCACCGGATTGTGGTCGAACGCGCGGCAGCTGGCCTCGCCGCACTGCGACGCGCGACCGACCGACGAAGTGTCGCTGCTGGTCATCCACAACATCTCGCTGCCTCCCGGCGAGTTCGGCGCTGGCTACATCGATGCGCTGTTCCAGGGCCAGCTCGATGCAACGGCGCATCCCTACTTCGCCGGCATCGCACAGCTCAAGGTATCGGCGCATGCCTGCATCTTCCGCGATGGCCTGGTGACCCAATACGTGCCCACCACGCAGCGAGCCTGGCACGCCGGCGAGAGCAGCTTCGAGGGTCGCAACCGCTGCAATGATTTCTCGATCGGTATCGAGCTGGAAGGCACTGACGAGGAACCCTTTACCGATGCGCAGTACGCCGCGCTGACGGCGCTGACCGGCGCCATCCTCAAGGTGTATCTGAAGATCACCCCCAAGCGCATCGTCGGCCACAGCAACATCGCGCCGGGCCGCAAGACCGATCCCGGCCCATACTTCGACTGGCTGCGCTATCGCCGCAGCCTCGGTGACCGGGCCTGACCATGAACTTTCTCGCCGTCGTGCTGGCGCTCGCAATCGAGCGCGCTTTCCCGCAGGGCACGGCGCTCGGCGAATCGCGGCTGCTGGCAGCCCTGCTGCGCGCCCTCAAGCGCCTGGGAGCTGCCACCGACACCGCCCTGCTGCCCTGGCTGCTGACGGCGACTGCGACGGCGCTGACACTCACACTCGATTACTGGCTGTCGGCGACGTTGCTGCAGGTGCTGTTCAGCGCGGCGGTGCTGCTGCTCTGCCTCGGCCCGCGCGATCTGTCCGACGACGTGCAGCGGCTGATTACGGCGAAAAGCCGGGGCGACGCGGCCGAGACCGGGCGGCTCACCCGCAGCCTGCAACAGTCGCTGGATTCCGGCCCCGCCCCCGATGAATGCCATCGCAGCCTGATCGGCGCCCTGTTCATCCAGTCGCACGAACGGCTGTTTGGCGTACTGCTGTGGTTCATGGTGCTGGGTCCGGCCGCCGCCGTCGGCTATCGCCTCGCCAGCCGCCTGCCGCTGCTGCTGGAACAGCAGGGATTTGGCAGTGGCGCGCGGCAGTCCGCCGAGCAGTTGCACGCACTGGCGGCCTGGCTGCCAGCGCGCATCACCGCCGCCCTGTTTGCCCTGGCGGGCAGCATGGACGACGCCCTGGCAGCGTGGAAGCGGGTCGGCGAGCTGCATTACGGCGGCGCCTGGCGCAGCCACAGCTGGGCCGTGCTGGCCGAAGTGGCCACCGGCGCGCTGGCGATCGAGGAGGCGGATGGCGCCGTCAGCGTCGCGCCCAGCCTGCGAGCCGCGCTGCGGGAAGTGCTGCGGATGCAGACCCGTGCCCTGCTGGTGCTGCTGGCCGGTTTCGCGATCTACGCGGGTGGATCACTGGGGTGAGGGATCAGCCCGCCAAGGCCGAGCCCATCACCGCTTCGACCAGGGTCCTGCTCACCGGCTTGCCGCCCCACTGACAGTGCGCCAGCGCCGCACCGGTGGCAGCGCCCACCAGGGCCGCAGCGCGCAGGCTGATCTCGCCGCCACGGATGACGCGGCCACCGCCAACCAGCTCGCTGGCGACGGTCGAGAGCAGTTTTTGCTGCACCTCGCGGAACGCGGGCTCATCGACGAACTGTGCCTCGCTGAGGATGCGGTGACGGCCCGGCTGCAAGGCCACGAACTCCGCCAGCCGGGTGACCAGCCGGCGCTCATCGTCCTTGGCGGCGGCGTCAGCCACTGCCAGCTGGCGGCACTGGTCGGCGCCGAAATCACGTACCAGCGTGGCGAACACTTCTTCCTTGCTGTGGAAGTACAGATAGAACGTGCCCTGACCGACATCGGCGCGCTGGGTGATGGAGCTGACCGAGGCCGCCGCAAAACCCTTGTTACCGAACTCGATCTCGGCGGAGGCCAGGAGCTTCCTGCGCGTCGCCTCGCCGCGCGGGGTGACGGGGACGAGTTCCTTGAGAGGAGGGCTTAGATTCATGAGCATCACAGATCCTTGTGAGTGGGTGCCGTGCAGACTCCTGTCCGCTGCTGGTCGCTAGTTTAGCGGGACATGCTGGTGCCTGCGCCAGCCGCCAGTCGCTGGGCGGCCTTCAGCTTCGGCCTCAGCGCGCGCAGCTGGCGTTCCTCGCTGCGGTTCTTCAGCCACTGCAGGCAGTCCTCGAACGCCCGCGAGATGCGGGTCTGCATGCGGATGCGGTCGAGCTTGGGCCAGGTGGCGCGCTCGCCGTCGCGGATGTAGTTGGCGATGTCGGCGGCCGAGGGATTGGCCAGCATCCGCATCAGATCGCGCGGCGACTGCTGGGGGAATAGCGTCACATCGCCTGAATATCGCTGTTGCAGGATGTCGTTGAGCTTGTCCACCACCCGCCCCGCCGAATAGGAATGGAGATGCTCGCGGGCGACTTTCACCACGTCGCGGCCGGCGACTTTCACCAGCTCGCCGGCCAGCGTGCCGAGGCCACGGCCGCGGCGGACGTTGTCCTGGAGGAACGGCACCACATGCGGATTGGTCTGGCTGACGATGTAGTGGTTGACATTGTGCAGCCGTGCCAGCCTGAGCAGCGGCAGGTCGTTTGCCAGCGAACCATCGACCCAGCGCTTGCTGCGCATGTACGGCACGGTGTCACCGTTGAAGTCATGCGCTTCCAGCATCACCGGCTCGAACACGCCGGGAATCGCGCAGCTCGCCTGCACCGCTTTCCTGAGGATGACGTGGGGCGCGGTGAGATAGTTCAGCAGCCGCGGCTGCTGGTGCATCTCCGCCGGCGAGACGGTGACGCCGAGAATGCGCCGGGTGCGCTCGAACGCCTGCAGAAAGCTCTCTTCGCCGATGTTGGCGTTGAGGCAGGCCGCCAGATGGGCAGAGTCCATCAGCGTGCCGCCCTTGAACATCTTCACGAAGCTCAGCCGCTGGAAGGCGGCCAGGTTGATGCTGCCATGGTCGAACATCGCCGGCAGCTCTGCATCGGTGCGGGTGCAGGTCATCGCCGCGATGATCGAACCCGCCGACGAACCGGAGATGACCCGCGGCAGCAGCTCGTGCTCCCACAGCGCCTTGATGACGCCGAGATGGAACATGCCCAGCGTGGCCCCTCCCGACAGCAGCAGGGCGGAGCGGCCGAAGGAAGCCCCGGTGCGCTTGAAGAACAGCACTTTCTCGTCATCGGAGAAATCCGGGAAATCGCCGACGCAGATGTAGTCCAGGCAGCGCGCCGCCTCGTCGACGTATTCCTCGATCAGCCGCTTGGTGCCGGCGCGGGCATAGCCGTAGAGCAGGGGGTTGGAGGTGTTGGCGAGATTGCCGTGCAGCCCCTCGGCAAGGTGAAAGGTGAGTTCGCGGACATTGCCTTTCTGGCGCAGTTCGCGCATCAGCAGCAGGCGCTCGCGAATCAGCAGATAGTCGTAGTCGTCGCTGGTTTCGTCCTGCTTCCAGGCGTCGGCACCTTCGAGGCGATCCAGCTCCAGCGCAACCTCGCGCCAGACGCGATACTCGGCAGCGGCGGCGAGGTCCTTGAGACGGTTTCCGATCAGTTTTTTCGACATGCCCAACGCAGCGCGAGATTTACCCCCGTGCAGACTACAACAAGTAAAACGCGGCACCGGCCATCACGCCTAAACTAGGGCTACCCGAAAAGTCCTCTGCTGATGTCCGCTTCCCTCAACAACCTGTTCCTGCGTGCCAAGCCCTGGTTGCCCGCCCTGATGGCGATGGTGCTGCTGGGTTTCGCCCTGCTGGCACTGCGGGAACTCACCCGCGAGATCAACTACAAGGACGTGCTGGTGCAGATGCGCGCCACGCCGGTGGATTCGCTGCTGCTGGCGGCGCTGTTCACTTTCCTGAGTTTCGTCGCACTCGCCTGCTACGACCTCTCCGGCCTCGCCTATCTCAACATCAAGCTGCCCTGGCGCACCGTCGCGCTGGGCTCGTTCGCGGGCTATGCGATGGGCAATACCGTCGGCATGGGCGTGCTCACCGGCGGTGCGGTGCGGCTGCGCGTGTATGGCGCGGCGGGCATGGATACGGTGCAGGTCGCCCAGCTGATGGGATTCATCTCGGCAGGCTTCGGTCTCGGCATCACCTTCATCGGTGCGATCGGCCTGCTCTGGGGTGCCGAGCGCGCCGAGGCGGCGCTGGGCGTGCCGGCCTGGTTCATGCACGGCGTCGGCATCTTCACCCTGGTGTTGATCAGCTGGGTGATCGGCCTGTGCATGCGCGGCAAGCCGCTGGTGATGTTCGGCAAGCGCATTGCGCTGCCAAGCACCCAGCTGGCGCTGATCCAGATCGGTGTCTCTGCCCTCGACCTGCTGTTTGCCGCCGCCGCGCTGTGGGCCCTGCTGCCTGCCGCCGACCTGCATTTCATGGGCTTCCTCGCCTTCTATGTCATCGGCGTCTCGCTCGGGGTGATTCTGCACATACCGGGCGGCGTGGGCATTTTCGAGGGCATGATTCTGCTCGCCTACAGTGACTCGCTGCCGCCTTCGGCACTGGCTGGCGCGCTGGTGCTGTTCCGCGCCATCTACTACCTCGCGCCGCTCGCCCTGGCGGTGACGCTGCTGGTGCTGCGCGAATGGCGCGCCATCGCCCAGAGCCGGGTGCGGCAGAAAGCCGCCGAGCTGTCGCCGATCTTCCTCGCGGCCGCCACCATTACCATCGGCATCATGCTGCTGGTGTCGGGAGTGACCCCGTCAACCGACGAAGCCACCGAACTGCTCGCGCTCAACATCCCACTGGTCTTCGTCGAAGGGGCGCACTTCATCGGCAGCATTGCCGGCCTGGGCCTGCTGTTCGTGGCGCGCGGCCTGATGCTGAGGCTCGACGCCGCCTGGTGGGCGGCGCTGCTGCTGGCCGCGGTCAGCTTCATCTTCACCCTGCCCAAGGGGGTGGCGCTCGGCGAGATGGCCGCGCTCGGCATGCTGCTGCTGCTGCTGGTTGCCGGCCGCAAGGAGTTCGACCGGCGCGCCTCGCTGTTCGCGCAGCCGTTCTCGCCACACTGGCTGCTGATGATCGGCGCGGTGCTGGGGGCGATCACCTGGCTGCTGTTCTTCGTCTACCGCGACGTGCCCTATACCGACGATCTGTGGTGGCAGTTCGCCTTCGACGGCCATGCGCCGCGCGCCCTGCGCGCCACCCTGGCGGTGGTGTTGATCGGTTTCACCTTCGCACTCTGGCAGGCGTTCCGTCCGGCTTCCGGCGATGCCGCGCAGGCTGATGCCGCGGATCTGGCACGGGCTCGCCAGATCATCGCGAAACAGCCGCGCGCCGACGCCCTGCTGGCACTCACCGGCGACAAGTCGCTGATGTTCTCGGCCACCGGCCTGAGTTTTCTGATGTACGGCAAGCGCGGCCGCACCTGGGCGGCACTGTTCGACCCGGTGGGGCTCGAGAGCGAATGGCCGGAGCTGATCTGGCGCTTCGTCGAACACGTCCACGACCACGGTGGCCGCGCCTGCTTCTACCAGGCCTCGAGCCGCAGCATCCCGCTGTATCTCGATGTCGGGCTTTCCGCCCACAAGCTCGGCGAATACGCGATGGTGCCGCTCAAGGATTTCAGCGTGCAGGGCAGCAAGCGTGCGCACCTCAGGCAGGCGATCAGCAAGGGCGAGCGTGACGGCCTCAGCTTCCAAGTACTGCCGCCTGCCGCGCACGGCATGCTGCTGCCGGAGCTGCGGCGGATTTCCGACGCCTGGCTGGCCGAACAGGCCACCCGCGAGAAAAGCTTTTCGCTGGGCGCCTTCGAGCCCGAATATCTCGCCTGCACCCCGATTGCGGTGGTGCACCGCGATGGCCAGGCAGTGGCCTTTGCCAACCTGATGATGACCGACGAAAAGCGCGAGGCCACCATCGACCTGATGCGCTACACCCCCGATGCCCCGAAGGGCGTGATGGACTATCTGTTCGTCAAGATCATGCTGCACTGCCAGGCCGAGGGCTACGCGCAGTTCGGCCTGGGCATGGCGCCGATGTCGGGCATGAGCAGCCACCACAAGGCGCCGCACTGGCAGCGGCTGGGGCGGTTGATCTACAGCCACGGCGAGAACTTCTACAACTTCCGCGGCCTGCGCGCCTTCAAGCAGAAGTTCGACCCGGTGTGGGAGCCGCGCTATCTCTGCGCGGAAGGCGGCATCCAGCCGCTGATCGTGTTCACCGACATCGCCGCGCTGGTCAGCGGCGGAGTCAAGGGCGTGCTGGCCAAATGAAGCGGGCTGCACTGCTGCTGGCGGTTCTGGCGGTTCCGGCGCAGGCCGGCGAGCCGCAGCAGCTCAGCCACGGCCGCTTCGAGAACGTGCGCCTCTACCGCCCTGCCGGCACGCCGAAAAGTTTCGCCCTGCTGCTCTCCGGCGAGGCGCGCTGGGACGCCTCGATGGCGCGCATGGCCGAGACCCTGACCGGCGAAGGCGCGCTGGTGGCGGGCATCGACACCCCCCAGCTGATGACCGCTCTGGAAGCCGACGGCGGCGAGTGCGTGTTCGCCGATGGCGATCTGGAGAATCTCGCCCACTTCGTACAGGCCTATGCCAGGCTCGACGGCTATCGGGCGCCGGTGCTGGTCGGCCATTCCTCCGGCGCGACACTCGCCTACGCGACACTGGCGCAGGCCCCGGCCGGCACTTTCGCTGCCGGCCTGGTGACCGGCTTCTGCCCTGATCTGGATCTGAAAAAACCACTGTGTACGGGCGACGGGCTGCGCTTCAGGCCACTGCCGGCGACGGGGCAGCCAGCGAGAGGCGTGAGGTTTCTCGCCCGCCCCTCGCTGGCCACCCCGTTTGCGGCCCTGCTCGGCAGCCGCGACACCGTCTGCGCTGCGGCAGCGACACCGACCATGATCAGCCAGATGCCCGCAGCACGGCAAAAAATCCTGCCCGGCGTAGGCCATGATTACGGGGCCGATCCGGCCGCGCGGGCGGCCCTGGCGGCAGCCTACCGCTCGCTCAGCGCCACCCAGACCGCTGCGCTGCCGCCAGCTCCCGCCGGTCTGGGCGATTTGCCGGTGGTGGAACAGCCGGTCGCCGGCAACAGCCCGTATCTGGCCGTGTTCTGGAGCGGCGATGGCGGCTGGGCGGGCATCGACAAGGCGGTCTCCGATGCCCTCAACGGTCATGGCATCCCGGTCGTGGGGGTCGACTCGCTGCGCTATTTCTGGACGGCGCGCACGCCGGCAGGCATTGCCGCCGACATCGAGAAAATCAGCCGGCATTACCTCGCCGCATGGCAGAAACAGAAAGTGATTCTGATCGGCTACTCGCAGGGTGCCGACGTGCTGCCGTTCGCCGTCAACCAGTTGGGTGCCTCGTTCAAGAGCCGGCTGGCGCTGGTGGCGGCGATGGGCCTGTCCGACCACGCGGTATTCGAATTCGAGCTGGGCAACTGGATAGCGGACAACAACAGCGGCCCGGAGATCCTGCCGGAAGTGGTGAAAATCAGGGATCTGAGATTCCTCTGCATCTACGGCGAAGACGACGACGACAGCATCTGCCCGAAGCTGCCGGTCGCCGGCGGACTCAGCGCGGTGAAGATGCCCGGCGGCCATCATTTCGACGGCGGCTACGAACCTCTGGCGGCTGCGATCCTGGGCGCGCTGCCGGCACCGCAGCCGGCGCGCTGACGGCCTGCCATCAGCTGGGGATCTTCAGCTTCATCCCCGGCCTGATCAGGCCCGAACTCGGCAGGTTGTTGCTGTGCTTGAGCTGCGCCACGCTCACCTTGTATCTGGCGGCAATGCTCGACAGGGTCTGCCCTGACTTCACCTTGTGGGTGCGGGACGCAGCGGCACGGGAGGACGCTCTGGCCTTGTTCGCCTTGTTCGCCTTGCTGCCGGTGCTGGCGGCGGCCACTGCATCCGACCCCGCATCAGCCACCGCGACCATCATTTCCGGGGCGTTGTCGCCGTTGTTGGGGATGCGGATAGTTCGGCCCGCGCGCAGCTTGCCTTTCTTCAGGCCATTCATGCTCCTGAGGGTGCGCTCGCTGACGCCGTAGCGGCTGGCTATCGCTGCCAGCGTCTCGCCTTTTCTGACTTTGTAGCTGAACTGCGTCTGCCGCTGCCTGGCAAAGGTTTCGCCGCTACCCAGCCTGGAATAGGCGACCTTGAAGGACTCGGCCTGGCCTTCGGGCAGGCGGATGCGATCGCCCGCCGGCACGTAGAGCCGCCCGCCCACCACGGTTTCATGGTACGAGGGGTTGAGTTTGCGAAAGCTCTCGGAATCGATGCCGGCCGTCTCCACCAGGGTGCGGTACGGCGTGAAGCGTTCGACGGTGACGGTCTCGAAGCGCAGCGGCGTCCTGCGCTGCATGTCGCCGAAGTGTTTTTTCCAGTCGCGCTCGACATCGGTGGCGGCCAGAAACTCCGCGTAGAAATTGCGCGAGGCAAAACCAAACCGCGGGCCGTTGAACCGCACCAGCATCTCGTCGAGCGTGCGGCTGTTGCTTTCCCTGAGCGCCCGCGCCACGCCGCCGCGACCGTAGTTGTAGGCGGTGAGCGCCAGCGGCCAGCTGCCGAGGGCGTCGTAGTCGTCCTTCAGGTGCTGCGAGGCGGCGCGGGTGGAAGTCCAGGGGTCGCTGCGTTCGTCGGCGATCTGGTTGTGGCGCATGTAGAGCCGGGCCGAGGCCGGCATGAACTGCCAGAGGCCCGCCGCCGCGACTTTCGAGTAGGCATTGATGTTGAAGCTGGACTCCACGAACGGCAGCCGGGTCAGCAGCCGCGGCAGGCCGGCATCGGCAAAGATGCGCTCCATCTCCGGCAGGTACTGGCCGGAGATGGCGATCGCCTCGCGGGTGCGTTCCTGCAGGCCGCGCTGGGTGCGCAGGTTGCCTGCGGCGTCGGCCAGGGCTGCCGCATCGCCGGAAAACAGCGCGGCGAGCCGGCGCTGCTCGCCATCCATCGCCTCCGGGGTGGCGGCCAAGGCGGCGGTCTGCCGCAGCAGCACCGCGAAGCGCGCCTTGGCGGCATCCTCGTCGTTGTTCTTCAGGTTCGACAGCTGGACCTTGTTCAGCCTTGCCACCTCGCCGCGGAAATCCAGCACGGCGTAGATGCGGTCAGGCTTGCGGATGTCGTGGATCACGCTCTGGTGCTCGGAATACTCCGCGAACACCCGCCGCCAGAACCGGATGCTGCCCTTGAGCACCTCGGGGCGGTGGAACAGCTTGCGTTCCCTGGCCAGCTTGTCGCCGGCCTCGGCTTCGGCACCAGACTCGTCGGCGGCGTCGATCAGCGCGGCGACCGGCTTGACCAGGGTCGGCACCAGCGGCGCAGGTGCGGCCTGCTGCGCCGGAGCGGCAATCGCGCTCAGCGCCGGCGGCGAGGGTGCAGCGGCTGGCGCCGATTCAGGGGGCTGAGCAAGGCTGGCCGTCGACAATCCGGCAACGACAACGGCAAGGTATAGCGGGTGGGTCAGGCGCATCTGAAGAGCTTCGGTGGACTGCGGTCAAGGTGCCAAAAGCGACAGGCAAGATGCTAGCCGCCAGCGCACTGTGCAGCAATCGCAAAAACCGCGCATTTCACAGACACTGCGCACTGCGCTCCAGCCTGCCGATTCCACCATGACTGCCGATACGCTGTGCCTGCTGGCGGCAGGCCTGTTCTTCCTGACCGGGCTGCTGACCGGCCTGTGGAAATATCTCTGCATCGCCCGCTCGGCGGATGCGGTTGCGCCGGTTTATGTCGACATCGCCCACCGCAGCAGCCTGATGTACTCGTTCAGCGCCCTGCTGCTGCGCGCCTTTGTGCCCTACTCGCCGCTGGCTGCGAACGGTACCCTGCTTGCCGTGGCGGCACCCTTGCTGTTTTTTGCGCTCGCCATTTCCAGCTACCTGCTGCACGGCATGCTGCGCGACACCGACAACCAGCTGCGATCTCCGCACCGGCTCGGCAAGGGCACGCTGCCGGGAGTGCTGCTGCACGGCTTCATGTGGTCGCTGGCGCTGGCGGAGATCGGCGGCTTTGCGATACTGCTCTGGGGTTTCCTGCGCGGCCTGTGAGCTGCGTCCGCTAAGCTGGCGTCATCTTTCCGCCCAGCCGACCTGTTCCATGACCCTGCGCACCGCCTACCCCGCCATCGCGCCATATGCCACACACCGCCTCAAGGTCTCGGCCCTGCACGAGATCTATATCGAGGAAAGCGGCAATCCCGAGGGCAGGCCCGCGGTCTTCGTGCACGGCGGCCCGGGTGGCGGCACCGAAGCCTGGCAGCGGCAATTCTTCGACCCGGCGAAATACCGAATCGTACTGTTCGACCAGCGTGGCTGCGGCAAGAGCACACCATTTGCGGAACTCTCGGAGAACACCACCTGGGATCTGGTGGCCGACATGGAGCGCATCCGCGTGCTGCTGGGCATCGAACAGTGGCTGGTATTCGGCGGCAGCTGGGGCTCCACCCTCGGCCTCGCCTATGCCCAGAGCCATCCGGGCCGGGTGCAGGCGCTGGTGCTGCGCGGCATCTTCCTGCTGCGTCAGGCGGAGATCGACTGGTTTTACCAGGCCGGCACCAGCTGGATATTTCCGGACCAGTGGGAGGCCTACCGCGATGCCATCCCCGAAGCCGAGCGTGGTGATTTCGTCGCGGCCTACTACAGGCGACTGACCAGCAGCGATGCCGGCGTTCGCGCCGCCGCCGCCAAGGCCTGGAGCACCTGGGAAGGTGCCACCAGCAAGCTCTTGATCAACAGCGACATGATCGCCCGCTACGGCAACGACCAGTTCGCCGACGCCTTCGCGCGCATCGAATGCCATTACTTCACCCATCGGGGCTGGTTCTCGCGTGACGACCAGCTGCTGGCCGATGTGCACAAGATTCGCCACCTTCCAGCCGTCATCGTGCAGGGCCGCTACGACGTGGTGTGCCCGATGAAATCGGCCTGGGACCTGCACCGCGCCTGGCCGGAAGCCGAGTTCGTGGTGGTGCCGGATGCCGGCCATGCGGCGAGCGAAAAAGGCACGCTGTCTGCACTCATCGAGGCCACCGACAAGTTCGCCACACGCTGAACTGCAGGCACAAAAAAGCCCCGGCAGTGCCGGGGCTTTTTGTGCCTGACCGGGATCAGGAGGGGAACACCACGCTCGCATAAGTGCGCGCCGCAAACGCCGCGTACTCGGCTCGGGTGAGGCCACCCCTGGCGTTGATGCGCGCCACCTTGCCGCCAGCTGCATCCGAGATCACCGCATCGAGGATTCCCAGTTGCAGGGCCAGCGCGATATGGCCTTTCAGTGCCGGGTCGATCTGATCGGCATCGAACACCGGCACGACGTTGCCATCGGCATCGGTGACGGTCAGCGGGGCGGTCGTGTCGATGGCCTTGGCGGCGGCCTCGCGGCCGGTCGCCTGCACCAGCGCATAGGCCACCTGCTCGCGGCTGACGGCCAAAGCGGGGTTGAAGCTGCCGCCAGAGAGCAGCAGCAGCGGTGCGGACTCCAGATTGAGGTCAGAAATCAGCTGGCCCTTGCGGGTGACCGCCTCCGCCGCCAGCGACAGCAGGTCATTGCTGCCGGCATCGTTGAACTTGCTGATCACATCGAGCGCGCGGGTCTGGCGCACGCCCCAGCTCATCAGGTAGTCGGCGAACAGGCCGCGCGTGAGCACTTCATCCGGCTTGAACGAGGGGCCAGCACCATCGACGAGGCGACGCGACACCGCAAACTCGATCTGCTGCGCCAGCGGGTGGCCGACGGTGTCAGCAAGACCCGTCGGCATGCCGCTCAGGAACTGTTCCACCTTCACCGTCGCAGTGGAGGGTGCGGCGATGCCGCTGCTCATGCCGGTGGGATCGACGACGACGCCGGACACCGAGCCGATGCCACGCATCTCGATGGTCCAGGTGCCGGCCATGCCGGGGGCGGTGGCCGCGACGTTGGCGCTAAGCACCGGCAGGGCGATGCCGGAACCATAGCGGTTGCCCGCAGGGTCGGTCAGCCGTACCGCACAGGTGCAGATGGGGGCATCCGGCTGCGAGTATTTGCCGACAACAAGTGCGGTGTCGCTGCCCACTTCGAACTCCTGCACGGTGCTGACCGCACCCGTCGGTTCAAAGATCAGGTCGAACATTTCCGACTTGCTGCCGGCATAGCCGGTGTTGGCGAAATAGCCGCGCAGCAGGCGGTTGGTGGCGCCGTAGTCCTTGCGCAGCTTGAGTGCCATCGCAATGGCTGCTTCGGCATTGGCAAAACCGGCGCCGTTTTCCCAGGCGGCATAGCCCGGCATGTTGGTGGCGGTGGCCTTGAACAGCGGCTTGATCTCGCGCCAGGTAAGCGCGGGGTTGGCCTCCAGCAGCAGGGCGGTCAGGCCGGCGAGATGCGGCGCCGACATGCTGGTGCCGGTCTTGTGGGTATAGAACGGCAGCTGCTCGGTGGGGATGTCGCCGACAGCCATATCGTCGGCGGTATCCAGCGGCGTGAAGGGATCCGCCGCAATGGCGCGGGTGCTGATGATGCTGGTGCCGGGAGTGACCACCGTCGGGCGGTCTTCGACAATCATCGTCTCGCCATCCACCACCGTCTCGTACACGCCGCCAGACAGGCGGCCGCGCGAGGAGGTCGGCGCCAGCAGCCCGGACTTCTCGCCATTGGCGGCGGTCAGCACCCAGGGTGCCTTCTTGAAGTTGCCGGTGATGGTGCCGTGACCGGAGCCGGAATTGCCAGCCGAAAACACCACAATCATGCCCTTGTCGGCCAATGCTTTGGTGGCGACGTTGGTGGGGTCAGCGGGGTCGAAACAGGTGTCGATATCGCCGGTGTTGCCGAACGAGTTGGTGATGATGCGCAGGTTGTATTCGGGGTGTGTATCCAGCGTCTGCATGGCGTAGTCGAAACCGCCGATGGTGTCGAGCACGAAGATCACTGCGCCAGAGCCGTAGCCGATGATGCTGGCGCCCTTGGCGGCTCCGGCAAACTTGCCGTCCGAAGCCGTGCCGTCGCCGGCAGCGATGCCGGCCACATGGGTGCCGTGACTGCCGCCGAGGTCGGTGTTGGGTACGCCTTCCAGCGGCGTGAACGGGAACATGTTGCGATCCACCACGCCCAGATCCAGCAGGCCTTGCAGGTTGGTATAGCCCTGCACGTTCTCGATCACCTTGCTGCCGAAGGCGAGGTCGGAATGCGTGCCATCAACACCGGAGTCGTTGACCAGAATGGTCACGCCCTTGCCGGTGATGGGTTCGCCTGCCGCATTCCTGAGTTCGGGGGCGGCCTGCGCCTGATCCACCGAGGTGAGATTGCGTGCCACATTGTCGTCATACGTCAGCTGATCGTTGAAGCGCACCGAGCGCACGCCCGGGGTTTTCTGCAAGGCCTCGATCTGCGCGCGGGTGGCGGTGACGCCAGCGATGGGCAGCTTCTGCATATACGCGCCGCCGAGCCCCAATGCCTTGAGCAGGTTCAGTTGCTTCGCCGCCAGCGGCCCCTTGCCCTCGAACGTGACAACGACCTGACGGGCCTCTGCCGCACCTAGTAGCGCAACGCGCTCCTGCATGACGGTGTTGGCATCGACACAGCTCTTGGCTGCAACTTCCGGCGGCGCTGCAACCTGGTTGCCCGGCGTCGCCGGCAGGGAGGACAGCGGCGCGGTAGACCCACCGCAAGCGGACAGCACAACGGCGGCAGCGACAGCCGCAAGAGATGATTGGCGCAACATGTAAAACTCCTTCAAGTGGATTTTGACGCTGGCCCTGATCCAACCATCGGCCGGCGTCGCGCTCAGGTCGAAAACCCGATACCGAGTGCTATAGGCATCCAACGCGCCAACCACAGGGCGGGATGACAACCGCCGGTCGGTTTTCTTTCGCTGACCCGGCACCGCCAACAGCTCAGGACAGATAGGTGTAGCCCGACAGCCCAGCCTCCAGCTCGGCCAGTAGCGCATTGCGCGTGCCAAGCGGCAGGTCGCTGGCGGCGAACTTGCGGCGATAGGCCTCGGCGAGCGCCTCGGGTGCGAGGTGCACATAGCGCAGCAGCTCGTCGGTGCGATCACCGTATTCGGGGTCGTCCAGCCGCCAGCCGCCTGGGGCATCGGCATCGAGCACCACGTTGACGGCGTTGGTGTCGCCGAACAGGTTGTGCATATCGCCGAGGATCTCCTGGTA
Organism: Stagnimonas sp.; assembly: GCA_046598075.1. Taxonomy (GTDB): domain Bacteria; phylum Pseudomonadota; class Gammaproteobacteria; order Nevskiales; family Nevskiaceae; genus Stagnimonas. The sequence continues at coordinate 55,773 of JBKJJE010000130.1, forward strand.
GGCGCCGACCATGAAGAAACCCAGCAGATAAGGCTCGTGCGCGTGCAGCGCATGCAGGGCCAGCGTCGGCGTCAGACCCTCGCGGTCGACATAGGTATCGAGCCGACCGTCGCTGTCGCAGGTGAGATCGCACAGGCGCGCGCGCTCGGTAGGCTCCTCGTCGAGGCGGTGGATCGGCAGGATCGGGAACACCTGGTCGATGGCCCAGGCATCCGGCACCGACTGGAACACCGAGAAGTTGACGAAGTACTTGCTGCTGAGCCGCTCGCGCAGATGCTCGAGCGCATCACGGTGGGCGCGGATGCCCTGGTCGAGCAGCGGGATCACGGTGCGGGCGATGGCATGTGTGGCCTGCTCGCTCCAGGCGCGCTGCGCGAGGCTGAGTTTGCCTTCGGCGTAGTGCGCATGCGCCTCGGCCAGCAGAGTGTCGGCCTCGTGCAGACTCTCCAGCGGGCCGCGCTCGGCGACTTCGTTGAGGCAGTCGAACAGTTCCTGCACCACCGGCGGCGCATCCGCCGCAGGCTTGCTGATGCTGGGGCTGCCGATGACTTCGCTGTCGACCACGTTGGCGATCAGTACCGCGTGATGCGCGGTCAGCGCACGGCCGGATTCGCTGATCAGTGCCGGTTCCGGCTGGCCGGCCTCGATGCAGATTTCCTGCAGGGTACGGACGATGCTGCGGGCATATTCGCGCAGCGAGTAGTTCATCGAGCAATGGCTGCGCGAGCGGGTGCCCTCGTAGTCCACACCGAGGCCACCACCGACATCGACCACCTCGATAGGCGCACCGAGGCGGCGCAGCTCCACATAAAAACGCGCTGCCTCGCGCATGCCGCGCGCGACGTCCTGCACGTTGGCGACCTGGCTGCCGAGATGGAAGTGGATCATCCGCACCGCATCGCTCAAGCCCGCCTTCTGCATCATCTCAAGTGCTAAGAGCACCTGCGCGGTGGTGAGCCCAAACTTGCTCTTCTCGCCGCCGGTGTTCTGCTGGGTGGACTCGCTCATGTTGGCGAGCCGCACGCGCAGGCCGACCAGCGGGGCGACGTCGAGGCTCTTCGACTCCGCAATCACCAGCGGCAGCTCGCTGAGTTTCTCGACCACGATGTACACCTTATGGCCGAGCTTCTGGCCGATCAGCGCGCGGCGGATGTAGGCGCGATCCTTGTAGCCGTTGCAGACGATGACGCTGCCCGGCAGTGCCAGGCCCAGCACCGCCGCCAGCTCCGGCTTGCTGCCGGCCTCGATGCCGACGCGGGCGCCACCGTGCTGGACGATGGCCTCGACCACCGCCTTCTGCTGGTTGACCTTGATCGGGTAGACCGCGGTGTACTGGCCGCGGTACTCGTACTCGGCAATCACCTGCGCAAAGGCACCGGTGAGCGCATCCACACGGTCGCGCAGGATGTCGGTGAAGCGCACCAGCACCGGCCACTCCAGTCCTTCCTTCGGCAGCTGCATGGCGAGCGCATGCAGATCCACCGCCACCCCGCTCCTGAACGGCTGCACGGTGAGATGACCGGCCACGTTCACATCCACATAGCCCTCGGACCACTGCGGGATGTTGTAGCGGGCACGGGCAGACTCGGGAGACCAGTTCGTCACGGTGTGTTCACTAAAGAAAGTAGAGCGAGCCTCTATACTCGCGCCCTCATTTTACGAACAAACGACCATAGGCCTGACGATGTCCCTCGACAACACCTGGTTCACTGAAGCGATCGACGCCACCGGCACCGCCTTCTCGCTCAAGGGTCACAAACTGCATAGCGAGCAGACGCCGTACCAGCAGATCGAGATCTGGCAGACCGAGACCTTCGGCAAGCTGATGACCATCGACGGCTGCACCATGGTGTCGACCCGAGATAATTTTCTGTATCACGAGATGATGAGCCACCCGGCGCTCAACTCGCACCCCAATCCGGAGACGGTGGTGATCGTCGGCGGTGGCGACTGCGGCACGCTGCGCGAGGTCTTGAAACACAGCGAGGTGAAGTCAGCCACCCAGGTCGAGATCGACGAGCGCGTCACCCGCCTCTCGGAGATCCATTTCCCCGAACTCTGCGACAAGAACAAGGACCCGCGCGCGACGCTGTTCTTCGGCGACGGCATTGCCTGGATGAAGGAGGTCGCACCCGGTTCGATCGACGTCATCATCATCGACTCCACCGACCCGGTCGGCCCGGCCGAAGGCCTGTTCGGCAAAAAGTTCTATCTCGACTGCATCAAGGCGCTCAAGCCCGACGGCATGCTGGTACAGCAGTCGGAATCCCCCCTGCTGCACCTTGAGCTGATCAGGGAAATGCACGCCGCCATGAAGGATGCGGGCTTCGCCGAGACCACGCTGCTGCATTTTCCGCAGGTGATCTATCCCAGCGGCTGGTGGAGCGGCTCGATCGCCTTCAAGACGGCTGGCACGAAAGTGTCCCGTCTTGAGAAGGCCGATGCGCTCGACACCCAGTTCTACAACCGTGACACCCACGCGGGCGCGTTCGCGCTGCCGACCTACGTCAAGAAGGCCATCGCCTGACAGGCGCGGTACGGACTGGAGAGGGCTCGTCCGGCAACGCGAATGGCACCGTCCTGCTGACTACGTCGGTGATGGACGACAGTTAGGGATCTGATGGCCCGGTTTTGAGGGCTTCCTGGCGACGCAGCTCGGCGCGCGCCTCGGTCAGCAGGTACTGGGCAGCGAGCGGACGGCAATAACGCTGGCTTTCCTGCCGGAGGCGGGCGATTTCCAGTGCCACCTGATAGGCGCTGAACCGGTATTGATTGCCGACCGGGTCACTGCCATAGATGCTGGTGGCGAGCGTATAGCTATCGGTGCGCTGTCTGAGATCGCTGCACTGCTGCGCCACCGCCGCGACCAGTTCTTCGGGAGCGGTAGCCTTGGCGTCAGGTGCCACGAAACCCCGGGCAATGGAGGCTCTGGTCATCCGCTCGGCCAGCCGGTTCTGGTCGTCGTAGCGCACCACGCCGTTGCGATCCACCCATTTGTAGACGCCGCCCGCGGCCTCAGCAGCCATCGCGACCAGCAGGCCGCCACACAGCAAGCCGGCGTGCAGCCGCCGGTGGCAGCGGTCAGGGTTGCGCAGCATCTTGGCCTGAACCGCCTGCGGCCGGGCTGCACAGGGTCTGCATCTGCTGCTGGGTGCTGTCGATCAGCTTCTGGCGCTCTGCTGCGGTATAGGTGCGGCTGTTGCCCAAACTGTCGGTTTCGGTGATCTGCAGGGAGCTGTTGTAAACGTTCAGCTGATCTTTTTTCTGCTGGCACTCAAGCACGCGCCCGGCCGTGCCGCCGGTTGCGGTCTTCGGCGTGCCGGCGGCACCACTGCCGGGCTTTACCGTCACCTGCTCGCCCTTGTCGTTCTTCACGTCGCTGTAGTGGACGCGGCCTTTTTCGTCGGTCCAGCGATAGGTCCGGTCGCCAGCATGCACCAGCTGCAACGACAGGATGCCAAGGCACAGCCCCAGCGTGATGGGGCGAAGCAGATGACGCATGGCAAACCACCTCAGTACGATGAAATCGCAGTCTAGCCCTATTGATCCAGCCCGCAAATAGCGTGGCAGGCGGAGCTGCCGGGCTGAAGCCCGTCCGCGACGGATCAACGATCGCCGATGCCGCAGGATCGATGCCGGCAGGCGAAACTGCCCATTCTGGCAGGGCAGGCAAGCCATCCTGCCCGCGCATCCTGCCTACAATCAGCCATGCTCTTCCGCCTGATCCTGCTGTTGCTGCTCGCCTCTGCCGGCATCGCCTGCTGGCAGGCAGAAACCCGTGCGGCACTAGAACAGCGCCTGCTGCTGCGCTCGCTGGCCGCACAGCTGCTGCCGCTGGGCAACTTGAGTTACAGCAAGGCGAGCGCGCATTTCTGGGGCCGCGGCGAAATCGAGGAATTGCGTTTCGCGCCGGGCGACGCCCTGCAGGGCCGCTACGGTCTGCCGCCTGACTTTGCCCTGCATATTCCCTCGCTGCGCTACCGCGGCTGGCAACGTGGCAGGAACTGGCCTGCGGCCGCGAAGTTCAGCTTCGACACGGCGACGCTGCCGCTGGCCGAGCCCTGGCCGCGCCTGGCCAGCGGCAGCTTCGACTGGCGGTACCGGGTGGAAGCCGGCGACCTGCGGCTGGCGATGACGCTCGACAGCCCCGGTGCCGCCGCCGCACAGGCCTCGCTGCAGCTGCGGCTAGCGGCACCCGAACAGCTGAGCGGCGCAATATTGCTCGGCGGCCTGCTGCAATACCTCGATCAGGGCCTGGCGCAAAACGAACGGGCGGCGCTGGCCAGTCGCCTCGGCGCTGATCCCGACGACGCCGAGCTGGCATTCGCCGAAAATCTGCAACAGTGGCTGACCGGCCACGGCCTGCCTCCCGACGCGGCCATGCGCAGCGCGCTGCGCGCGTTTGCCCACGAACCGCTGGGATTGACACTGCGGCTGGACCCGCCCGGCGCGCTGCGGCCGGAAACCATCTCCCAGTTCGCAGCGGAAGACCGCGCAGCACTGCTCGGCCTGAGCATCGAGACTTCGACAGGCCGCGCCGCGCCCTAACGCAAAACGCCCCGCCGGTGGGCGGAGCGTGGTGTCGACTGCCGCTCGGCGGCCGGTAGCGTTCTACTTCAGCAGCGCCAGCATCGCCGCACCGAGATCGGCCGGTGAGCGCACCGTCTTCACGCCAGCGGCTTCCAGTGCTGCGAATTTCTCGTCCGCGGTACCCTTGCCGCCGGAGACGATCGCGCCGGCGTGGCCCATGCGCTTGCCGGCCGGGGCGGTGACGCCCGCGATGTAGGCAACCACCGGCTTCCTGACGCTGGTCTTGATGTAGGCCGCCGCTTCTTCCTCAGAAGCGCCACCGATCTCGCCGACCATGATGATGCCCTCGGTGGCCGGGTCCGCCTCGAACATCTTGATGACGTCGATGAAGCCCATGCCACGCACCGGATCGCCGCCAATGCCGACGCAGGTCGACTGGCCCAGGCCGTTCTGGGTGGTCTGGTGCACGGTTTCGTAGGTGAGCGTGCCCGAACGGCTGATGACGCCGATGCGACCCGGCTTGTGGATGTGGCCGGGCATGATGCCAATCTTGCACTCGCCCGGGGTGATGATGCCGGGGCAGTTGGGGCCGATCAGCAGCGCGTCGGGGTAGTCGGCGAGCAGGGTGGCCTTGACCTTGACCATGTCGTTGACCGGAATGCCCTCGGTGATGCAAACGATGATCTTGATGCCGGCATCGGCGGCTTCGAGGATGGCCTCGGCGGCACCCGGCGCGGGCACGTAGATCATCGAGGCATCAGCGCCCGTGGCCTTTACCGCATCGTGGGCGGTGTTGAACACCGGCAGGCTCAGGTGCTTGCTGCCACCCTTGCCGGGGCTGACGCCGCCGACCATCTGGGTGCCGTAGGCGATGCATTGTTCCGAGTGGAACGTGCCCTGCTTGCCGGTGAAGCCCTGACAGATGAGCTTGGTTTTTTTGTTGACGAGAATGCTCATGGTTTAGCCCTTGGCGAGTGCAACGACCATCTTGGCCGCTTCGGTGAGATCGGAAATCGGCGTGATCTTGAGGCCGCTTTTTTCAAGCAGCTCGCGACCCTTCTCCATGTTGGTGCCCTGCAGGCGCGCCACCACGGGGATCTTCAGGCCGACCTGCTTGGTCGCCTCGATGATGCCCTCGGCAATCAGGTCGCAACGGACGATACCGCCGAAGATGTTGACGAAGATCGCCTTTACGTCGGGAGCCGAGGTGATCAGCTTGAAGGCGTTGGTGACGCGCTCGGTGGTGGCACCGCCGCCGACGTCGAGAAAGTTCGCGGGTGCGCCGCCGTGCAGCTTGACGATGTCCATGGTTGCCATCGCGAGGCCGGCACCGTTCACCATGCAGCCGATGTTGCCGTCCAGCGAGACGTAGTTGAGGTCGAACTGCTGGGCGGTTCGCTCGCGCTCGTCTTCCTGGCTGAGATCACGCTGCTCGGCAATGGGCTTCTGACGGTAGAGGGCGTTCTCGTCGAAGTTGAGCTTGGCATCCAGAGTGAAGATGTTGCCCTCCTTGGTGACGATCATCGGGTTGATCTCGACCATCGAGGCATCGCATTCGATGATGATCTTGTAGATGCCCAAGAGCGTCTTGGTGAACTGCTCGGCCTGGTCCTTGGTGAGGTCCATGAAGAACGCCAGCTCGCGGCACTGGTAAGGCTGCAAGCCCGCCGACGGGTGCACGACGATGGACTTGATCTTGTCCGGGTGCTTCTCGGCGACTTCCTCGATGTCCATGCCGCCTTCGGGGCTTGCCATGAAGATGATGCGCTCCAGCGTGCGGTCGACCAGGGCCGACACGTACAGCTCGCGGGCGATGGCGCTGGGTTTTTCCACCCAGACGCTGTTGACCGGCAAGCCCTTGGCGTCGGTCTGCTTGGTGACCAGACGGGTGCCAATCATCTTGCGGGCGGCTTCCTCGACGGCATCGAAGCCCTCGACCAGCTTCACGCCGCCGACCTTGCCGCGGCCGCCGGCATGCACCTGCGCCTTGACGACGAACTTGTCGCCGCCGAGTTCTTTCGCCATCGCCCGCGCCTGTTCGGCGCTGGTTGCGAGGCGGCCTTCGGGCACCGCGATGCCGTATCGGGCGAAAAGGGCCTTCGCCTGGTATTCGTGAAGATTCATGGATGCTCCGGAGCCTAGGTGCTTGAGGGGGACGCTTGGGACTTCGCGTCTTTGCAAAGTGCGCGATTCTCGCTCAAGACGCGCTCTGGCGGCAAAGCGGTGGGCGGCTCGGGGGTAGACTTTCGCTTCTCCTTTGCAAGGGCGCTGCGGCATGTTGACCAAGCTGGTGATTTTCGGGGTGTTCGCTTTCCTGGTCTGGCGTCTGTGGCAGAACGCCATCGGCAGGCGTGGCCCGCCGCCACCGCCCGGCGGCTTCAGCCCCAACCCGGAGCAGCTGGTGCGTTGCGACCGCTGCGGCGTGCGGGTGCCCGCCTCCGAGATCGCCGCCATCCGCAGCAACTGCCGCCAGTGTGCCGAGGCCGATGGCCGTCGCTGAGCCAAAACCCTCGCTGGCGGCAGACGACTGGCGGCTGCTGCAATCGCTGGGGCTGTACCGGCTGCTGCTGGTGATCCTGCTGGTGATCCTGCAGGAGAGCGGCGTCATCGGCCAGCTGTTCGAGCAGGTGCTGTCGCAGCTGTTTTACGGCGCCTGTCGGGGCTATGCCCTGCTGTCGCTGCCGCTGGTGCTGTTGGCGGTTTACCGTCGGCCCGGCCTGGTTACCCTGGTGGTGATCAACTTCCTGGTCGACGTGACGGCCATCGTGCTGCTGGTATTTGCCAGCGGCGGGGTGAGCGCGGGCTTGGGCATGCTGCTGGTCCCCACCGTGGTGGGCACCAGCTTGCTGCTGTCGATGCGGCTCGGCCTGCTGGCTGCCGCGGTCGGCACCCTGGCGATGTTCGGTCAGGAGATCGCGCGGCAGTTTCCATACCTGTATTCGCCCTCGGATTTCACCGCCACCGGCGTTCTCGGGGTGATGTTTTTCGTAACCGCCGCCGCCGGCAGCGCGGTCGCCCGTCGCGCCCGCAACAGCGAGGCACTGGCACAGCGGGTCGGCAGCGAGTTCGCCGATCTCTCGCGGCTGAACGAGGTGGTGCTCGACACCATGCAGACCGGCGTTGCGGTGGTCGACATCGACGATCAGATACACGCGCTCAATGCGGCGGCAGCCCGGCTGCTGGATACCGGCAGCGAACGGGCGCTGGCGTTGATTTCACCGGGTGTGGCCGCCGCCCTGGGTCGCTGGCGGCAGGGCAGCGCCAGCCCGGAACCCCCGATTGCGCCTGCGCAGCAGGGCGGCGTCGAACTGCTGGCGCGCTTCCGCCGCCTGGCAGGTGGGCCGGAGGCGCCAGTGCTGATCCTGCTGGAAGACGCCAGCCGCATCCGCGACCAGGCGCAGCAGATCAAGCTCGCTGCGCTGGGGCGGCTGTCGGCCTCCATCGCCCACGAGATCCGCAACCCGCTGTCGGCCATCACCCACGCCGGCCAGCTGCTGGCGGAGTCGCCGCTGCTGACTGCCCAGGACCGCAAGCTGATCGACATCGTGCAGCGCCACGGCGCGCGCATCAACACCATCGTCAAGGACGTACTCGACCTGTCGCGCGGCGCAGCGCATCCGCAGGTGTTCGCGCTGCTGCCCTGGCTCGAGCAGGCGCTGGTGCAGTACCGCGAGGCGCACCCGCAGCGGCGGCCTGATCTGGTCTGCGAACCAGGCCTGGTCGCGCGCTTCGACCCGCACCATCTGCAACAGATCCTGTTCAACCTGCTCGATAACGCCTGGCTGCACGGTGCGCGCGAGCAGCTGCCGCCGCAGGTGCGGGTGCTGGCGCGGACGCTGTATCCGCTCGGCGGCGCGCTGGAAATCAGTGACGACGGCCCTGGCGTGGCGGCAGCAGTCACCGAGCAGCTGTTCGAGCCGTTCTTCACCACTGAGGCGCATGGCACCGGGCTGGGCCTTTATCTGGCACGCGAACTCTGCACCTACAATCAGGCCAAACTCGGCTATCACCCCACCGATGCAGGTGGCGCGCTGTTCCGCATCACCTTCGTCGCTCCCGCCACCACCGCCCCCTGATGCCAACCGCCCTGATCGTCGATGACGAAGCCGACATCCGTGAGCTGGTGGAGCTGACGCTGATGCGTATGGGCCTGAAGACCGCCGCCGCCGCCACCGTCGCCGAGGCGCATGTGCTGCTGGGCGCTCAGACTTTCGATCTCTGCATCACCGACATGCGGCTGCCGGATGGTCGTGGCCTGGAGCTGGTGCGCGCCTATCACGACAAGCTGCCAATCGCCGTCATCACCGCCTACGGCAATGCCGAGATGGCGGTGGAAAGCCTCAAGGCCGGGGCCTTCGATTTCGTCAGCAAGCCGGTCGACCTCGGTGCGCTGCGCAAGCTGGTTGATTCCGCGCTGAAGCTGCGCAGCGCCGCTGCCGGTCCGGCCAGCTCAGCGGTTTCCAGCGCGGCTACCGCCAGCCGGCCTGGCGCCGGCCATACCGCGGCAGAGCCGGCCGTCGGCAACGGCGGGCTGATGGGCAATGCGCCCGGCGTGCAGCAGCTGCGGGCGCTGATCGAGCGGCTGGCACGCAACCAGGCCCCGGTGCATATCACCGGCGAATCCGGCACCGGCAAGGAACTCACCGCCCGGCTGATCCACGCCCGCAGCCCGCGGGCGACGGCTGCCTTCGTGCCAGTCAACTGTGGCGCGATCCCCACCGAGCTGATGGAGAGCGAGTTCTTCGGCCACCGCAAAGGCAGCTTTACCGGCGCCGTCAAGGACAAGACCGGGCTGTTCCAGGCGGCGGAAGGCGGCACGCTGTTTCTGGACGAGGTCGCCGACCTGCCGCTGCACATGCAGGTGAAACTGCTGCGCGCGGTGCAGGAACGCGCCGTGCGGGCGGTCGGTGCCGACGCCGAGCAGCCGGTCAATGTGCGGATCATTTCCGCCACCCACAAGAATCTCAATGAACTGGTGAGCACCGGCGCGTTTCGGCAAGACCTCTATTACCGGCTCAATGTCATCGAGGTGCGCACGCCGCCGCTGCGCGAGCGGCGCGAGGACATTCCGCTGCTGGCCGCGGCGATCCTGGCCAAACTGGCGCCGGCGAATGGCTTCGACGCCGCACCAGGACTCTCCCGCAGCGCCGTCGATGCCCTGGTGGCCTACGACTTTCCCGGCAACGTGCGCGAGCTGGAAAACACCCTGGAACGGGCGCTGGCGCTCTGCGATGGCGAGCAGATCGTCGCTGACGACTTGCAGCTTCGCCCCTGCGCACTGGCCGCCGCAGAGGAGTCAGCCAGTGCGGCACCCCGCGCCTTGTCGATGGCCCCCGGCCCGCTCGACAGCCACGTGGAAGAGCTTGAGAAGCAGGCGATTCGACACGCCCTCGACAAGACCCGCTGGAACAAGACCAAGGCCGCCGAACTGCTCGGCATGAGCTTCCGCTCGCTGCGCTATCGGATCAAGAAGCTGGGCATCGAGTAGCCCACGAGTCTGACGATGCGGCAGGCGTAGGGTGGGCAAACATCTTTCCGTTTGCCCACGCGGGCCGCAGCGCACGGTGGGCAGATGAAGCCTGCCCACCCTACGTCACTAACCCGCGCTACCGCACTGCTTACCGCCGAACCGCACCATTGCCGCAGATTTCATACACCAGCAGTTGTGTGCCGCCGAACGTATTGATGCCCACACGAACGCCATCGAAGGGCAGCGTTGTGGCAAAGGAAACAAACTGAGCCGCAGGATCTCCGTCGGTTGGAGTAACCGTCAACGTGGACCCGGTGGCGCTCTCCACCGTGGCCTGCTCTTGCGTCATAAAGGTGGCCACCGTGATGTCCGCTGCGGTTGATCCACTGGGTGGCGTGATGAAGGCACCCGCAATATTGCCTGCGCCGAACGAATTGCCCTGGGAGCTGATGTAGCTGCCGGCACCCTCTGCGTTGAGTGTGGCAAAGCTACCCAGGTTGCGATCCGCCGCGGCCTCGAGGTTGTCGATGTTCCCGGAGAAGACCAAACCATTCACATTGGGCCCGATGGACTGACACAGCGCATTTGAACTGTCGCCGCCACCGCAGCCGAGGAGAAGGCAGGCCGGGAGGCTTGCTATCAAAATCTCAGCGAGGCGAGGCAGGCCGAGCAAGTTACGACCTTGCATAGGTTTTTCCCTTTAGCTATGAATTTATTTAGTCATGTTCAGCAGCAACATCCCGTTTGCTGCTTGCCGGTAGCAAGGTTATTGAAGCCCAGCGGTACAGACAAGCTGGCGCAGCCCGTCATTTCGGTTCAACGCATCAGCACAACGACCAGCACCCCCGCCAAAGCCAGCACCCCGCCTGCAAGTTGCCGCCGCGTGACACGCTCGCGAAGTAGCCAAGCCGCCAGCCCGACGATGAAGAGAGCGGCCAGTTCGTTGATGACGGCGGCAATCGAGGCCTCCGCGTATTTGTAGCCGGCGAGCCAGAACAGCAGCGCGACGTAGCTGCCCATCAGCGAGCCACTGATGACGGCAGGCCAGTGACGCACGGCGCGGCAGGCGGCGACGAGGCTCCTCCATTCGCGGCGCAGAGTGGCGATGGCGAGCATCAGTGCGACACCGGCGGCGACGCGCAGGAACACCACCCAAAGAAAATCCTGTGTCTCCAGCACGGGCTTGGCCAGCACCACACCGGCAGCCATGAGCGCCACCGACAGCACGCCCAGCAGCGCGCCCCGCCGCAGCACGGCAGCATCGAGTGCATCGGCTGCTCTGGTGTAGGTGACGAGCCCGATGCCCGCGAGGGTGAGCGCCACGCCGCCGAATTGCAGCGGCGACAGACGCTCGCCGAGAAATAGGGCGGCAAGCAGGATGACGCCCGGCGAGTAGGCGGTGCCGATCACGCCCATGCGCGCCGCACCGATGGCGTTGAGAGAGCGGAAGTAGAGCGTATCGGCCAGTGCGATGCCGAGCACGCCGGAGACCAGCGTCTGCGCCAGCAGCATGGGCGGCATGGCAGGCAGCTGGTGCGGCCCGACGACCAGCAGCGTGAGACCGAGTGCTGCGAGGCAGAGCAGGTTCTTGACCAGATTGAGCGCGAACGGCGGCAGGCTTTCGCCTGATTTCTTGAACAGGATCACCGCGATGGCCCAGCAAAAGGCGGCAGCCAGTGAGTAAGCCTCGCCAAGACCAAAAATCACCTAGTGCTTCTGCGCCCGTTCGATCAGTCGCGTGGTCGAATAGCCGTCGTGAAAATCCAGCGAAAGCACCTCGCCGCCGGCGGCGGTGACCTCTTCGTAACCGGCGATGTCCTGCGGCTTGTAGTCGCCGCCTTTCACCAGCCTTGTGGGCAGCACGCGGCCGATCAGGCGGGCCGGGGTGTCTTCACTGAAGGGCACGCAGAAATCGACGCAGCGCAGGCTGCTGAGCACCGCCATGCGGTCGGCACAGCCGTTGAGCGGGCGCGTGGGGCCCTTGAGGCGCTTCACCGAATCGTCGGTGTTCACCGCAACGATCAGCACATCGCCAAGTGCACGTGCGGCTTCGAGGTAACGCACATGGCCGGTGTGCAGAATGTCGAAGCAGCCGTTGGTCATCACCACCGTCTTGCCGAGTTTCTTCAGCGCCTCGATGTGGGCGACCAGCGTGTCTTCGTCGAGCACGGAGCCTTGCGCGATGTTGCCGAGCGCGGCCATCAGCTCGGCAGGCGAGACAGTCGCCGCACCGAGCTTGCCGACGCTGATACCGGCAGCGGCGTTGGCAAACCGGCAGGCATCGGCGAGCGAAGAGCCGGCAGCGAGCGCCGCGGCCAGGGTGGCGATCACGGTGTCGCCGGCGCCGGTGACGTCGAACACTTCGCGGGCGGCGGTGGGCAGATGCAGTGGCGGGTGGCCGGGCTGGATCAGCGTCATGCCGCGCTCGCTGCGGGTGACCAGCAGGGCACTGAGATCGAGCTTGATGCGCAAGGCTTCGGCCTTGGCAACCAGGTCTGCATCGCCGGTGCATTTGCCGACGACGGCCTCGAACTCGGAGAGATTGGGAGTCAGCAGAGTGGCACCCCGATACGGCGTCCAGTCGGTGCCCTTGGGGTCGATCAGCACGGGCTTTGCGGCGGCGCGCGCGGTGGAGACGAGCTGCACCACGTCGGCCAGCGTGCCCTTGCCGTAGTCGGAGAGAATCACCACATCGGCGTCGGCCAGCGCCGCCTCGAAGCGGGCGCCGAGGGCGGCGCGATCAAAGGCGCCATCGACATCCAGCCGCTGCTCGAAATCCATCCGCAGCAGCTGCTGGTTGCGTGACATCACCCGCAGCTTGGCGATGGTCGGCGCGGACCCCTCAAGCAGCTGCGGCGTGATCTGCGCAGCGCGCAGGGCATCGACCAGCCGCCGGCCGTCGGCATCGGCGCCAACCACCCCGAGGGCGGTGGTCTGCACCCCCAGCGCGGCGAGATTGAGCGCGACGTTGGCGGCGCCGCCGGGGCGCGCCTCGTCGACGGCGATCTTCACCACCGGCACAGGCGCTTCCGGCGAGATGCGCGAGGTGCTGCCGGACCAATAGCGATCCAGCATCACATCGCCCGCCACCAGCACGCGGGCCCTGGCAAACGGCGGCAGAATCACTGAGGGCTCGGCTTCAGACCAGCGTCAGCCAATGCGGGTGTTCGTCGCTTTCACCCTTTACCGCCGTCAGATAGGCCTTCTGCAATTTTTCGGTGATCGGGCCGCGCTTGCCGTTGCCGACCGGCTTGTTGTCACATTCGCGGATCGGCGTGACTTCGGCTGCGGTGCCGGTGAAGAACGCCTCGTCGCAGATGTAGAGCACGTCGCGGGTCAGGCGCTTTTCCTGCACGCTGTAGCCGTGGTCCTTGGCCAGCTGCACGATGCTGCGGCGGGTGATGCCGTCCAGGCAGCTGTTGAGGTCTGGCGTCCAGATCTCGCCGTCCTGGACGATGAAGATGTTCTCGGCCGAGCCTTCGGCAATGTGGCCGGAGCTGTCGAGCATGATCGCCTCGTCGTAGCCGTCTTTCATCACCTCGTTGAGCGCCATCATCGAGTTGATGTAGTTCGCATTGGCCTTGGCGCGGCACATCACCGAGTTGACGTGATGGCGGGTAAAGCTGGAAGTCTTGACCCGGATGCCACGCTCCATCGCCTCGGGGCCCAAGTAGGCGCCCCAGGGCCAGGCGGCGATCATCAGGTGCACCTTGAGATTGTCGGCGCGCAGGCCCATGCCCTCGGAGCCATAGAACGCCATCGGCCGGATGTAGCACTCGCGCAGCTTGTTGCTCTTCACCACTTCGCAGATCGCAGCATTCACCTGCTCCTGCGTGTAGGGGATTTTCATCCCCAGAATCTTGGCGGAGTTGAACAGGCGCTTGGTGTGCTCCTCCAGCCGGAACACCGCCGTGCCGCGCGGCGTCATGTAGGCACGGATACCCTCGAAGCAGCCGACGCCGTAATGCAGGGTGTGAGTGAGGACATGCACCGTCGCATCCCGCCACGGCTTCAGGTCGCCATCCATCCAGATAAAACCATCGCGGTCGGCCATGCTG
>JBKJJE010000191.1:0-3105 GCA_046598075.1 Stagnimonas sp.
GACGAATGTGCCGGGCCAGAGCTTCTCGTCGGCGTTGGCGAACTCGGCCTTGAGTTTGACCGTGCCGGTGCCGGCATCGATGCTGTTGTCGACGAACAGCAGACGGCCTTCGGCGAGGCTGGCGCCGCCGGTTTGCGCGCTCACCGCGATCTGCACCGGGCCTGCGGACAGGGCCTGCTGCAGGGCTGCGAGCTGCGTCTGCGGCACGCTGAACTCGGCTTGCACCGGTTGCAGCCGATTGATGGTCACCAGCGGCATCGCGTCACTGGCACTGACGATGTTGCCGGTCTTCACCGACAGCGCGCCAGTGCGTCCGGCGATGGGCGCACGCAGGGTGGTGCGATCCATGTTCACCCTAGCTGCCGCCACCGCCGCCTGCGACACCTGCACGCTGGCTCTGGCGCTCGCGGCGGCAGCCTTGGCGTCCAGCACTTCCTGCGGTGTGACGTAACCCTTGTCGGCAAGTGGCAGCAGGCGCTGTTCCTGTGCCTCGGCAGCCTGCACGCCGGCGCGGTCGCGACTGACCTGTGCCTGTGCCTGTTGCAGGGCGGCGCGGTACGGGGCGGGATCGATCTCGAACAGCCGGTCGCCCGCCTGCACTGCGGCGCCCTCGGTGAAGAACACTTTCTGCAGCGTGCCGCTCACCTGCGGACGGATGGCGACACTGTGGCTGCTGACGATCTGGCCGATGGCGGACAGCTGCACGGCGGCATCGCCGATGCGAGCAGTGGTGATCTCGACGGTGATGGCGCGGTTTCTGGGAGCTTGCGGCTTGCTCGCGGCGCGCTGCTGCTGCCAGTAGAAGAATCCACCGCCGAGCGCGGCAAGCAGCACGATGCTGATGAGGGTTCTGGCGCGCACGACAATCCTTGCGGGGTGACTTGAGGATAAGTGGGCAGTTGACCATGAACGCCTTGCACGGTTCCACTGCCGTTCAGGTTAAGTGCGCTTAACACTCGGCGACCGGACCCTGTGGCTCGGCACTGGAGCATGAGATAATCCAGCTGATTCGCGCCGGCCCTTCGCGTTTGCAAGCCGTGAACCCCGCCAGGCCCGGAAGGGAGCAACGGCAGCGGTGTAGCAGAGCGCCGAAGCAAGTCGGCGCGAATCACTCTTTTTGATGCCCCGCTTGGCTACTGCGCTTGTGACTGAAGCGCGTGGCCATGCTCACGGGGCGGCGGCGACACGGCGTCGCGAAGCGTGGGTGCGGGAGCCGCCGCTGGCCCGCAACCCAGAGACCCGCAGGGCATTCGCAATGCTCGCTACGCCAATCGGAGCATCGACCGCGCCTTGCGAAAAGCGGCTGCGCAGGTTTCGCTATTCGATGCGCACCAGAGCCACGCCGCCAGACTGGAATACCACCGTCTGCGGCCTCTGTGTCTCGGCCGCCAGGTCAGCCAGTCGATCCTTGCGGGTGAATGCAAGCTCGCCGGTGACCGGCGTGCGATGGGGCGTGACGCTGCCGCGATACACGGAGAACGAGGGCATGGTGATGCGGTAGGCGACGACCGGCAGACCCAGTTGCCGCGACACCGCTGCCGCCTGCTGCACCGGCACCTGCTGGCCTGCGGCGAGCAGCGGCAGCACGCCGCACCAGATGGCCAGCGACACTGCCAGTCCACCCCGCAACGCGGCCATTGCGGGCGTGATGCCGGGGCGGATCAGGGCCAGCAGCAGCAGTGTCGCAGCACCCAGGCAGGCCATGTAATAGCTGGGCTGCACCGACTCGATGAGGGTCTCGACGATGCCGCGGTCGTAGGCATGTTGCTGGTCGGGCAGGAACAGCGGCAGCAGGCTGGGCAAGGCGCACAGCAGGGCGATGAAAAGCGCAGCCGGCAGCAGCGCCAGCCAGCGGCTACGGATCGCATCGGCATGCAGGCCAAACAGCACGAATAGCGGCGTGCAGCCATACAGCAGGTAATGCGGCAGCTGGGTCTTGCTGGTGGAGAACAGCAGGAACACCACCCCGAACCAGAGCAGCAGATACAGCGTCCGCGGCTCGGTTTTCCAGTGCCGGAGCTGCCGGAATGCAGCAGGCAGCCAGGCTGCGAACGGCAGCACGATCAGCGGCAGCGCCGCCGCGTAATACCAGAGCTTGCCGCCGTGGCTCTCCATCGTCTCGCTGTAGCGGCCGACATTGTGGTCGAGCAGGAAGTGGCGGAAGAAATCGCCGCCATCCTTAAGCGTCAGTAGCACCGCCCAGGGCAGAAAAATGGCAAGTGTCAGCAGCCAGCCGGGGATGAAGAAGGCAGCTTTCAGCGCATCACGCCAGCGCTGCGTGAGCAGTGCGAACGGCAGCACCACCATGACCGGCAAGGCAACGGCAACCGGGCCTTTGGTGAGCAGTCCGAGACCGATCCAGAGATAGACCAGCACCAGCCTCTTCTGGCTGGGCGATTCGAACCAGCGCCAGAGGTCGAGCAGGCTCAGCGCCAGCCAGAGATTCAGCAGCGCATCCGCCGTCGCCGCATGGCCGATGAGTCCGGGCACCGGCGAGAGTGCCAGGCTGCCTGCCGCGAACAGCGCCTTCTGCTTGGAGGCACTGATCGCGTACACGAACCGATATACCACCCACATCCAGGCGCTGGCGGCTAGCATCGACGGCAGCCGCAGGGCGAACTCGCTCCAGCCGAGCACACTCACCGAAGCCGCCTGCAGCCAGTAGATGAGGATGGGCTTGTCGTAGCGCGGCGCGCCATCGAGATAGGTCATCAAAAAGTCGCCACGCTCGAACATCTCGCGGGTGGCGGCAGTGAAGGCGCCTTCGTCGAGATCGAACAGCGGCACCGCCCAGCTGTTGAGCCAGAAACCGGCAAATGCAAACAGCAACAGCCAGAGCGGAGCGGGGTCCACACCCGACAGCAGGCGCTGCACCGGGTTTACATAAAGGCGCGGCGGGCGAGCCATCGCGACCCTTAAACCGGTTGAGCAGCTTGCTTCGGCGGCGGTATCGCCATGGCAGCCGGTGGCGCAGGATCAGCCCAGCCAACGGCACCGATGTCGGTGGCCTCGTCGATGAAGGCCACCCGCGGCTGATCCTTGTAGAAGATGCGCGCCAGCATTTCAGCGACGATGCCGGTGGTGAGAAACTGCACGGAGAACATC
>JBKJJE010000097.1:0-5194 GCA_046598075.1 Stagnimonas sp.
CGACTGTTGAGTGCGCTGTTGCAATACCCCGGACAAAGCCTTGTCACGTCGCTAGAATGGCGTGACTCCCTGCTGCCGCCCGGCACCAACCGAAACAATTACGCCGTGTTCCACGTAGAACACGGCCATGTGACGCTTCAGAAGGCGTCCTGATGGAACCGAACATGTCCAACGAAGAAAACAAGTACGACGCCTCCAGCATTCAAGCTCTGGAGGGCCTCGAAGCCGTGCGCAAGCGCCCCGGCATGTATATCGGCAACACCGATGACGGCTCGGGCCTGCACCATCTGGTGTTCGAGGTGGTGGACAACTCCATCGACGAGGCGCTTGCTGGTCATTGCTCCGAAATCAGCGTGTCGATGCACACCGACGGCAGCATCACGGTGACCGACAACGGCCGCGGTATTCCTGTCGATAACCACCCCAAGTTCAATGTCAGTGCCGCCGAGGTCATCATGACCGTGCTGCACGCGGGCGGTAAGTTCAACCAGAACAGCTACAAGGTGTCGGGCGGCCTGCATGGCGTCGGTGTATCGGCGGTGAACGCACTCTCGGGCAAGTTGATCCTCAACATCTGGCGTGATGGAAACGCCTACACGCAGGAATACGCCTGCGGCAAGCCGGTGGCTCCGCTGGCCCAGATCGGCAAGAGCCCGCGCAAGGGCACCGAGGTGCGCTTCTGGCCCGACGCCAGCATCTTCAAGCTCACCGAGTTCCACTACGAGATTCTGGCGCGCCGCCTGCGCGAGTTGTCCTTCCTCAACTCCGGCGTACGCATCCGCCTGTTCGAGGAGGCGACCGGCCGCGAGGACATCTTCGAGTTCAAGGGTGGCATCCAGGCCTTTGTCGAATACCTCAATAAGGGCAAGACGGCGGTGCATCCCACCATCGTCAACTTCAGCAACCAGCAGGATCGCGTCACGGTGGAAGTCGCCCTGCAGTGGAATGACTCCTACACCGAATCGGTGATGTGTTTCACCAACAATATCCCGCAGCGCGACGGCGGCACCCATCTGTCGGGCTTCAGGTCTTCTCTGACCCGCTGCCTGAATGCCTATATCGAGAAGGAAGGCCTCGGCAAGAAGGAAAAAGTCGATTTCGCCGGTGAAGACTCGCGCGAAGGCCTGACCGCCGTGATCTCTGTAAAAGTGCCGGAGCCACGCTTCTCGAGCCAGACCAAGGACAAGCTGGTCACGGAAGAAGTGATGCCTGCCGTTGCCGGTGCCATGGCCGAATCCTTCGGCAACTTCCTGATCGAAAACCCCAAGGAAGCCCGCGCCATTGCCGGCAAGATGATTGACGCCGCCCGCGCTCGCGAGGCTGCCAAGAAAGCCCGCGAAATGACCCGCCGCAAGGGTGTGCTCGACATCGCCGGCCTGCCCGGCAAGCTGGCGGACTGCCAGGAAAAGGACCCGGCCAAGTCCGAGCTGTTCCTGGTTGAGGGTGACTCCGCAGGTGGATCGGCGAAGCAAGGCCGTGACCGTCACTTTCAGGCCATTCTGCCGCTCAAGGGCAAGATTTTGAACGTGGAGCGTGCGCGTCTCGAGAAGATGCTCAGCTCGGCGGAGGTCGGCACGCTGATCACCGCCCTAGGTTGTGGCATTGGCCGCGAAGATTTCAAGCCTGAAAACCTGCGCTATCACCGAATCATCATTATGACTGACGCCGACGTCGACGGCGCGCACATCCGCACCCTGTTGCTCACCTTCTTTTACCGACACATGCTGCCGATTGTGGAAGCCGGCCACATCTACATCGCCCAGCCTCCGCTCTACAAAGTAAAGTCAGGAAAATCAGAGAGTTACGTAAAAGACGATCACGCCCTGAGCCGCTGGCTGCTGTCCAATGCGGTCGATGACGCGGTCTACATCCCCAAGGCGGGTGCGGCCGCCCAAACACCCGAACGCCTGAAAGAGCTGATGGAGGAACACGCCAGCATCAGCGATGCCATGACCCGCCTCGCCCGTCGCTACGACGCCTTCATGCTCGAACGCCTGCGCGTTCATGCGCCGTTGCCCGTGGAGGCCACGGCACTCGCCAGCTGGGCCGAGGCCTTCACCGCCGACCTCAACACCCACGGCCTGCTCAACGGCCGCTACAGCGTGCGTGCCCGCCTCGGCGACAGCGGCCCTCTCTTGGCCGTCACCCGCCACCAGCACGGGGCGGAGCACACGGTGCTGTTCAACGAAGACTTCTTCGCCGGCGGCGACTACCGCCGCCTGGTGGCCTTCAACGAGGTGGTGCGTCCGCTCGAAGGCGCCGGCGGCAGCATCAAGCGCGGCAACCGCGAGCTGGCCGTGTCGAGCTTCACCCAGACCTACGACTGGCTGTTGAAAGAAGCCGCACGCGGCCTGCACATCCAGCGCTACAAGGGTCTGGGCGAGATGAATCCCGAGCAGCTGCACGAAACCACGCTAGACCCGCTCAATCGTCGTCTAGTGAAAGTGGGCATCGAGGATGCTATTGCGGCTGACCTGATCTTCACCACACTGATGGGCGAAGACGTCGAGCCGCGCCGCGAGTTCATCGAGAAGCATGCCCTGCTGGTGGGCAATCTCGACGTTTGAGGCGGCATAATCCCCGCAACATCCGGGGAGCGGGCCGATGAAAACAGTCGCGCTGTATCACCTGAAAGGCGGGGTCGGGAAAACCGCCGCTGCCGTCAACATCGTCTGCCTCGCGGCAAAAGCGCGCATCCCCACCGTGCTGTGGGATCTCGACCCGCAAGGTGCCGCAAGCTGGACGCTCTCAGCCACCGCCATCGACGCTGGCAAGCCCAAGGCACTGTGGAGTGGCGCAGCACCCATCGGCGACTGGGTGCAGGAGACCGGCCGCAGCAATCTCTCGCTGATCCCCGCCGACCTCAGCACGCGCCATCTCGACACCTGGCTGCGCAAGGATGACCCCGACACGCTGAAGCAGCTCCTGAAGCCGCTCAGCGAGCACTACGCGCTGTGCGTGCTGGACTGCCCGCCCAGCCTCTCGCATCTTGCCGAAAACATCTTTGCCGCTGCTGATCGGGTGCTGCTGCCCACGGTGCCCACTCACCTCTCGCTGCGCGCTCTCAAGCAGCTGCTGGACCACTTCGGCGAGCACAAGCTGCCGCGCGATAAGCTGCGCGCGTTCTGGTCGTTGGCGGACCGCCGCCGCGGCCTGCACCGGGCGCTGATCGAGGCGCCGCCCAAGTCCATGCCCAGGTTGCTGCGCGCGGTCATCCCCTACTCGACCGTCATAGAGAAAATGGGCGAGCAGCGGGCGCCGGTGGAGGACTATGCGGCCGAGCATCCGGCCGCCGAGGCCTACCGGCTGCTCTGGAAAGAGCTGAAGGCCGAACTGAAGCTGTAAGGCCGCCTCAGGCGGCGCGCGACAGCGGCTGCGCCGCGTCAGTGGCTGCCGCCGTCACGCGGCGGAACACCAGCCCCTCATCGGCAACCGGCGCTTGCCGCAGCAGCCTGGAGTCGGTCCGGTAGTTGTGTGCCACCTGCCAGTGCCCGGAATGGCCCTGTCGCGGCAGCAGGTGTTCGGCGCGCTTCACATAGCCTGAGGCCAGGCCGCCCATCATGGTCTGTCCGGTCGCCTCATCGGGCGCCGCCAAGGGCGTGACCTGCTGGTAGTTCTCGGCGTCCATGTAGTCGATGAGCCGACAGACGAAAGCGGAGGCGAGATCGGCCTTCAGCGTCCACGAGGCGTTGATGTAGCCGAACACCATCGCGGTGTTGGGCAGTCCTTCGAGCATCACCGCCTTGTACATCACGCTGTCGCCCACCTGCACCGGCTTGCCGTCGACGCTCAGCGACATGCCGCCGAACATCTGCAGCTCGAGGCCGGTGGCGGTGACGATGATATCGGCAGCAATCTCCTCGCCCGAGGCGAGACGCACGCCGGTGGCGGTGAAGCGATCAATGCGGTCGGTGGCCACCGCCGCCTTGCCCTCGCGCAGCACGCGGAACAGATCGCCGTCCGGCACCACGCACAGGCGCTGGTCCCAGGGCTCGTAATGGGGTGTGAAGTGGCGCATGTCCACCGCACCTTGCAGCTGCCGGCGCACGCTGGCCAGCAAATAGCGTTTGATCGTCTGCGGCCAGTGTCTGGCGAGCCAGTACACCAGCTGCTGGAACGCGACGTTGCGCGCACGGGTGATGCGATACACCCATTTGTCGGGCATGAACTTCTGCATCAGCACCGAGACGCGGTCGAAGGCGGGGATGGACAGCACGTAACCCGGCGAGCGTTGCACCATGGTCACCTGCGCAGCCTGTTCGGCCAGGCTCGGCACCAGCGTGATGGCGGTGGCACCGCTGCCGATCACCACCACCCGCTTGCCGGCGTAGTCGAGATGTTCCGGCCATTGCTGCGGGTGGATGATCTGGCCCTTGAAGTCCTGCTCGCCCTCGAAGTGCGGCCGGTAGCCTTCGTCGTAGTTGTAATAGCCGGTACAGCCGATCAGGAAGCGCGCCTGCTGGACTTCCCGCTCGACGCCGCCTTCGACCGCGATTTCCACCGTCCACAGCGCGGTCTCGGAGCACCAGCGCGCAGAGACGGCCCTGCGGCCGAAGCGGATGTGGGGGGTGACGCCCTTGGCCTCGGCGGTTTCGGCCACGTAGCGCTTGATCGAGGGGCCATCGGCGAAGATCTGCGGCTGGATCCAGGGGGCAAAGCGATAACCGAAGGTCATCATGTCCGAGTCCGAGCGGATCCCCGGGTAGCGGAACAGGTCCCAGGTGCCGCCGATGGCGCTGCGTCGCTCGAGGAGCGCCAGGCTCTTGCCAGGACAATGGTGGCGGATATGGCACGCCATGCCGATGCCGGACACGCCGGCACCGATGATCAGCACATCCAGGACCGGTGCCGTCGCCGGGGAACCAGAGTCAGCCATGTCGCATCCTCGCCAGAAAACCTGCCCGATGCTGCCTCATCTGGCGGCGGCTTGCAGGTGATCCAGATTACTGCGCGGCCTGTTCCACCAGCGCCAGCACCGGTGCCAGCCGCGCCAGCAGCAGTTCGCGCGATGCCGCGGTGACGGTGACGTGGCCGATCTTGCGTTGCGGCTTCGGCGTCTTGCCGTAGCTGTGTACATGCACTCCGGGGAGTGCGGCCAAGGCGGCGGTATCGGGTGCGCGGCCGATCAGGTTGACCATCGCCGAGGCGCCGCGCAGCTCGGTATGGCCGAGCGGCAGACCGGCCACGGCGCGCA
>JBKJJE010000101.1:0-20353 GCA_046598075.1 Stagnimonas sp.
CCCGGCATCGAGGACATGTCATGTCCCATCGCGCCATGGTTCATGCCGCCATGTCCCATGCCGCCGCCTTTCGGCTTGGCCAGTGTCGCGGCATCGAGGGTTGCAGGCAGCGGCTGCTCGCTGCTGGGCAACTTGCGGCCTACCGCGCGGCTGAGTTCGGTGCGGGCCAGCCAGTAATCGCGCACCGCGTCGAGATAGCCTGAATAGGCCTCGTACTGCTGCTGTTTGGCTGCCAGCAACTCAAAAGCGCCGATGAACATGAAGTTCAGCTCCAGCTGCATCTGCTCCACCACCGCCTCGCGCTGCGGGATCAGTCCGTCGCGGTAGCGTTCGACCACGGTCTTTGCCGCGCGCACGGCGCTGTGTGCGGCTTTCACATCGTTGCTGGCATCGAGTTCGCGCACTGCCAGTTCCGCTTCTGCAGCTTCGAGCTGCGCCCTGGCGCGGGCAACCCGGCCAGCACCCCAGTTGAAGAGCGGGATCGCCACCGATACGCCTGGCCCGAGCAGACGGCTGCCGTCGGTCTCGCGCTCGCGTTCGTAGCTGAGTTCGATCGGCCCCAGCAGCCGGGTGTGACGCTCCAGGCCGTAGGCGCTGGCAATCGCAGCGGCATTCTGCCGGGCGGCTGCGATATCGAGGCGGCTGTCGCTGGCGAGTTTCAGCAGCGGCTCCAGCGCATCTTCATCGGCGAACGGCGCGGGCAGTCCCCCGGCGAGCTGCCACTGATCCTGCGTGGCCGGCAAACCCATCTGGCGGTTGAGGGCACTGCGCCTGCTCTCGGCATTGGCCTGTGCCGACAGCGCCAGAAGCTGGGCCTGCGCGGCGGCGGCATGCTCCAGCGCCAGCTCGCGCTTGCTGATGTTGCCGGCATCGAAGAACCGCTGCGCGAGCTCCGCCGATGCCTTTGCCGCCTGGGCGACCCGGGACTTGAGCACGGCATCCTGCTCGGCGCCGGCCAGCGCGTACCAGCCGGCTTGCACTTCGCTGGCCAGCTTCAGCGTGGCGCTGCCCACTTCCAGCTTCATTGCCTCGAACTGCGCCCTGGCATAGCGGCTGCGGACCGGCAGCAGGATCAGGTCGGTAAAGCTGAGCGCAATGCTCAGGCCGATCTGTGCACTGACCGCGGCGGGGTCGCTGGAGGTCAGCCGCGAGGCACTGAACACCGGGTTGGCAATACGCGCCGCCTCATAGACATCCGCCGCCGCGAGGCCGAGGCGGGAAGTGGTCTGGCGCACTGCGGGGTTGTGGATCAGGGCCAGGGTGATGGCGTCGTCCGGGGAGAGCGGCCGTGCCAGCAGCTGTGCCGACAGCTGCCGGGTGTCACCGGCCGGCAGCGCCTGCCCGCGTGCGGCAGTGGCGGCCGCAATGTCGGCGCGGCCCAGGTCCGGCGGCAGGCTGGCGCAGGCGGCGAGGCTGAGCGCAGCCAGTACGACGGCCGTGCGTGCAAAGGGTATGGGGATGGAAACCACAGCTGACTCCTTCGAAAGGGGAAGCAAAATCCGTGCGGTACGGATCGCCCCGGGTCGGCGAAGTGATTTGCAAGCCGTCCTGTTCAGGACCGGGCTTGTGGCTGGATAGTCAGCGAATCGATTCGACGGGCCGTGGCGATCAGAGCGTCACGGCGGATGGAGGTCGAAGCGGGTCGAAGCGATAGGCCGCGTGGGCCTGGCCGCGAAGCAGAATCGTGCGGGCGGCGTCTGGCTGGCCAGCAAACGAGAAGCCGATGCGGGACAGCGACACCATCATGCCGGTGCAGCTCAGTGCGCAGTCGCCGCTGCATTTGCAGCCACACTGGCATCCGATGCCGGAGGTCTTTACCGGTTTCTTCACCGAGCTGCCCTGCATCTGATGATGCATGTGCTGCATCGAAGCGTCGTCAGACATGGCCGCCATCATGGCGGCATGGTCGTGCTGGCCGACGAGCTGCGGCGCCGCGCCTGCCGCTGGGTTCTGCATGTCTTTGCAATGGCTCATCGAGTTAGCTGCCATCGCCTCGATTGGCAGCGAGAACGCGAGAACCCAGATCAGCATGGCCCGGAGGAAAGTCATTGCCGGAGTATCCGAGCCTTGTTCGGATGCTGCAAGTCGTCGAGCTTCAACGGCCGGCAGCGGTCGCCGGCAGAAGGGCACATCAGCTCGCCACACAGTCGGGCAGCAGGCGGGCGTACTCGTGCTTCACCACCGCGTAGCACTCGCAGCTGCGTTTTTCCAGCGCCGGGCGATCAAGCACGGTGATATGGCCGCGCGAGTACTCGATCAGGCCAGCGGATTGCAGCTTGAGTGCCGCACCCGTGACGCCCTCGCGGCGCACGCCGAGCACGCTGGCGATCAGTTCCTGGGTGGTCACCAGATCGTTGCTTTTCAGGCGATCGACGTTGAGCAGCAGCCAGCGGCAGAGCTGCTGCTCCAGCGAATGGTGGCGGTTGCAGGCTGCCGTCTGGGCGATCTGGGTGATCAACGCCTGGGTATAGCGCAGCAGCAGGTGCATCACCGGCCCGCTCAGGTCGAAGGCCGCTTTCATCAGCGGCGCCTTCAGCCGGAAGCCCTGCCCGGCGCTGCGCACCACGGCACGGGTGGAGGTGCTGCCGCCGCCCATGAACAGGGAAAAGCCGACGATGCCCTCGTTGCCGACTGCCGCGATTTCGGCGGAAGCGCCGTCTTCCATCAGATACAGCAGCGAGACGATCGCCGTGGTGGGAAAGTAGACGTAGGCGCTCATGGTGTCGGCCTCGTGGAGCACCTTGCCGAGTGGCATGTCGAACAGCTCCAGCTGCGGCTGCCAGCGTCGCAACTCGCTGGCGGGCAGGGCGGCGAGCAGATGGTTTCTGCTGGTGTCTAGGTCAAGGTTCGTCACGGAACTCCCGGTGCTGAGTGAAGGGTTGCCGTGGGGTGATGCTGAGCAGAGGCTTTTCCGGGAGTGGCGGTCAACACGGCTCTGTACGTTCGCTAGCGCACCAGCAATAGTCCTTGAACCTGAATGCCCGCCAGAGGTGATCCGCGCATGGTGGCGGGCGCAGCGGCAGCCAGGCCGCTATGTGCGTTGTCGCACCGACGACCACTGCCCGTCGACAAACACTGCCAAGCTTCAAACGAACCGCGACCAGTCGTTACCGATATGAATACCGATACCTGGGTTTTGATTGCCGACAGCAGCCGTGCGCGGCTTTTCAGCGTTGCCGAACATGGCAAGCCGTGGATTTTGCTCAACCAGTACGCACACCCGGCCAGCCGGGTGTCGGCAGGCGGGTTGACTACCGACCAGCCGGGCCGCATGCACGGCTCCGGCCTGGACAAAGGTGCGCGCTCGGCGATGGAGTCGAAGACTTCACCGAAGCAAGTCGAGTTCGAACATTTTGCCCATGAACTGGCCACCGTATTGCACGACGGCCACGGCCAGCAGGCGTATGGCCGCATCGTGCTGGTGGCGCCGCCCCATTTTCTGGGACTGCTGCGCAAGACCATCAACGACACGGTCAGCAAGCTCGTCAGCGCCAGCCTGGACAAGGACTATCTGCACTTGAGCGACCAGGAAATGCACGTACATCTCGACCCGCTGCTTGCACCACCGGCGGCAATTCTGAAGCCTGCCGGTTAGCGCGAGTTCGACCGCACGCGGCGTGACAACGTCCGGTTCCGGGCGCAGGCATGGAAGCCACCATCCTGGTGCTGGGCATGTTGCTGGCGGTGGCTGCTAGCCGGTTCATCGCGCGTTTCGCGAACCTGCCCACGCCGCTGGTGCAGATCGCACTGGGTGCAGTGATTTTCTATTCGGGCCTGACGTCGGTAGCCCTCGATCCTGACGTGTTTTTTCTGCTGCTGTTGCCGCCGCTGCTGTTTCTGGATGGCTGGCGCATCCCCAAAGACGATCTGTTCCGCGAGGCACCCACCATCCTCACCCTGGCGCTGGGGCTGGTGGTGTTCACGGTGATCGGCGCCGGCCTGCTGATCCATTGGCTGATTCCGGCGATGCCGCTGCCGGTCGCCTTCGCGCTGGCGGCGGTGATCTCGCCTACCGATCCGATCGCTGTCAGCGCCATTGCAGTGCGCGCGCCGATCCCCACCCGGATGATGCGCATCCTGCAGGGTGAGGCGCTGTTCAACGACGCCTCGGGTCTGGTCTGCATGCGTTTTGCCATCGCAGCGGCCCTGACCGGTTCGTTTGTATTGTCGAGCGCGCTCGCCAGTTTTCTGTGGGTCGCTCTCGGCGGACTGGCCATCGGTGCCGCGGTGCCCTGGCTGGTGAGCAAGGCCAGACCGGAAGCGTCGGTGTTCATGGACGATGATGGCGGCGCCCAGATTCTGATGACGCTGCTGATCCCGTTCGGCGTCTATCTGCTGGCCGAGACCCTGCATTGCTCCGGCATCCTGGCAGCGGTTGCGGCGGGCATCACCATGGGCTTCACGCCCCACTCGCACTGGCATCCGGTAACCCGCATCCGCAGGACAGCGGTCTGGGAGACGGTGCAGTTCGCTGCCAACGGCGCGATCTTCGTGCTGCTCGGAGAACAAATTCCAGCCATCGTCTCGGCGTCGGCACAGACGGTGCGCATTACCGGTCATCAGAACCCCTGGTGGCTGGGCCTGTATGTGGTGTTGATTGTGTTGGCACTGGCGCTGCTGCGCTTCGTCTGGGTCTGGGTGTCTCTGAAAGTGGTGTTTTCAGGTACGCGCCAGCGCACCGGTGCGCCGCCCACCTCGCACTGGCGGCTGGTGATGGCGATGTCGCTGGCCGGTGTGCGCGGAGCCATCACGCTGGCAGCGGTGCTGACCTTTCCGCTGACCTTGAACGATGGCGCAGCGTTGCCTGGTCGTGATGTGGCGATCTGTCTGGCGGCAGGGGTCATTGTGCTGTCGCTGCTGCTCGCCACCGTCGCCTTGCCGCGCGCCTTGAAGGGTCTGGCACTGCCGATGGATTCGCCGCATCGGGGGGCCGAGAACGAGGTGAGAACTGCGGCAGCCGAGGCGGCTGTGCGTGCCATTGAAAACGCGCTGCCAACCCTGGCCGATGGCCGCATGGACCCTGATCTGCTGGCTCGCGCATCGGCGCAGCTGGTTGCCCTGTATCGGCAGCGCATTGATCGGGTGGCCAGCGACGACGGCAGCGGCGCGCTCCACCGCAGCGCCGCTGGCATAAACCACAAATTACAGCTGGTGGCGCTGCGTGCCGAACGCGACGAAGTGCTGCGCATGGGTGCCAGCCACGAAGTCTCGGAACTCACGCTGCGCAAGATCCTGCGCGAGATTGATCTCCAGGAGGCGCGCTACAGCAGTTGATGCAGACTGCTGTAGGGCCAGTTCAGTTCGGCCCCAGAAACGGCACCGGCGTCGGCTTGGCAAAGGCAAAGCCCTGGAAGTAATCCGCGCCAAGCTTCTTCCAGGTTTCCATGGTGCTGCCGTCATCGATGTTGTTGACGATGACGCGCCGCCGAAGATGCCTGACGATGCGCAGGATCGATTCGGCCAGCATTTGCTCCACCGCATCAGTCCCGAGATTCTTGAAGCCCTGGGCATCGAGCTTGATGAAGTCCACTGGCAGCTTGCGCAGCAGCGTGAGGTCGGAGATGTTGCGACCAAAGTAGTGGTCGATGGACAGGCGGCAGCCCATGCGATGCAGCACGTCGCAGCAGAGTGCCGCTTCGCGCGGGTGGTCGGTCAGCGTCGGTTCGCGCAGCTCGAAGCACAGCTTGGATGCGAGGTGCGGGTATTTGTCGATGCAGCCGCCGATGAAGTCCAGGAAATCCAGATCGATCAGCGTCGCAGTGGCGAGATTGATGCAGCAGAACGCCATCTTCTCGACGATTGCCGGATTGTCCTCGAGCGTGCGCAGGGTCTGCTCGATGACCCAGCGGTCGATGGTGGTGGTGAGGTGGTGGCGTTCAGCCACTGGCATGAACGCCGCTGGCGAGGCCCAGAATCCTTCTTCGTCCTCCAGCGCCAGCAGCACCTCGTAGACCTGGCCTTCGGCGGCGTACTCCTTGCCGGGCATGATCCACTGGGTACGCAGGTGGAAGAGGTTTTCCGAGAGGCCGCGCTTGATGCAGCGTACCCAGGTCTCGTCATCGACGATGCTGGCCGAGCGATCCATGCGCGGATGGTAGAACTGGACGCTGTTGCGGCCGGCGCGCTTGGCGGCGGAGCAGGCGTCATCGGCGCGGCGTATCGCGTCCGTCGCGCTGGGGCTGTCGCGCTCAATCAGCGCCACGCCAAAACTGGCAGTCATGCTGAAGTAGCGGGACTCCCAGTAAAACCGGGTACTCGCCAGCTGCTCGCGAAGCTTTTCGGCGAGCGCGGTAGCGGTGATCTGATCGACGGATTCCAGCACCACCACGAACTGGTCGGCGGCAATGCGATAGACGTTGCTGGCCATCGGGGCGCCCTGTGTCAGCGTCTCGGCAACGCGCACCAGCACATCGTCGCCTGCCTGCTGGCCGCCGCTGTCGTTGACGTTTTTGAGGCGGTCGACGTCGAGATAGATCAGCCCATGGGTCTGCCCCGAGCTACGCGCCCGCTCGAGCAGGCGCGTCAGCTGCCGTTCGCAACTGGCGCGGGTGGCGAGCCCGGTCAGCAGGTCCTGCTGGTGACGGCCGGCCGCTGCGATCGTCTCACCCACCTCCCTGGTCTCGGGACTGCCGGATGGCTGCTCGTGGAACACCAGCAGCGCGCCGGCCACTTGCCCTTGCGAGCGGAGTGGCGAGCTGCTCAAAACCAGTGCCAGCGGGGCACCAACATGAGGTTCCAGGGTGACTCCGCTCGGGTAGTCCAGCCTTGCACCGCGTTCCATCGCCAGCAGGGCAGGATTCTCGTAGTCGCCGCCGCTGGCGGTGCGCAGGCGCACCACCTCGGTCAGCGGTCGGCCCCGCGATTCGCGCAGCGGCACGCCGGTGAGGATTTCGGCAGCCAGGTTCATCTCCTCGATGCGGCCCCGTGCATCGGTGGTGACCACGGCATCGGACACCGAATGCAGTGCCAGCGTGGTGCGCTCCTGGATGCGTGCCAGTTGCTCCTGTGCCTGTCTCCGCTCGCTGGATTCACTGGAAAGCTGCGATCTGGCGACGCGGGTGTGATCCATGGCCTCGCGCAGCTGTCGCACGCGCTCGTTCTGCCAGTGCGCCAGCATGCCCACCTCGTTGCGTGAGCTGGCGTCGAGCACGAGATTGAGTGCGTCCTCGGTGCTGTGGCTGCCGGCCAGCTGTTCGATCATCTGCCGCAGCGGGCGGATGACCAGGGTGCGCAAGGCGAGGAAGGCGAAGATCAGCGTCAGTGTGACCAGCCCCAGCGTCGCCACCAGCGATTGCCGGAACAGGTAGCTGGCACCTGCGAGGCCTTCCTTGGCGGGCGTGATCTGTACCAGTGTCCACGCCGGGTTCTGCAGATCGAAGATGGAGGCCAACCCCGCATCGCCCAGCACCGGGTCGGATGCCAGGGCGTTGCGTTCACCGCCGGTTTGTGGGGTTCTTGGCAGCTCTGCGGACCAGATGCCGGTGAGAATGTCGTCGGCTTCCTGCCGTGACAGCTCTCTGGTACCGGTCTTGAGTGCAGAAACCTGTGCCGCGTCGTAGCGTCTGGACTGGATCATCATCGCCTTCTGCGCCTCGCTGCGCTTGAAGGCGGCGATCGCCAGTGGCGAATAGCTGGGCAGGGTCTGGGCGAGCTCGGCCAGGGTAGTGCCCAGTGGCGCCCTCTGGCCGAGCACGGCGGTCGCTGCCGGCGAAATGCCGATCAGGCGCTGACCGCCATCGAGCAGCAGCGCATAGCCGCCGGACTGCTTGGCGAGATTGCCGAATTGCTCGTTGAGCGCGCTCGCATCCAGAGACACCGTGGCGACGCCTGCGAAGCCGGCGCCCTGGCGGATGGGCACCACATAGGTGAGTACATGCCGGCTCACCAGCGGTTCCAGCCGCCGGTCGGTCCAGAAGCCGCGGCCGATGCCCAGGAAACGCGCCGGGGTGTACCAGCGTTCGTGATAGAACGGCGCGCTGCGGGCGTCGTTGTAATCGCCGTTGGCAACCACGGAACCTTCGCTGTTGCGCATCCAGTAGAGACTGCCGCGCTCGGCCACCCCCGGCAGCATGTTGGGTTCCGGCCAGATGCCAAGGCTGGTCACCAGCCTGGCACTGGGCCGGTTCTTGAGCAGGGTCGGTCCGACGCTGCGCAATTGCTCGAAACGCAGGTCAGGGTCAGTGGCCAGATTGGCGAGCGCACTGGCAAGCGCCTGCGCATCGCCGATCAGCGCCCGCAGATCAGCGGTGAGACGCAGCCCGGATTCCTGCTGGTAACGGAAGTTCTCTTCGAGCAGTTTTTCCTGGACCAGCGTACGGCTCGCCAGGTAAGCCCCACCGGCCAGCACCAGCAAGGCCAGCAGAAACAGCACTCCGAGCTTGAATTGCAGGCTCTGGGTGAGGCTCAGGCCGGCAATGTATTTCGGTGTGATCTCACGCACCCTCGGGGCGTCGGCTCTGGCCATGCGGATATGCGGGAATGGGTTGGCGTATCAGTCGCTTAGGGCGGATTGTGCAAGTAACGCATCATAGCCGACTGCAAACCAGCCCCATGATCCGAACGGTGCCGCTGTAACGATGACTGGTACGGTCAGGGCATCGCGCCTGTTCACCCGCCATTCGCCAGGGTGGTCAGCCATTGCCGGGCGCCGCCCTCGGTAATGGCCGTAAAACGCAGGCCATCGCCGTAGATGGTTTTCAGCCGGGGCTCGTCAAGCACCTCCTCGGGCCTGCCGGTGACGACGATGCGTCCGGGCTGCATCAGGCTGATCCGGTGCGCATAGCTTGCCGCGAGATTCAGCTCGTGCAGGCTGGCGAGAATCGCGAAGCCCCGGTCCGCCATGGCGCGCAGCAGCGTCAGCACCGCATGCTGATGGGCGAGATCGAGACTGTGTATCGGCTCGTCGAGCAACAGCACCGCCTGTGGCACATCCCACACTTGCGCCAGCACGCGCGCCAGTTGCGCGCGGCGGCGTTCACCGCCGGAAAGGCTGGGATAGCGGCGCAGCGCCAGATGGCTGATGTCGGTGGCCGCCATCACCGCGGCGATGACCTGTTGCGCCTGCGCAGGCCGTTGATCGAGCGATGCATAGCGGCCGAGCGCGACAAGGTCGCGCACGCTGAAGCCGAAGCTGAGCAGGTCCTGCTGTGGCAGCACTGCCCGCGCCCGCGCCTGCTCGAGCGCGCTCAGGCTGCGCAGGCTGCGGCCGCCCAGACTGAGCTCGCCGCTGCGGGTGCGCCATTCGCCGGACAGCGCGCGCAGCAGCGTCGATTTGCCTGCCCCGTTGGGCCCCAGCAGCACATGCAGCTCGCCGGCCTTGAGTTGCAGACTGGTTTCAGCCAGCAGCGGACGGCCGTCCCGCCAGACGCTGATCTGCTGCGCCGCGAGCGGATTCATGCCGCACTCCGGCGCCGCAGCAGCATCAGGAACAGCGGCACGCCAAGCAGTGCGGTGAGCACGCCCACCGGCACTTCCAGCGGCGCGAAGACGGTGCGGGCAGCGGTGTCGGCGAGAATCAGCAAGGCCGCACCAAACAGGCCCGCAGCTGGCATCAACAGGCGATGTCCTGGCCCCAGCAGGCGGCGCAGCAGATGCGGCACGATCAGTCCGACGAAGCCGATGATTCCGGCCAGCGCCACCGAGGTCGCCGCCACCAGCGCCACCATCAGCAGCAGCCGGCGCTTGAGCGACTCGATGCTGACGCCCAGGTGCGCGGCTTCCGCTTCGCCGAGCAGTAGCGCATCCAGCGCGCGGGCTTCACGCGGCAACCACAGGGCGATGCCTGCCAGCAGCGGCAGGCCGACTGCCAGCTGCTGCCAGCTGGCGCGGCCCAGGCTGCCGTAGAACCAGATGGTGAGATCGCGCAACGCCGCATCGCTGGCCAGTGTCTGCAACAGCGCGATCCCCGCACCGGCCAGCGCATTGATCGAGATGCCGGCCAGCAGCAGGGTGGCAATGTCGGTGACTCCGCCCAGGCGCGAAAGCCGGATCGCCAAGGCAGCGGCCGAGAGCGCACCCAGCAGGGCCACCGCCGGCAGAGCGAACTGCGCAGGCCAGCCAACGCTGAAATGGATCAGCGGTGCCAACACCAGCCAGCCCGCAGCGGCCAGCGCCGCACCGCCGGAAATGCCGAGCAGGCTCTGTTCCGCCAGCGGGTTGCGGAACAAGGCCTGCAACACCACGCCGGTCTGCGCCAGGCTGGCACCGATGGCGAGCGCCAGCAGCACCCGGGGCAGGCGGACATCGACGATGACCGCGCGCATCCAGTCCTCGCTGACCGGCAGGGTGCCGCCGAGGGCTCCGAAAACCTGGCTGGGCGTCAGCGCCGACGCGCCGACGGAAAGGCCCAGCAGCAGTGAGGCCAGGAGCAGGATGAAGCCGGAAACGAGGATGCCGGAGCGGTGCATCCAGGCATTATTGCTGCCGCGTCGCCTGAGGGCATTACTTATTGAGGATGAGCTTGTCGTTTCGCGTGAGCTTGAGCCGATATTCCTCGCCGCGATGCTCGATGATCAGTTCGGCGCCGTTGCGGAACAGGTCCTCGCTGCGCAGCCGGGGCTTGATCGGCTTGGCCGCCGTGCTGTCGAGCGGGGCGAACGGTCTGCGGTGTTGCAGCGTGAGCGTGGTCATGAGGGGGTCTGCGGCGGTGGGTGACTTTTGTAGTTAACAAGAACTATTCGCATTTGTAAACCGCATTTGACCATGCGGCCCGAGCGTGGGCTTGCGTCGCCTCAATCGCTGGCGACCCGCTGCTATACTCCGCGCCCCGCGAATGTGGCGGAATTGGTAGACGCACTGGATTTAGGTTCCAGCGGGGCAACCCGTGCGAGTTCGAGTCTCGCCTTTCGCACCAGCCTTACGGAGCCGGCGGAAATGTCCGGTAGACATTTTCGCCGGAGGCTCCGGAGCGGGGCGGAGGCGCGGCAAAGCCCACTGCTCTCTTCTGTTCCGTCGCCCGTTTGCAGGGCCACAACCCAATCAACGAAACCACCATGCAAGTCCAACTCGAATCACAAACCGGCCTCGCCCGCAGCCTGCGGGTCCAGATTCCCGCCGAACGGCTGGAGAAAGCCGTTTCCGAGCGCATCAAGCGCATGGCCGCGCGCGCCAAGATGCCGGGCTTCCGCCCTGGCAAGGCCCCGATGAAGCTGATCGAGGCGCAGTACAAGGACGCCGCCCGCTACGAGGTTATGAATGATCTGGTGCGCGACACCTATCCCGAGGCGCTCGACAAGGCGCAGGTGCAGCCGGCGGGCTATCCGCGCTTCGAGGTCACTGGCGAGTCGCCGGCGGGCTTCGAGTACACCGCCCATTTCGAGGTGTATCCGGTGGTCACCCTCGACAAGCTCGACAGCCTGGCGGTGAACCGCCCGGTGGTCGAGATCACCGAACCCGATGTCGATCGCCTGATCGAAAACCTGCGCCGTGCCCGCAAGAGCTTTGCCCCGGTGGAGCGTGCGGCCGTCAGCAGCGACCAGGTGACGGTGGATTTCGAGGGCATGATGGAGGGCGAAGTGTTCCCCGGCGGCAAGGGCGAGGACGTCAGCTTCGAGATCGGCGCCGGCCAGTTTCTGCCCGATCTCGAAAGCGGCATCGTCGGCAAGTCGGCGGGTGAGACTTTCACGGTGGAGGTGAACTTTCCTGCCGATTACCGTGCCGAGCCGCTCAAGGGCAAGACTGCGCAGTTCAACGTCACCCTAAAGACCGTCAAGGAAATCGTATTGCCCGCGCTGGACGATGCCGAGTTCCTGAAGGCGCACGGCGTGTCCGATGGTGAAGGCGAGCAGGCGCTGCGCGCCAAGAGCAGGGTCGCGCTGGAGAACGAGCGCAACAAGGCGACCAGGGGCCGCGTCAAGGGCCAGGTGCTCGAGCAGCTTTTGGCCACACACCCGATCGAGGTGCCGCAGGGCCTGATCGAGCAGGAATTGCCGCGCCTGCGCGAAGAAGCCGTCAACCGCATGAACATGGGCAAGCTCACCGCCGAGAAAGCCAAGGAGCGGCTGCCGGATCAGCTGTTCGAGGCCACCGCCAGGCGCCGTGTGGCGCTGGGTCTGCTGATCGGCGAGGTGATCAAATCCAAGGGCATCACCCTGGATGCCGGCCGGGTCGAGCAGGCGCTGGACGAGATGGCGACCGATTACGAGCAGCCCGACGAGGTGAAGCAGTTCTATCGCTCGCGTCCCGACATGCTGCAGGGTCTGCGCGCGGTGGTGCTGGAAGATCAGGTCGTCGACGTGCTGGTCGCCTCGGCCTCGGTCACCGAGGTGCCGATGACACTCGAAGCCCTCTTGAATCCGCAGGCGCAGGCCACAGCCTAGTTCCTGAGCATCCATCCAGAAGGCGACCGGGCGTTGTGCGCACGGTCGCCTTTAGTTTTTTATCTTTCGAGGAGCGTCATGAATCTCAGTCCGCAATCCAATCTGGTGCCGATGGTGGTCGAGCAGACCGCCCGTGGCGAGCGCGCCTACGACATTTTTTCGCGGCTGCTGAAAGAGCGGGTGATTTTCATGGTTGGCCCCATCGACGACATGACCTCCAATCTGGTCGTCGCCCAGCTGCTGTTCCTTGAATCGGAAAACCCCGACAAGGACATCAGCCTCTACATCAACTCGCCGGGTGGCGTGATCACCAGCGGCATGGCGATTTTCGACACCATGCGGTTCATCAAGCCGGATGTCTCGACGCTGTGCATCGGCCAGGCCTGCAGCATGGGTTCTTTCCTGCTGGCCGCAGGTGCGAAGGGCAAGCGGTTTGCATTGCCGCATTCGCGCGTGATGATCCACCAGCCCTCGGGCGGCACCCAGGGACAGGCCACGGACATCGAAATCCAGGCACGGGAAATCCTCAAGATGCGCGAGCAGTTGAACGGGCTGTATGCCGAGTTCACCGGTCAACCGCTGGAGCGCATCGAACGTGACATGGAGCGCGACCGCTTCATGTCTGCCGCCGAGGCCAAGGATTACGGTTTGATCGACGCGGTGATCGCCAACCGCCTGCCGGTGCCGGTCGTTGCCTGAGGGATTCGAGCACAGTAATTGCAGGATGGTGACAGTGGTTTTGCAGTGCCGTGACCGCGTGCTATAACGCGGTCACAAAGTGGTGGCAGGAGCTTGAGGACGTTCAATGAGTGCAGATGCGCGCGGTACCAACAACGGACGAGTGCTGTATTGCTCCTTCTGCGGCAAATCCGAGCACGAGGTGCGCAAGCTCATCGCGGGCCCGTCGGTCTATATCTGCGATGAATGCGTCGATCTGTGCAACGACATCATCCGCGAGGAAGTCCACGCCAAGCCGCAGATCAAGGGTCTGCCGAAACCGACGGAAATCCGCGCGGTGCTCGATGAGTACGTGATTGGCCAGGAACAGGCCAAGAAAGTGCTGTCGGTTGCGGTCTACAACCACTACAAGCGGCTGTCCACCAAGGGGCAGGCGACCACCGACGTCGAACTGGCGAAGTCCAACATCCTGCTGATCGGGCCGACCGGCTCCGGCAAGACCCTGCTGGCCGAAACCCTGGCGCGCCTGCTGGACGTGCCGTTTGCCATCGCCGACGCCACCACGCTGACCGAAGCCGGCTACGTCGGTGAGGATGTCGAGAACATCATTTCGCGGCTGCTGCAGAAGTGCGAATACGATGTCGAAAAGGCCCAGCGCGGCATTGTCTACATCGACGAGATCGACAAGATCGCCCGCAAGTCCGAAAACCCCTCGATCACCCGCGACGTGTCGGGCGAAGGCGTGCAGCAGGCCCTGCTGAAACTGATCGAAGGAACCATCGCGCAGGTGCCGCCGCAGGGCGGCCGCAAGCATCCGCAGCAGGAGTTCCTGCAGGTCAATACCGCCAATATCCTGTTCATCTGCGGCGGCGCGTTCTCCGGCCTTGATCGGGTCATCCATCAGCGGCTCGACAAGGGCGGCATCGGTTTTGGCGCCGAGGTGAAGTCGAAGTCCGATGCCAGGGCGCTCAACGACACCCTGAAGAACCTGGAGCCGGATGATCTCGTCCGCTTTGGTCTCATCCCGGAGTTCATCGGCCGTCTGCCGGTCGCGGCGGTGCTGGATGAACTGGACGAGCGGGCGCTGATCGCCATCCTGCGCGACCCCAAGAACGCGCTGGTCAAGCAGTATCAGAAGCTGTTCCAGATGGAGGGCGTTGGCCTTGAGTTCCGCGAAGACGCGCTGATGGCCATCGCCAAGCGCGCTCGCGAGCGCAAGACCGGCGCGCGTGGCCTGCGCACCATTCTGGAGAAGATCCTGCTCGACACCATGTATGACCTGCCGTCGATGCAGAATGTCAGCAAGGTGGTGGTGGATGAGGCCGTTGCCAAGGGCGATTCCAAGCCCATCATTCTCTATGAGAACAAGGAACTCCCGGTAAAGCAGTCCGCCTGATGATCTTGAAAAAAGCCCTGCACCGCGGGGCTTTTTCTTGGCAGCAATGCACGCCGTTCCTTCAGATCGCCCATGCTGACTTGAATGCCCGTCAAACGCCGCAATCCATGAAGCACTCGGTAGTACCGAAAACCTGTCACCGGAAACCGCAATGAGCCACTCCAACGTCGCCCCCGTCCTGCCCTTGCGCGACGTCGTCGTCTATCCACACATGGCGATCCCGCTGTTCGTCGGTCGCGAGAAATCGGTGCGGGCCCTGTCCGCCGCCATGCAGGACGACAAGCGCATCCTGCTGGTTGCCCAGAAATCCGCCGATACCGACGAGCCGGGCGTCGACGACCTCTACAGCGTCGGCACGCTGGCCAGCATCCTGCAGATGCTGCGGCTGCCGGACGGCACCGTGAAAGTGTTGGTGGAGGGCGGTCAGCGTGCGGCAGTGCTCAAGGTCAGCGAGCCCGGCGATCATCTGGTGGCGCGATTCGAGCCGCTGGCCGAGCCCGAAGCCGGTGCCAGCGAGCACGAGATCGACGCCCTGATGCGGTCCGCGGTGTCCACTTTCGAGCAGTACGCCAAGCTCAACAAGAAAGTGCCGGCGGAGTTGCTGCCCTCGCTGACGGCCATGGATGCCCCCGGGCGACTGGCCGACACCATCGCCGCGCACCTGTCGCTGAAACTCGAGGACAAGCAGAAGGTGCTGGAAGCTGCCGACGCCAAGTCGCGCCTGGAACTGGTGCTGGCGCAGATGGAAGGCGAGATCGACGTGTTGCAGATCGAGAAAAAGATCCGTGGCCGGGTCAAGCAGCAGATGGAGAAAAACCAGCGCGAGTATTATCTCAACGAGCAGATGAAGGCCATCCAGAAAGAACTGGGCGAGGGCGAGGACGCGCCCAACGAACAGGAGGAACTGGCCAAGAAAATCGAAAAATCGGGGATGCCGAAAGCCGCCAAGGACAAGGCCCGCCACGAGTTCAACAAGCTGAAGATGATGCCGCCGATGTCGGCGGAAGCCACCGTGGTGCGCAACTACCTCGACTGGCTGACGCAGGTGCCCTGGAAGGCGAAGAGCAAGGCGCGTATCGATCTGGCCATTGCCGAAGCCAAGCTGGACGAAGACCACTACGGTCTCGAAAAAGTGAAGGAGCGCATCGTCGAGCATCTCGCCGTGCAGGCCCGGGTGAAGAAGCTCAATGGCCCGATCCTCTGCCTGGTCGGCCCGCCGGGAGTCGGCAAGACTTCACTCGGCCGCTCGATTGCCGAGGCGCTCAACCGCAAGTTCGTGCGGATGTCGCTGGGCGGCGTGCGTGACGAGGCCGAGATTCGTGGCCATCGCCGCACCTACATCGGCTCGATGCCCGGCAAGCTGGTTCAGAACCTCGCGAAAGTGAAAGTGAAAAACCCGCTGTTCCTGCTCGACGAAATCGACAAGATGAGCCAGGACTCGCGCGGCGACCCGGCTTCCGCCCTGCTCGAGGTGCTGGACCCCGAACAGAACTCGACGTTCCAGGATCACTACCTCGAGGTCGAGGTTGATCTCTCCGACGTGATGTTCGTCTGCACCGCCAACACCCTCAACATCCCCGGCCCGCTGCTCGACCGCATGGAAGTGATCCGTATCCCCGGCTACACCGAGGACGAGAAACTCAACATCACCAAGAAGTACCTGACGCCCAAGCAGTTGCAGAAAAACGGCGTGAGGGCGGGTGAGCTGGAGATTGCTGACGACGCAATCATGGCGATCATCCGTCACTACACCCGCGAAGCGGGAGTGCGCAATCTGGAACGTGAGGTGAGCAAAATCGCCCGCAAAGTGGTCAAGCAACTGTTGTCGCACCCCGACCAAAAGAGCGTGAAGGTCAGCGCAGAAAACATCGACGACTATCTGGGCGTGCAGAAGTATCGCTACGGTCGCGCCGAAGAAAAAAACCAGGTGGGGCAGGTGACTGGCCTGGCGTGGACGGAAGTGGGCGGCGAGCTGCTCACCATCGAGGCGGCGCTGTCTCCCGGCAAGGGCGTGGTGACCCAGACCGGCTCGCTCGGCAATGTCATGCAGGAGTCGATCAAGGCCGCATACACGGTGGTGCGTTCGCGCGCCAAGTCATTTGGGCTTGACCCGGCTTTCAATGAAAAGCAGGACGTGCATGTACACGTGCCCGAGGGCGCCACGCCAAAGGATGGCCCCTCCGCCGGCATCGCCATGTGCACGGTGATGGTGTCGGTGCTGACCAATATCCCGATCCGCGCCGATGTCGCCATGACTGGCGAAATCACCCTGCGGGGCGAGGTGCTGCCGATCGGTGGCCTGAAGGAAAAGATGCTGGCGGCGCAGCGCGGCGGCATCAAGACCGTGATCATCCCGCATGAAAACGTCAAGGATCTTGCCGACATTCCCGAAGTGATCAAGGGCGGCCTGAACATCGTGCCGGTGCGCTGGATCGAGGAGGTGCTGAAGACCGCGCTGGAGCGCGAACCCGAGCCGCGTGTCGATCCGGTGCCCGCCGCCGCTGCCACTGACGAGAGCCTGCGCGCACACTGACGATGAGCATCAAATCCGACCATTGGATCCGCCGCCAGGCCGTCACCGGCATGATCGAACCCTACGAGCCGGGGCAGGTGCGCACTGCCGCCGACGGCCACCGGATCGTCAGCTACGGCACCAGCAGTTACGGCTATGACGTGCGCTGCGCCGACGAGTTCAAGATATTCACCAACATCAACTCCACCATCGTCGATCCCAAGGCCTTCGACCCGAAGAGTTTTGTCGATGTGAAGAGCGATGTCTGCATCATTCCACCCAATTCCTTCGCCCTTGCGCGCACGGTGGAGTATTTCCGCATCCCACGCTCGACGCTGGTGATCTGCCTGGGCAAGAGCACCTATGCGCGCTGCGGCATCATCGTCAATGTCACGCCGTTCGAACCCGAGTGGGAAGGTTTTGTGACGCTGGAGTTCAGCAACACGACGCCGTTGCCGGCCAAGATCTACGCCGGTGAAGGCTGCGCACAGGTGTTGTTCTTCGAGAGCGACGAGGTCTGCGAGACCTCGTACAAAGACCGGGGCGGCAAATACCAGGGCCAACGCGGGGTCACGCTGCCCAAGACGTGACGGGCATGCGAATTGCCCTGGGAAAGGGCTAGCAAGCCACGGCGATGCGCATTTCGCGGCCCGCAGATCCACCAGGAGACAGTCATGAAGTGGGAAGGCCAACGCCAGAGTGAGAACGTCGAAGACCGCCGCGCCGGGGGCGGCGGGGGCTTCAACATCGGTGGGCGCGGCATTGGCCTGGGCACCGTGGCACTCGCGGTTGTCGGCGGCCTGATCTTCGGCGTCAACCCGCTCACCTTGCTGGGCATGCTCAGTGGCGGGGGCGAGGCGCCCACATCGCAGCAGGCCCCCGCACAGCGGCCGCCGGCGAACGACGCGGTGGCCAGCTTCGTGTCGACCGTGCTTGCGGACACCGAAGATGTCTGGCGTACGGTGATGAAATCCGGTGGCACCGCCTACCGGGAGCCTAAGCTGGTGCTGTTCCGTGGCGCGGTCGGCACTGCCTGCGGCACCGGGCAGTCGGCCATGGGGCCGTTCTACTGCCCGGGCGACCAGAAGGTGTACATCGACCTCGGCTTCTTCGACACGCTGCGCTCGCGCATGGGCGCGCCTGGCGACTTTGCGCAGGCGTATGTCATCGCGCACGAGGTCGGGCACCATGTGCAGAACCAGCTCGGCATCACCGGCAAGGTCGACGGCATGCGCGGGCGCGTCTCGGAGCGCGAGATGAACGCGCTGTCGGTGCGCGTGGAGTTACAGGCCGACTGTTTCGCCGGCGTCTGGACCCACCACTCGCAAAAGGGCAAGGGTTGGCTCGAGCAGGGCGACGTCGACGAGGCATTGAATGCGGCCGCGCAGATCGGCGACGACATGCTGCAGCGCAAGTCGCAGGGCACTGTGGTGCCCGAGAGCTTCACGCACGGGTCGAGCCAGCAGCGCCAGACCTGGTTCCGGCGCGGCATGGAGTCGGGCAGCGTGGCGCAATGCAATACCTTCGACGCCCGTAACCTGTGAAGTCGACCGCCCCACAGCGTTCTTCAGGCGGGCGGGCGCGGCGCTCGACGCCGCGCTACTTGTGCGTGGCGCCGTTGCCGACGTGGGACATCAGCCGGTCGGTGTAGGCGATTGCCATCGCAGAGGCGAGGAAGGTGATGTGGATCACCGTTTGCGCGATCAACACCTTGTCGCTGTAGTTCGCCGCATTGATGAACGTCTTGAGCAGGTGGATCGAGCTGATGCCGATGATGGCGGTGGCCAGCTTGACCTTCAGCACCGAGGCGTTGACATGGCTCAGCCACTCGGGCTGGTCGGGGTGGCCCTCGAGGTTCATGCGTGAAATAAAGGTCTCGTAGCCACCGACGATGACCATGATCAGCAAGTTGCTGATCATCACCACGTCGATCAGCGCCAGCACCACCAGCATGATGATGGTCTCATTGAGCCCGACCATCTCACCGGTGTAGCCCACGCTCTTGGTCAGGATGGCCAGGGCCGTGGTGTCGCCGAAGACCGCCTCGATCAGGTGCCAGAGCTCGAGCAGGAAGTGCCACACGTAGACGCCCTGCGCCGCGATCAGGCCCAGGTACAGCGGCAGCTGCAGCCAGCGGCTCATGAAGATGAG
Source organism: Stagnimonas sp. (assembly GCA_046598075.1). Classification (GTDB taxonomy): domain Bacteria; phylum Pseudomonadota; class Gammaproteobacteria; order Nevskiales; family Nevskiaceae; genus Stagnimonas. Next base: position 19,055 of record JBKJJE010000101.1, read on the forward strand.
CTTGGGCAGGGTGCGCATCTCGGGCGTGATCGTGTCGGGGCGTTGGGCCATGGGTGGGTCAGGGCAATTCCGGATGCGACAGATTGTAGGCAGGGCAGAGTAAGGCAGTGGTCAGCACGAGGCCCTACCGTCTCACGCCCACCGAACAGCCACGCGCCACCGAAAACATCCCCAAGGAGACTCGCATGAGCAGCGACGACAGCAAGCGCCCCTATCCGCCGCCGGCGGCCCTCCAGGCATCGGCCCACGTGGCCGGCCCCGCGGCCTACCAGGCCTTGCTGGCCGAGGCAGATGCCGACAACGAGGCTTACTGGTCGCGTTTGGCGCGCGAGTTCTTGAGCTGGAAGCGGCCGTTCACACGCGGGCTGAATGCCGAGCAGGCGCCCTTTTACAAGTGGTTCGAAGACGGCACGCTGAACGTTTCGTACAACTGCCTGGATCGACAGGTCGAGCGCGGCCTGGGCGACAAGACCGCGCTGATCTTCGAAGCCGACGATGGCGCGGTCACGAAGGTCAGCTACAGGCAACTGCTGGCGCAGGTGGGCCGCCTGGCCAATGCGCTGAAGGCGCGCGGGGTCAAGAAGGGCGACCGCGTGGTGATCTACATGTCGATGAGTGTCGAAGGCGTGGCGGCCATGCAGGCCTGCGCGCGCATCGGCGCGACGCACTCGGTCGTCTTCGGCGGCTTCTCGGCGCAGAGCCTGCGCGACCGGATCGAGGACGCCGGTGCGGTGATGGTGATCACCGCCGACGAGCAACAGCGCGGCGGCAAGGCGCTGCCCTTGAAGGCCATCGTCGACGAGGCCCTCGCGCTCGGCGGCTGCGACAGCATCGCCAACGTGATCGTCTACCGCCGCACCGGCGGCACGGTGGCCTGGAACCCGTCGCTCGACCACTGGCTGCACGAGGAGTGCGCTGCCCAGCCCGAAGCCTGCGAGCCGGAGTGGGTGGGCGCCGAGCACCCGCTGTTCCTGCTCTACACGTCGGGTTCCACCGGCAAACCCAAGGGCGTGCAGCACAGCAGCGGCGGCTATTTGTTGCACGCCGCGCTGACGACGAAGTGGACCTTCGATCTGAAGGATGACGACGTTTTCTGGTGCACGGCCGACATCGGCTGGGTCACCGGCCACACCTACATCACCTACGGCCCGCTCGCGCTGGGCGCCACCCAAGTGGTGTTCGAGGGCGTGCCGACGTATCCCGATGCGGCGCGCTTCTGGAAGACGATCGAGAAGCACAAGGTCAGTGTCTTCTACACCGCGCCGACCGCCATCCGCGCTCTCATCAAGCAAGCCGAAG
>JBKJJE010000033.1:0-4175 GCA_046598075.1 Stagnimonas sp.
GGCACCCAGCCGACGCAGCGGGTGGTGATCGGCACGCTTTCAGATCTGCCTGCGAAAGTCGCCGCTCAAGCGCCGAGCGGCGCGAGCCTCATCATCGTCGGCGAAGTGGTGCGGCTACGCGAGAAACTCGGCTGGTTTCAGCCAAGCGCACTGGCCGTCCCTGGCGCGACCTCAGACTCCTGAATGACCCCCGGCCACGACATCCCTGTCGTGGCGTTCGCCGGGGTCGATTGCCATTCAAGGCAATCGCCCTAGTTCCGGCTCACCCAGCCTCCCTCAGCCGTCTGCTCAAACGTCTTCAACTCATAGCCCCGATCCCGATAGAACCTGAACCGCTCGCGGCACGCAGCGCGGCTGGTGGCATCACCGGGCACGATCTCCAGCACCCGCTCGAAGCGGCTGAAATAGGGCGGCACCTCCTGCCCCAGATTCAGCAGCACGTCCTGCCAGCCTTCCGGCGGCTCGGTATCCCCCAGCAGCACTTTTGGTAGCGGCTCGACCGGGGCATCGCGCACGAAGCGTTCGTGGGTGATGAAGCTGCCCTGCCGCTGGGTCCATAACAGGTCATCCAGCGCATCGAGCCGCGCCAGGTCGGGTGTGGTGACGTAGAGCGACTTGCCGGCGCTGACGGCCTTATCGCAGAGACGGGCAGCGGCGACGAGCGCGTCGCTGCCACCCTCTGCGGGCAGGATGTAAAAATCGATTCTCGTCACCGAGAAGCCCTGCGCCTATTCCTCTTTCGCCGCGTAGTTGACCAGGTACTGGGTGAGCAGCGGCACCGGACGCCCTGTACCCTTCTTGCCCATCCAGGCGGTACCGGCGATGTCGAGATGCGCCCATTTCATCTTTTTGGTGAACTTGTGCAGGAAGGTCGCGCCGATGATCGCGCCACCGCCCTCACCCTTGGTGGCGATGTTGGCGATGTCGGCGAACTCGCTCTTGATGTTCTCCTCGTACTCGGGCCACAGCGGCAGCTCCCAGGCGCGGTCGCCGATCTGCTCGCCTGCTGCCAGCAGGGCGCGCGTGAGCGAGGGGGTGTTGCTGAACAGGCCAGACGGAAACTGGCCCAGCGCCATCACGCAGGCGCCGGTGAGGGTGGCCATGTCGACGCAGACGGCCGGGTCGTAGGTGCGTTCGGTGTAGGTGAGCGCGTCGCAGAGAATCAGGCGGCCTTCGGCATCGGTGTTGAGCACCTCGATGGTGATGCCGGCCATGCTGGTGACGATGTCGCCGGGCTTCGAGGCCATGCCGTCCGGCATGTTCTCGCTGGAGGCGATCACGCCCACTACGTTGATCGGCAGCTTGAGCGCGAGCAGCGCCTTGAAAGTGCCGAGCACCGCTGCACCGCCGCACATGTCGAACTTCATCTCGTCCATCTTGGCACCCGGCTTGAGGCTGATGCCGCCACTGTCGAAGGTGAGGCCCTTGCCCACCAGCGCCACTGGCTTCTCGCCCTTGGGGCCGGCCTTGTATTCGAGGCAGATCAGCTTGGCCGGCTGGCGCGAGCCGCGGCTGACCGACAGCAGCGAACCCATGCCGAGCTTTTCCATGTCGGCTTCCTCGAGGATTTTCACCTTGAGCGCGCCGCCACTGTCAGCGGCCATTTGCAGTGCGCAGTCAGCGAGGTAACTGGGCGTGCAGACATTGCCCGGCAGGTTGCCGAGGTCCTTCGCCAGGGATACCCCGTGGGCCACGGCCAGCGCCTCGGCCAGTCCCTGTTCGCCGGCGGGCAGGTCGGAACGCCGCGGCACGTCGAATGTGAGGCGCTCCAGCTTGTAGACCGGCAGATGCTCCCTGGTGGGCACGCCTTTCATGGTGTCGAAGCGGTAGTAGGCGTCTTCGGTCGCCATCACCGCCTGCTGCACATTCCAGCGGCAGTCATGGCCTTTGACTTCCAGATGGGTGAGGTAGCTCACCGCGTCGATCGCGCCGGTGGCGTTGCGCAGCGCACGGGCGGCGGCGGCATTGGCCTTGCGGAAACTGTTCTCGTCGAAATCGCGCTGCTTGCCCAGACCCACCAGCAGCACCCGGTCCGCGAACACGCCGGGCACGCCGTGCAGTACCAGGGTGCTGCCCAGCTTGCCGTCCATGTCGCCCTTGCGAAGGATGGCGGCGAGATGGCCGTCGGAGGCCTTGTCGACGACCTCGGCCGGTTCCGACGCCGCGCGGCGGTCGAAGATGCCGACGATGATGCAGGCCACGCGCTGCTTCTCGGGGTTACCGCTCTTGACGAAATATTCCATGCTCATGGGCTGCTCGATTGATTGACGGCGATCGGATTGGCGTTGCCGGATTAAGGTCGCGAGATGCGCAAAGCTGATTTTGCGCAGTCTTAATTTCAGATTGGCCGGAAACGCTGGAGATTCGCGATTTTACTGCCGAGCCGGTGCGCGCGGGTAGCACGGTCGCCTGCTCGCAGGCGTCAGCCCGTTCCGCTAAGGTTCGCGCACCCTCAAGCGCAGCCCATGCCCCGCCTCCTGACCCTCTACATCATCCGTCACGTCCTCGGCATCACCGCCGTGGTGGCCTTGGCGATGCTGGCGATCCAGAGCTTCATCACCCTGGTGACCGACGCCGACGAGACCGGCAAGAACGGCTTCGGGGTGCTGCAATTGATGCAGACCACGTTGCTGCAGATGCCCTCCGGCCTGGCATTGCTGATGCCGATCGTCTCGATGATCGGCGCGCTGATGGGCTTAGGGATGCTGGCCGGGCAAAGCGAACTGACGGCAATGCGGGCGGCGGGGCTCTCCAACCGCAAGATCGCTGCCGCCACCCTGCTGGCGGGCGCGCTGCTGGGCGCCGTGGGCTGGCTGGTGGGCGACGTGATTGCGCCCGCTGGCGACCGGCTGGCGGCTGCGATCAAGTCGGGTGGGCCGGACAGTGGCGGCGCAGCGATGGTCTGGCTGCGCGACGGCGACGAGGTGCTCCGCATCCGCCGGCTGCTCAAGGAAGACCGCGCTGAAGCGGTGGAAATCTACAGTCTCGATACCCAGCTCAAGCTGCAGAAGGTGCTGGCCGCCGACCGTGCCAGCTATGTCGACGGCGGCTGGCTGCTGGAAGGGGTGCGTGAAACCCGCTTCACGGCCGAAGGCCGTACCGAAAACAGCAAGCTGCCGACGGCGCGCTGGACCGGTGCGGTAAACCCCAACGTGCTGCGGCTGTACCTGCTGGAGGCCGATGCGCTGTCGGTGGCCGGCTTGCGGCGGCTGATCGACTACCTCGACGCCAACCAGCTCGATGCCGGCAAGTACCGCCTGCAGTTCTGGCACAAGCTGATCGAGCCGCTGACGATCATGGCGATGGCAGTGTTTGCGGTGCCTTTCGCGTTCGGATCGCTGCGCGATTCGGGGGCGGGGCAGCGGCTGTTGCTGGGCATCCTGTTGGGCGTCGGCTTCTATGTCGTCAACCGCGTCAGCCTGAGCCTGGGGCAGATTTATGGCTGGAACGCCATTGCCGCCGCTGGCGCGCCCACCTTGGCCTGGTCGCTAATTGCGGCCTTCAGGATCAGGCGGGCGAACTGATTTTTTCGGCTGGCGGCAGCACCATCACTTCGGTGCCCGCCACGAAGTCATGCAGCGCGCGGCCGCGTTCCGAAAGCAGGCAGGGCACAAAGTTGAGCAGGGCCGCGCCATAGGCTGCAGCCCCGAAGCGCTTGCCCAGCCAGAGTGCGGCCACGCACACCGCCGCCCCCGCCGTGAAACGCAGCGCCGCGATCGGCCAGAGCAGGCGCGCGCCATCCAGACGCCGCACCTGCAGGCGCCAGACGCGCATCCCCAGTGTCTGCCCGCCGCGCGCCCACGACCAGCCAAAAAAGCCGAGTCCGATCAGGTAGGCATAGCCCTGCAGCAGCGCGTAGTTTTGCAGCGGCGTGCTGGCGTCCTTGGCGACCATGAAAGCGACGAACGGCGTGGCCAGCACCAGTCCTGCCATCAGCAGCGCGACATAGAGCAGGCCGTCGTAGATCAGCGCGGCGAGCCGTCGCCAGATGGGGGCGGGCAGGGGCATGGGGTGGTGCGGGTGGAAAATGAGGACGGCTATTGTCCGACAAACATCCGGCGAGACGGCAGCGTGATCAGCCGTTAGAATGCGCGCAGGTTCCCATCGTCTAGAGGCCTAGGACATATCCCTCTCACGGATAGAACCGGGGTTCGAATCCCCGTGGGAACGCCACA
>JBKJJE010000071.1:0-3135 GCA_046598075.1 Stagnimonas sp.
GAGCTGGTGTTGACGATGCGGCCTTCAGGCCGCTCACCCGCCTTCACCTGATCGCGCCAGCGCTGCACCAGTTTGCTGGCAATGCAGAAGTGACCTTTGAGATGCACGCGGATGACGGTGTCCCAGTCGTCCTCGCTCATGGTCGCGAACATCTTGTCGCGGACGACACCGGCGTTGTTGACGATGCCGTGCACATTGCCGAAGCGCGCGATGGCTGCCGCGATGATCGCGTCGGCACCCGCCATGCTGGTGATGTCGCCGATGGCGGCCACGGCCTTGCCACCAGCGGCTTCGATTTCTTTCACCACCGCTTCGGCGGCTTCGAGACGGATGTCGTTGACGGCAACGTTCGCGCCTTCGGCTGCCAATGCCAATGCGTATTCGCGGCCGAGACCAGAGCCTGAACCTGTAACGATGATGGTGCGGTTGCCGCAGATGCTCATGTGTTTTCCTAGTTGCTGGTCTTCCCTCTCCCCTTGCGGGAGAGGGAGTTGTTGGCCCGTCGAAGGCTGGCCGAAGCCAGCCTGAGATAAGTCAACTACGGAGAGGGGTTTCTTTCGCAGCGAGACCCCCTCTCCCCGCGTTTGGCTTGGATCGGGACTGACTTTATGTCAGTCCCGCTTAGGCCAAACGCCCTCTCCCGCAAGGGGAGAGGGGAACTCGATCTATAGCCTTTCAATAATCGTCACGTTGGCCACACCGCCGCCCTCGCACATCGTTTGCAAGCCATAGCGACCACCGCTGCGTTCCAGCTCGCAGAGCAGCGTCGACATCAGCTTCACGCCGGTCGCACCCAAGGGGTGCGCGAGTGCAATGCCGCCGCCGTTGACGTTGGTCTTGCTGTGCGGGTAGCCAGTCTCCTTCAGCCAGGCCAGCACCACTGGCGCAAAAGCCTCGTTGATCTCGACCAGATCCATGTCTTCCAGCTTCATGCCGGCTTTCTTCATGGCGTATCGGGTGGCGGGGATCGGCGCGGTGAGCATGAAGATCGGGTCGTCGGCGTACACGCTCATATGGTGGATGCGCGCGCGCGCCTTGAGGCCGTATTTTTTCCGCGCGGCCTCCGAGACGATCAGCATCGCTGCCGCCGCGTCGCCGGTCTGGCTCGACACACCGGCGGTGATGCTGCCACCGGGTGCGAGCGGTTCCAGCTTCTGCATCTGCTCTAGTGTTGAGTCGCGCGTGGTCTCGTCGTGCTCCAAGCCATTGGTGACGAGAATCTCTTTCTTGAAGCGGCCTTCGGCGATGGCGGCGCGAGCACGGCGGTGGCTTTCGAGCGAGAACTGCTCCATCTCCAGCCGCGAGATGTTCCACTTGTCGGCAATCATCTGCGCGCCATGAAACTGCGATACCGGCTCCGTGCCGAAGCGCTTCACCCAGCCTTCGCTGCCGGAGAAGGGATCGCTGAAGCCCAGCGGCTTGGCGCAGACCATCGCGGAGCCGATCGGGATCTGCGTCATGGTCTGCACGCCACCGGCAATCACCACATCCTGCGTGCCGCTCATCACCGCCTGTGCCGCAAAGTGCACGGCCTGCTGCGAGCTGCCGCACTGGCGGTCGATGGTCACACCCGGCACGTGCAGCGGCAGGCCAGCGGCCAGCCAGCTGGTGCGCGCGATGTTGCCAGCGAGCGGGCCGATGGCATCGAGGCAGCCAAAGATCACGTCGTCGTAGTCCTCGGCGGGGATGTTGTTGCGCGCAACCAGCGCCTTCAGCACATGCGCGCCAAGATCAGCACCGTGCATCTGTGACAGCGTGCCCTTGCGCTTGCCGGTGGGCGTGCGCAGGGTATCGACGATATAGGCTTCAGGCATGTTGGGTTCTCCAGAACGTTAGTGTCTTGTCATTGCCGCGAAAGCGGGAATGACGATGATTTTTTAGCAGGTGAAGGTTTCAGCAGGGCCTAGAGCTGCACCCTTGGCCAGCACCGCATCGGCGATGCGGCCCTTGTGAAAAATGGCATCGCCCCAGGTCGAGTCGAGCGCCCAGGCGCGCTTCATGAACATCTGCAAGTCCGCCTCCCAGGTGTAACCCATCGCGCCATGCACCTGGATGCTCTTGCGCGCCGCCAGCCGCGCGGCTTCGCCGGCTGCCAGCCGCGCGTGCGAAACATGGAGCGCCGCACGCGGATCATTCTGTGCCAGCGCATGCGCCGCGCGCTGCACCACCGGCCTTGCAAACTCGATCTTCACCGCTACATCGGCGAGGTGGTGTTTCACCGCCTGAAAGCTGCCAATCGGCTTGCCGAACTGCTTGCGCTGCGCGGCGTAGTCGGTGCCCAGATCAAGCATGCGTTGCGCCAGACCCAGCAGCTGCGCCGCAATCGCCACACCGGCGCGATTGATCACACCCTCCCACAGGGCCTTGCCCTGCTCGGCGGCAAACAGGCGGCTCTTCTTGCTGGGCGTCCATTGCACCTGATACAGGCGGCGCGAGGCGTCGATGCTGGCGTGGGGTGTGAGCTTGGCATCGGCAGGCCGCAGCCAGTGCAGCTCGTCGTCGTGCCAGAGCAGCAGCAGGTCGGCGTTGGCCGCATCGGCGACATAGGGATTGATCGGATGGCCGACTGCGACGCGCGCGCTGCCATCGGCAATCTTCGGCAGCCATTGCGCCTTCAGTGCCGAGTTTTCTGGCAACGCCTTGCTCAAGTGCACGGCGAGATAGGCGGTGGCGGTGAGTGAATCCGGGATCGCGTAATAGCCCAGTTCCTGCTGGATCAAGACCCAATCGACATCGCCCAGCCCCATGCCGCCGTAAGCCTCTGGCACCGACAAGGCAGTGAGGCCCTGGTCAGCCAGCTTCGCGCGCAGCTCGGCACTGCGACCGATCTCGGTTTCCCAGATTTCACGCAGCAGCTCGGGTGCGGCTTCCACCATCAGAAACTTGTGGATGGCATCGCGCAGGGCGAGCTGGTCTTCGGTGAAAGTGAAGTCCATGATTTAATCCTCGTAGCGCATGAAGAAGGCGTAGCGAGCAAGCTCGGCCGCGAGGAGCAGGAGCATAGGAACCGCAGCGTGCATGTAAGCACGTGAGGGTGAGCACCTGTTCGCGCGAAGCACCGCTTCGCGAGGTGCGAACGAGCACCGCACGACGAAGCGGACGGGCTGCGCAGTAGCCTTATTCATGCGCGGGGCA
>JBKJJE010000103.1:0-25525 GCA_046598075.1 Stagnimonas sp.
CCGCTACCGAGCAGAAAGTCGCGGTTGCCGGTCTGGTAGAACAGCTGCACGCCGCTGTCGCTGAGCGCCCTGAGTGCGGCAATCTCGCGCGGGTAGTCGGCAAGCCCCAGGTCGTCACCGACCCAGGACTCGAACACATCGCCCAGCAGGAACAGCCGCTGCGCGGTCCGCGCCGGTCCTGCGCAGAAACGTAAAAAAGCCTCGTTCAGGAACGAGGCTTCTGGTGCGGCAGCTTGCCCGATGATCGGCAGATGCAGGTCTGCCAGCAGCAGTGTGGTTGCTGGCTCAGCCGACAATCGATGCCTTCTTAATGACCACCTTGGTCATCGGCATGTCCTGGCCGAACGGCGGCGTGCGGCCGGTGGGGGTGTTGGCGATGGCATCCACCACGTCCATGCCTTCGATCACCTTGCCGAACACCGCATAACCCCATTGACCGCGGGCACCGGCATTGAGGAAGTCGTTGTCGGCGTGGTTGATGAAGAACTGCGCGGTGGCTGAGTGCGGGTCGTTGGTGCGCGCCATGGCGACGCTGCCGCGCAGGTTCTTGACGCCATTGGTGCTCTCGTTCTCGACCGGCGCGGTGGTTTTTTTCTCGCTGTAGTTGTCTTCGCCATAGCCGCCACCCTGCACCATGAAACCCTTGATGACGCGGTGGAACACCGTGCCGTCGTAGTGGCCAGCCTTCACGTAGGCGACGAAGTTGGCGACCGACTTGGGCGCTTTCACGGCATCGAGTTCGAGCGTGATGTTGCCGAGGGAGGTTTCCAGCAGGATTTTGGGATTGGTTTCGCTCATGGGAACAGTCTGGGTGGTGGGGGTTTTGTGGGAACGTTTTTTCTTGTGCTTGCTCGCCGGCTCCGCAGCGAATGACGAGCTGGCAAACACGCTGCAGAGCAGGCCGCAGAACAGGGTGGTGAACAGCTTGGAGGTGCGCATGGGAATCGGAGAGATCTGTTCGGGAGGCCCGATTCTACGCGGCGACAGGCAGTTCGCGGGTGACTTCGAGCAGAGCCTTTTCGAGCAGCGCCCAGTTTGCTCCAGGCCGGTGCACGCCCTCTGAAAGCACCCGACGGAACGCCCGTCCGCCCGGCTGGCCGCGATAAAGACCAAGCATGTGGCGGGTGATCGCCCCCATCGGCACGCCGCGTTGCAGCGCACTCTCGATATAGGGCTTCATTCTGCGCAGCGCCTGATCACGGCTGGCGATGGCAGCCTCGCCGGCAAACAGCGCGGCGTCGACGCCGGCCAGCAGCCAGGGGTTCTCATAGGCTTCGCGGCCCAGCATTACGCCATCCACCTGCTCCAGATGCTGCGCACATTCCTCAAGCGTTTTGATGCCGCCGTTGATGACAATGGTGAGCTGCGGAAACGTCTGCTTGAGCCGGTAGACGTGCTCGTAAGTGAGCGGCGGCACTTCGCGGTTCTCCTTCGGGCTCAGGCCCTTCAGCCAGGCCTTGCGGGCATGCACGATGAAGGTGGCGCAGCCTGCGGCGGCGACGGTCTCGACAAAGTTTTTCAGAAAAGGCCAGTCCTCGCTGTCATCGACCCCGATGCGGTGCTTCACCGTCACCGGCAGGCGGGTCGCGCGGCGCATGGCGGCAACGGCTGCGGCGACTGTTGCCGGTTCTTTCATCAGGCAGGCGCCGAAACGCCCGACCTGCACCCGATCGGAGGGACAGCCGCAGTTGAGGTTCACCTCGTCGTAGCCGTATTGCTCGGCCATTGTCGCGCAGCGGGCGAGGGCGTCGGCATCGCAGCCACCGAGTTGCAGGCCGAGCGGATGCTCGGCGGCATCAAAGGCGAGATGGCGGTCGGCGTCGCCATGAATCAGCGCGCCGGTGGTGATCATCTCGGTGTACAGCCGCGCCTGCCGCGACAGGCCGCGCCAGAAGTAGCGGCAATGGCGGTCCGACCAGTCCATGCAGGGAGCAGTGGAGAAGCGCCAGGAAGAGGCGGCGGGAGCAGGTGAATTCAGCAATTGGGCGTGCGGCAGATTCAGGAAACGACGCGATTCTCCCGCGTTGCGGGCGCGGCGTCTGCCCCCGGCAGAAAATGCGGCATCTCCCAGCCCGGCTCATCGTTCGATGCGATGGCGGAACCAACCTCGTCGGTCCAGACCTGAAACGTCTTGAGATTGGCGAGCCCGTAGCTGGTGGTGATCGCGCAGTCGGCCGCGTCGCGGCCCCGACCGAGCAGGATCCAGCCGATGCGCGGCTGGTTATGGCGCGCGTCCCACAAATGCCAGCGGCCTCCCAGATACACCTCGAAACAGGCCGAGAAATCCATCGGCGCCGGATTGGCCGGAACGCCGATGTCGCCGAGATAGCCGGTGGCATATCGCGCCGGTATGTTGAGCGCACGGCAGAAGGTGACGGCCAGGTGGTTGAGGTCGCGGCAGACGCCAACCCGCTCGTGGAAAGTTTCCATGGCCGTTCGGCTGTTGCGCGCAAAGGCATAGCCGAAGCGGACGTTGGACTGCACCCATCCGCACACCGCCTTCACTCTCGACCAGCCGGGTGGGAGCGAACCGAACATCTGCCAGGCCATGGGCGAGAGCGAATCCACCTCGCAGTAGCGGCTTGGCAGCAGGAATTCCAGGCATTCGCCGGGCAGTTCGTCGAGCGGGTGCTGACAGGCATCCAGCGGCTCCCGCAGGGGCTCGCCGCTGTCGGCAATCACGAAGTCGTTATAGAGCCGCAACTCGCCTGCCGGAGCCTTCATCCGCGCACGCAGATTTTCCAGCCGGTCACGGAAATAGCTGACCTCGGCAAGCCGATGCCCATTGCCGTAAGCGCGCAACAGATCGGGGCGAAGCAGGGCGCCGCGGCGTTCCGGCACCACGTTGAGCAGGGTGGTGATGACAGTGGGGTTGGGCAGATCGAAAACGATCTGGTAACCGGCGCGGATCAACATGGGTGTTCCAGGCTAGGTAGCTTGCGGGTGCCTCCAGCTTGGTGACACGGGCTGTCCATGCCCTGAATGTTTCAGCTCGGGCTGAACTCCGCGAGCCAGTCTCCGGCACCGCGCTCAAAATACGCCAGCGGCCCGAGTGCTGCGTACTGCGGGTGTGCAAACGCGCGCTCGCCCTTGCGGTGCAGGCCGGATTTGAGCAGCACCTGCTGGGAGGCCAGGTTGGGCAGGTCGGCAATCGCCATCAGCACCGGCAGTTTCAGTGCCGTGTAGCCGTAACGCAGCAGGGCGATGCTCATTTCAGTTGCATAGCCCCGGCCCCAGTCCGCCTCGAACAGGCGGTAGCCGACCTGCACCAGGGTTTCACCCCGCACATGGTTGAGCAGGTGCATGCCGATGCAGCGGCCGGAGGCACGCTCGAGCGTTGCCCACACCCCCAGCCCCGGATGCTCCTCGTAATAGCGCAGGATGCGATCTTCCAGCATGGCGCGATTGGCCTCTGCCGTCATCGGGCCGCCCAGGTGGCGCATCACCGCGGGGTCACTGTTGAGGCGATAGAGCAGGGCCTCGTCGGCCAGCGTGAAGCGACGCAGTTGCAGGCGCTCCGTCTGCAACTGCTCCAGCCCGGCGTCGATCACAGGCCGCCGGCACCGATCAGGCCACCATCGACGGTGAGCGTGGTGGCGGTGACGTAGCTGGCGGCATCCGAGACCAGGAACAGAATCGCCGGCGCGATCTCGCTCGGCTGTGCCACCCGCGCGAGCGGGATGCTTTGCAGTGCAACTTTCAGGATCTGCTCGTTCTGGGTGAGCGCAGAGGCGAACTTGGTTTCGGTCAGCCCCGGCAGCACGGCGTTGACGCGCACTTTCCACGGCGCGCATTCCTTCGCGAACGCCATGGTCATGTTGATGACCGCCGCCTTACTGATCGAATAGATGCCCTGGAACATGCCGGGCTTGACGCCATTGATGGAGGCGATGTTGACGATGGCGCCGCCGCCGCCTTTCCTCATCAGCTTTGCCGCCAGCGAGGCCAGTTCGAAATAGCCCTTGATGTTGACCTGCAAGGTCTTGTCGATCATCGACACATCGGTGTCGGCGATGTGCCCGAAATACGGATTGGTGGCGGCATTGTTGATCAGGATGTCGAGCTTGCCGAAACGCTGCTCGATCTCGGTCATCAGGTGCTTGAGGGCTGCCGACTCGCCCTGATGCGCGGCAATGGCCGTCGCCTTGCCGCCAGCGGCGATGATGGAGCTGGCCACCCGGTCGAGGTCTTCCTGCTTGCGGGAGGAGATCACCACATGCGCACCCTGTTCGGCGAGCAGCCGGGCAGTGGCCTCGCCGATACCGCGCGAGGCGCCGGTGATGAGGGCTACTTTGCCGCTGAGATCAAAAAGTTTTGTGGGCATGACGGACTCGTTGTTGGTTTTCAGGGGAGGGCGCAGCAGTCACCGGATTGCGACAGCATCCGGGCGCCGATTATCACCTTGGCGCCGCCGCTTGATGAAGTGCTGCAGCAACCGCCCGGCCCAGCCTGGCCGTCGTGCCAGAATGCGGGATGCACCATCCTCCGCGCAAAGCCATGCAAGCACCCGTTGCCGCCTCCCTCAGCTCGAAACGAAAAAAGCCGCTGTATCTCAAGCTGGGTCGCAAGCTGCTCGACCAGGTGGATGCCTTCATCGCCCGCAACTCGCTGGTGGGCGACCCGGCATTCTTCGATGTCGCCGACTTCGACTGGGTGAAACCGCTGGAAGCCAACTGGCAAACCATCCGCGCTGAACTGGACCAGGTGATGCTCGGGCACCAGTCGATGCCGAGCATCCAGGACGTTTCCGAAGACCAGAAGCACATCACCCAGGATGACCAGTGGAAGACCTACTTCCTCTATGGTTACGGCTATTCGATGCCGGAACACTGCCGGCAGTGCCCCGAGACCACCAAGCTGATCGAGGCGGTGCCGGGCATGAGCACGGCGTTTTTTTCGATTTTGTCGCCCGGTAAGCACATCAACGCCCACCGCGGTCCCTACAAGGGAGTGATCCGCTACCACCTGGGCCTGATCGTGCCGGAACCGCGCGAGCAGTGCCGCATCCGCGTCGGCAGCGGCTTTGCCAGCTGGCAGGAAGGCAAGAGCATCATGTTCGACGACACCAACCAGCACGAGGTGTGGAACGACACCGACGGCATCCGGGTGGTGCTGTTTCTGGATGTTGAACGGCCGATGCGCTTTCCCGCCTCGCTGGTCAACAAGGCGGCATTCACCCTCATCAAGTTGTCGCCTTTCGTGCAGCGGGCGCGCTACAAGATCATCAACTGGACGGCGTTGCAGAAGAAAGCTGCCGCCTGATCGGGCTAGCCGCGACGCGCGATCACTTTCTCGGCCACCTCTGACAGCACGGTGACGAACATGCCAAACATCTGCATGCGCGGATTCTTGGCCTCGCCCTTTTTCCAGCGGTAATAAATCTGCTGGGCGATCACCGCCAGGCGGAACAGGCCGAACACGTAGTAATAGTCCGGGTTGGTGACGGTGATGCCGGTTTTTTCCGAATAGTGCTCGATGATCTCGCGCCGCGTCAGCATTCCCGGCAGCTGGCTCGGCTGCATGCGCAGACTCTGCATGCGGGGTTCGTCACCGGGCTCGACCCAGTAGGCGAGCGATGAGCCCAAGTCCATCAGCGGATCACCCAGCGTCGCCATCTCCCAATCCAGCACGCCGATGATGGTGAGGTTGTCGGCCGACGACAGCACCACATTGTCAAAACGGTAGTCGTTGTGGATCAGCGCCGCGCGTGGGCAGTCGGCGGGCTGATTGTCCTTGAGCCAGGCCATCACCGATTCGCAGCGCGGCACGTCATCGGTCCAGGCTTTCTCGAAACGTTCGCACCAGCCCTTGATCTGGCGGGCGACATAGCCCTCGGGCTTGCCGAGATCGTCGAGACCGGCCGCCTTGTAGTCGAGCAGATGCAGGCGGATCTGGGTATCGAGCAGATTCAGGCAGAGCTGGCGCGCCTGTTCCGGCGGATAGCTGAGACCCTTCGGCGGGTCGCGGCGCAGGATCACTCCGGTGAGTTTCTCCATCACGTAGAACGGACTGCCGATCAGCGACTCATCCTCGCTGTAGGCCAGCGGTGTAGGACAGGGGAAGTGGGCCTTGAGTCGCTGCATGATGCGGAACTCGCGGCCCATGTCATGCGCCGACTTGGCCTTGGTGCCGGAGGGCGGGCGACGCAGGATCAGCTCGCGGCCGCCCACCGTCAGCAGATAGGTGAGGTTGGAGGCACCGCCGGAAAACTGCTTGAGCTCCACCGGCCCGCTTGGCAAATCGGTGATCTGCGATCTGAGGAAAGGCAGGATCACCTCGGGATCAAACTGATTCTCGTCGCGGACAGCGCCAGGTGAGTCCAGCAGTACAGCCGTCATGCAAGCTCCTCGTCGAATTTGTTATGCCGCGATTGTAGAGTGCGAGCCAAAAAAAGGCCGCCGGCTGAGACAGCCCGGCGGCCCTTACTGATTGATCCTGAAGACTCCCTTAGACCTCAGAATCGTGCGTCAAAACCAGCCGGAGAAGAATGCTGCTGGTTGATCCGCCCTCCCCATCGGGTTGAAACTGCTCCCCCGATGTTTCGCAAGGACAGGCCAGTAGGGCTGTCCCGATAATGTGTGCTCAGGCGGCCAGCAACTGCGTCTGTCCCTGTGCCGGTGGCAGGTTGTTGGCTCCCGAGGTGGAGACCGACACCGAATCGAAACCGGCGGCCAGCAGCGCAGACGCCGCCTGCACGCGCGCCGACACCGGTGCGGGACGCAGCATCAGTGCTGCCAGGGTGTCCAGCCAGGCATCGGCCGACTGGCGCAGGTCGATGCGGCCACGCGCATCCAGCACTGGCGTGCGGCTGACCCAGCTCACCGTGATGGCGCTGCCAGCCACGCAGACCCGCATCTCGATGCTCGGCAGGCGGTAGTCACGCGAGCCGCTGGTATGGATCAGCACGCTGCCGTGCAGTTTCTGGATCGCCGAATCGAGTTCTGTCCAGAAGGCAGCAGTGCGCAGGTTGTTGACGATGAGGGCGGTCTGGGCGAGGGTGATGGTATGCACGGATGTTCTCCAAGGACTCGCCGTCGGCGGCGATGTGCGGGGCCCGGTGATCCGGGGTGGAGCGATCATCGTCAGCCCCGGCCTGAAAAGCCTGAGAGAAGGCGGAAAGATTCCTGAAGTTTTTCTGAAATCGCCTGCACGGCTGGAAATTCAAGACTTTGCAGGCGAGCGACCACAAAAAAACCCGGCACCAGGCCGGGTTTGTGGGCACCGCCATAGGGCCTAGCTGATGTAGACGGGTCCGTGCTGGCTCCGGGCCACGGTTTTGCCGCTGGCATTGGCAAGCGATGCATCAACCACCACCGTGTAGCGCCCCGGTTTCAGGCCGCGCAGCACGGCGAGCCGGGGATTGGCCGCGGCTTCCCACTGACCGCTGACCAGCTTGCCCTGGGCGTCATAGACCTTGACGTTGTCGTTGAGGGCACTGCCCGCCGGCTGCTCGGAGAACAACAGAGCAATCGCGGACTCCCCCTTGGCCTGGCCGGCATACAAAAGGCCGAAATCGCCACTGGCTGGTGCAGTCCACCAGGCATGCAGCGCGTCGGCACCACTGCGGCTGCTGCCCGCCGAGCCGCCGGCGGATGCTGCCGGGGTGTCGCTGCCAGCGGCAGGACTGCCGGTCTCGCTGGCAACCGCTGCTGGCGTCGGCGGGGTCTCGGCCTTGGCCACGGCTGTGCCGCCAAATTCCTTGCGGACCACCTCGCGGGCAGTGCTGGCGGCGACCTGCTTGGCAGCGCGCCGACCAGCAGCCATGCCGATCTCCTCTGCCTCGGCGGCAGACAGACCGGCGGCGCCGCTACTACCGCTGCCACCGGCGGCCAGCGCCTGCTGGATGGTGGCGCTGGCCACTTCCTGAGCCACGCGACGGCCTTCTTCTTCGCCAATGCGGCGTGCCTCAGCTTCGGTAAGGCCGCCCGAGCCGCCGCCGCTACCGCCGGCAATTTTTTGATCGACGATTGCCTGGGCGACCTGGGCAGCAACCTTGCGGGCCACCTCTGCCCCAATACGAGCCGCATCTTCTGCCGTCAGTTCAGTGCCGCTGGCGCTGCCCGCCATCGCGTTTTCAGTCGCGGTGGCAATTGCTTCGGAGTAGTCGCCAGGGGCGGTTTCGGTGGCTTCGGTGGCTACAGCTGCGGTGGTCTGCGCAGGTGCGGCCTTCTTGCTGTCGGTGAGATAGTCGAGACCGAAATAGCCTGCGATCACGGCGGCGGATATCACGCCGATGCCGATCAGCAGATTGCTTTGTGATTGTTGGTTCATGCTTGCGCTCGTCGGTGGCAATGCAGGGAAATATCAGTTCGAGGCCGCGTTGCGTGCGGCTTCTTCGGCAATCGTCTTGGCGGTCTCCGCGGCGGCACGTGCCGCCGCTTCGGCAACGATGCGGGTCAGCTGCTCACGACTCAATCCTGAACCGCTGCTGCCGCTGGTAACCGCGACAGATTCCACCGGTGCCTCGGCGACCGCCGGTTCGGCCGCAGTCTCGACAACCGGTTCTGCCGGCGCGGCCTCGACCGTTTCGGTGGCTGCCGGCTCGGCCGGTTCGCTGACGGCGGCACTTGCTGCTTCCGCCACAGCCGGTTCGGTTGCGGGCTCGGAATTTGTGGTCGCGCTGGGTTCGTCTCCGGCGACCGGGACTTCTTCGGTGACTGCCGTGTCCTGCTGCGCCGGGGCTTCGGCGGCGGCAACCTCAGCCTGAGTGACGCTGGTCGCGGTCGGCTCCGTGCCTTCTTCGCTGACTGCAGCACTGAATACGGTGTCGGGTTTGATGCTGTTATCCACCGCCACAACCTTCTTGTGCGGGAATACGAAAGACAGCAGCAGGTAGCTGACGACCGCGAGCACGATGGTGATACCCGCCAGCGGCAAAAACTTGTTACTCATGGGCTACTCCCTCTCTAGGTTTGCGTGAATTCTTATTTGAATTGCTTGATCCGCGCATTGTTAGACATTGGCGCGACCGCCGCCAGTGCCCCCGGCATAATAGCCACCCTCTTTTCCGTGGTCCCCGAGAAACCCATGCTCGACCGTTATCTGGAGTTCACCCATTCCGCCGTCGGCAAGCAGATTGCCGCTTCACTGGGATTGCCGACGCCGCCGCGTCTCGACCGCGCCGTGGCCGGTTATGCCGCCCAGCCGCTGGCCGGCAAATCCGCCCTGCTCGCCGCCGACACCGCCGCCACCGCCACTGCCGCGCTGCTCGCCGCGCTCAAGCAGCTCGGCGCTGCCGTGCAGATCGCGCCCGGCCATGCCGGTTTTGCCACGGTGAAGGCCGCCTCGCTGGCGACCGGCTGCGAATTGCGCAGCGAAGGCGGCGAGTCCGACCCGATTGCGCCGGTGATCGTGTTCGACGGTACCGGTTTGGCCGGCGCCAAGGCCTTGCAGCAGGTCTATGAATTGTTTCAACCGCGGCTGCGCCGGCTGCCGGCGAACAGCCGCGTGGTGGTGCTGGCACGTGCGCCCGGCGATACCGATTCGGTGGCGGCGGCAACTGCCGCCGCCGCACTGCGCGGCTTCGTGCGTTCGCTGGCCAAGGAGATCGGCAAGAACGGCTCAACCGCCAATCTGCTGGAGGTCGCCAAAGCCGGGGACGCCTGGCTGGCAGGGCCGCTGGCGTTCTTCACCGGACCCCACTCGGCCTATGTCACCGGGCAGGTGCTGGCAGTGGCTGAGGCACCCAGGGGTGCTGCGGCACCGGGGCACTGCAATCAGTCACTGGCCGGCAAGGTGGCCGTGGTTACCGGTGCCGCGCGCGGCATTGGTGCTGCCATCGCAGAAGTGCTGGCTCGCGAGGGCGCGACCGTGGTGGGCATGGACCGCCCGGCAGAAGAAGGTGCGCTCGGTGCCACCCTGGCGCCGCTCCAGGGTTTGGGTCTGGCTATTGATGTGACCGCACCGGACGCCGGCGAGCGTCTCGCTGGCGAGCTGGAAAGCCGCTTCGGCGGTGCCGACATCATTGTCCACAACGCCGGCGTCACCCGCGACAAGATGTTGCGCAACATGACTCCCGCACTCTGGGACATGGTGCTGGACATCAACCTGGGTGCCATCCTCGGCATCAACGAACGGCTGCTGAAATCCGGCCTGAAGCCGGGGGCACGCTTCGTCTGCATCAGCTCCATTGGCGGCATCGGCGGCAATGCCGGGCAGACCAACTATGCCTCCACCAAGGCCGGAGTCATCGGCTATGCCGAGGCGCTGGCGCCGATCCTGGCGAAAAAGGGCATGGCGATCAACGCCGTCGCGCCGGGTTTCATCGAAACCCAGATGACGGCGATGATGCCGGCGGTCAACCGTGAAGTCGGTCGCCGGGTCAACTCGCTGTCGCAGGGCGGCGTGCCGCAGGACATCGCGGAGGCGGTGAGCTTCTTCGCCAGCCCGCTTGCAAACGGCATCAATGGCCGCACCTTGCGGGTGTGTGGCCAGAACTGGCTGGGGGCATGATGAAACTCGAAGGCGGAGACGGCGGACGGCAGCCAGCAGATGGCGAGGCACTGTCTGCCGCTCCCCGGCTGCCGGTGCCACTGCTGCCCCTGCAGAGAATCGCCTCCGCGCTGCTGCCCACCGCGGAGGCGACGTTCACCATGACGGTGTTCCGCGCCCTCGACGGCAAGGAGCACATGGTCATCGCGCTGGGCGATCTCGGCGGCGCCACGCCGCTGGTGCGTCTGCACAGCGAATGCCTCACCGGCGATGCGCTCGGCTCGCTGCGCTGCGACTGCGGGCCGCAGCTCCGGGAGGCCATGCGCCGCATTGCCGACGAAGGCCGTGGCGCCATCCTGTATCTGCGGCAGGAAGGCCGTGGCATCGGCCTCGGCAACAAGATCCGCGCCTATGCCCTGCAGGATGGCGGCATCGATACCGTCGAGGCCAATCATCAGCTGGGTTTTCCCGATGACGCCCGCGACTATTCGCTGGCGGTGGCGCTGCTGCACGAGATCGGTGTCAGCCGCCTGCGGCTGCTGACCAACAACCCGCGCAAGGTGGCCTCGCTGGAGAAGGACGGTATCGAGGTGGTGGACCGCGTGCCCCTGCGTGCCGGCGAGAATGCACACAACCTCGGCTACCTGGCCACCAAGCGGCAGCGGCTGGGACACCTGCTGCCTCCGTGAGCGATCCGGAAGCACTCGCCGACCCCAAGCAGCGCGGCCTTGCACCGGCACAGGGTGCCGGCTCGCGCAGCCTGCTGCGGGAACTGAGTTCGATCACGGTATCGACCTACCAGGTCTCCAAGGGTCTGATGCCGCTGGGCCGCCTGCTCGCCTCGAGTCAGGACATCACCCAGCCACAGCTGTCGGCTGCCATCGACCGCCTGTTCGAGAAGCTCTATCAGCATCCGCTGGTTGCACAGTCCAGCCGGATCACCGAACGGCTGCGCGCGAAAGGACTGATCCCCAACGAGAAGTCCACGGAAAGCCTGATCCGCTACGTCGTCGATCAGTCGCTGCAACGCTCGCCGGTACCGGTGCCCGAAGCCCTGGTGCACGAGTTCTGGAATTTCTTCGACGAGCTTTTTTCGGCACCCGAGCTGAAAGGTCTGGGCGAGCTGTCGCTGGACATGGTGCGGCTGGTATTGACTGCCTACGAGCCGCTTCTGACCGAGGTGGTGAACCTGCTGAAGGTCGGCCGTCGCTTCAACGAATGGCAGCTGGTGGAAGTGCTGCGCCGCGCCACCCTGGTGCGCAACGATGTGGCGATCATGCGCCGGCAGATCCGTGCCATCCGCCACATCAAGCCGTTCTTCGCGGCCGATCCGAAAGACTTCAGGGCGCAGGCCGAAATCGTGGCGCAGATGGTGCGCGAGTTTGGGCCGTTCTTCATTAAGATGGCACAGGTGGCCGCAGCCAATTCCGACTTCCTGCCAGAGGAGATCAGCCGCGAACTGGCCGTCTTCCACGAAGACGTGCCGGCGATGAGCGAGGACGAGGTGCGGCAGGCGTTCATCGAGTGCTACGGCAGGCCGCCGGAAAAGCTTTATCTGGAATTCGATGCGGCACGGCCAGTCAAGAGCGGCTCGGTCGGCAGCGTCTACTTCGCCAAGAAGCCGTTCATCGAGAACGGGGTGGAGGTTCTCAAACCGGTGGTCATCAAGGTGGGCCGCCACAACATCGACCGCGAGTTCGCCATCGGCAAGCTGTCGATCGGACTTGCCATCATGTCCAGCCAATACTGGGCGCCGCATTCCAAGCTCGCACCCTTCCTGCGCGCCCTGCAGGAGCAGGTTGACGAGTTCGTCGCCGGTTTCGTGGCCGAGCTGGATTTTGAAAGCGAGGCGCGCCATCACCAGCGGTTTTACGAGCGCAGCAAGAAGACCCAGCTGTTCCGCGTGCCGCAGCTCTACGGCCACGCGCGGCGCATCCTGGAAATGGAATATCTCGCCGATGCCAACAGTCTCACCCGGGCGCTGGCACAGATGCCGAGGCATCAGCGCAGGGCGTTCCAGACCCAGGTGATGGAGCGCCTGCTGTTCACCGTGCTGCATCACATCTTCGTCCATCACGAGATGCATGGCGATCTGCACCCGGGCAACATCATGATCGGTGCCGACGGCACCCTGAATCTCATCGACTGGGGCAATGTGGTGCCGCTGGAAGGCCGCTGGGGCGTGGTCTGGGACTACCTCGCCGGGGCGCTGCTGGCCGATACCGAGGTGCTGGCCGATGCGCTGATCAAGGTGAGCACCCAGCCGGCCGAAAACGCCGCGCGCCGGCCAGAGATCAGGGCCGCGCTGGAAGAAACCCTGCGCAAGAAGGGAGTCATCACCTTGACCCGCCGCAACTGCATCGGCGTGCTGCGCCGCGGCGGCATGGCTGGCCTGCACGCCAGGGCGCAGGCGGTGTTGCAGCTGATGAGCAATACCCAGCAGGCGGGCCTGGTGATCCAGCGCGATTACCTGCATCTGGCACGGGCGCTGTTCGCGGCAGGCGGCAGCTTCGGCGCGCTCTACGAAGGCGACTCGAAAACGCTGTTGCTGCGCGATCTGGGGCGGACCCTGCTGCGACTGCCGCTGACCGCGACCCAGGATCTCTTCCACCGCGAGATTGCCGCCGTGCGCCGCAAGCTCGCGCAGACACTGCCACTGCCCGGGTTTCTGCGGCGGCGACTGATGCCGAACAGCACCGAATCCCTGGCCCGGCCGGTCGCAAACGCCCCCATCCTTCCGTCGTCAGCATCCCGATCGGCTTGACCATGCTCTATTCGCTTGCCCGCAGTGCCCTGTTCCAGCTCGATGCCGAGCGTGCCCACGAGCTGACGCTGGAAATGCTGGCTCATTTTCCGGCGCTTGCCGGCAAAGTGATGGGGCAGCGAAGGGTGGAAGCGGCAGTCTCCGTCATGGGCCTGCGCTTTCCCAACCGCATGGGTCTGGCGGCCGGCCTCGACAAGAACGGCGAGTGCCTGGCCGCCTGGGAGCGGTTCGGTTTTGGCGCGGTTGAAGTCGGCACGGTGACTCCGCTCGCGCAACCCGGCAATCCGCGGCCGCGCATGTTCCGGCTGCCGGAGCACCGCGCCTTCATCAACCGCCTGGGCTTCAACAATCACGGCATGGAGGCGCTTGCCGCCCGGCTTGAACGCAGCCGCCACCGGTTTACCGGAGTCTTGGGCATCAACATCGGCAAGAACGCCGATACGCCGATCGATCGGGCGGCGGATGACTATCTGCTCTGCCTGCACCGACTGCACCGGCATGCCGACTACATCACCATCAACATCTCCAGCCCCAACACCAAGAACCTGCGCGAACTGCAGTCGGATGCTGCACTCGACGCCCTGCTTGCTGCCATCGCACTGGCGCGGGAAAAGTGCGCTCAGGCAGAAGGCCGGCGCGCGCCGGTGCTGGTGAAAATTGCCCCCGACCTGCCGGATGCCGCCCTGCCTGGCCTGGTCGATCTGGCAAAAAAGCACGGCATGGACGGGCTGATCGCAACCAACACCACGCTGTCGCGCCAGGCTGTGGCGGGCCATCCGCTGGCAGGCGAGGCGGGTGGGCTCTCCGGTGCGCCACTGGCGTCCAGAGCCGAAGCTGTGCTGCGCCAGCTGCGGGCCGCAGCGGGCGAGGGCTTTCCGCTGATCGGCGTTGGAGGTGTATTCAGCGCCGCCGACGCCGAGGCGCGCCGGCGTGCAGGTGCTGATCTGATCCAGGTCTATACCGGCTTCATCTACCAGGGTCCGTCGCTGGTGCGGGACTGCGCTTTGGCTGTCGCCAGCTGAGTGCATGAGTTAAAACTGTCGCAAGATATTCACCGCATTACGTTTTAATATCGCGCATACCAACAAAAGGAAGGAAACCGCAGTGATGAAAAAAGCCCTATGCAGTGCCCTGGCACTTGCAGCGTTTGCAACCCCCGTGCTGGCCGTAAACAACGAGGACACCAGTGGCTACTATCTGGTGGGTTCCGGGGTCTACGAGATCAGCGACAGCAAGCGTCAGGCCGACGACGGTCTGGGTGGCCAGCTGACGTTCGGCATTCCGCTGCAGCTCGAGCACGGTGCCATCGAAATCAGCTACTACGATGTCGGCCGCGAGCGCGCGCTGGATGGCCGCAACGACTACCAGACCTCGCTGCTGGTCAACTACGTGCACGATTTTGGCGCGTTCGGATTGTTCAAGCCGTTCGTCACCGGCGGCGTCGCAGGGGTGCAGGAAGACGTGCTGGGCGACAAGCACACGCACTTTGGTCTCAACGCCGGATTCGGCACGCTGGTGAGCCTGCCCTGGTACGGGCTGGCGATCCGCGCCGAGGCGAGCGCGCTGGCGCAGAACAACAACAAACGCTCGGCGCCGGCCAACAAGGAGCTTCTCGCCGACTACCGGATACTGCTCGGCCTGCAGGTGCCGCTGATGTGGGCTGGTGCGGCAATCGCCAGTGACGTCCCGGCGCCAGTGGAGTCCTGCGAACTGGCGGTGGTCGATACCGTCACCGGTCGTCGTGACTGCGCGGCGGATTCCGACCACGATGGTGTCGCCGACGGCGTCGACCAGTGCCCCGGCACCGAGCCGGGTGCTGCCGTCAACGAAGTCGGTTGCCCGGTGCTGGCCGCCCCGGTTTCGGCGCCGCCCCCCTTGCCGACGCTCAACGTGCCGCAGCCGGTCTATTTCGGTACCGATGTAGCCATCATCGACGGCGTCTCCAAAGCCAAGCTGGACGAGGCTGCGGCCTATCTGTCCGCCGACCCTGCGGCCCGCGTGCAGATCACTGGTCATGCCGACAACCGCGGCAGCGAGGCCTACAACATCGTGCTCGCCAGCCAGCGGGCCGAGGCGGTGCGTCAGTACCTGCTGGGCAAGCAAGTGAGTTCGGATCGTCTCTCGACGCTGTCATTCGGCGAATTCAAGCCGGCTGCCAGCAACAAGACCGAGGAAGGCCGCAGCCTCAACCGCACTGCGCAGTTCACCATCTACCGCAACGAGCCGGCAGCGGCTGTGGTTGCCGAGCCTGCGCCGGCAGCGGTCGAGCCGGCACCGGCTGCAGCACCCGAAGTGGAGGCTGCGCCGGCGGAAGCGCCGGCTGAGACGCCAGCAGAAGCATCCGCGGAGCCGGTGCCGGTTGCCCCCTGATCGGACTTGCAGCAAAAAAGCCGCGGATCGCATCCGCGGCTTTTTTATTGTTGCTGCTGACCGCTGCACGAGGGCGTTGCGCTAATCTCGCGGACAATCTGATTCCGTCCCGTGTGCATGTCCTTGCCGCTGAACCCCCCGTCGTCTCCCTGCCTGGGGGTTTGCCGGCTCGAGGCCGATATCTGTGTCGGCTGCGGACGGCTGATCGGCGAGATCGTCGAGTGGCCCTCAGCCGGTGACCAGAGAAAAATCCTGATCCGTGCCGAGGCGGCCCGGCGGCTGGCGGCGATGCAGACCGGTTCCACCCGGCCGGATGGTTCGACCTGAGCGTGGGGCTGGGGTGACTTGGCGGCGCTGGCCCCTGTCAATCGACCCTAGATGCCCAGCCGCCGCAGTTCCATCGACGGCAGTGCGTGATCCCACAACAGGTTGAAGCGGCGCTGCCGTTCCCTGGCGGTGGCGGGATCGTCGCGGATCAGGCGGGCTTCGAGCGCATCGGCACTGTTGCGTTCCAGCAGCAGCCGACCATCGGCCAGCAGCATTTCTTCCATCGGTGCCGGCCTGCCGGGGGCAAACTCGCGAAACTCCACCCGGCTGGCCAGCAGTCGTCCCAGTTCGACCAGCGGATGGCGGCCGCGCATGGCCTGCTGGGGCTGCGCGACCAGCACCCGGAGCCGCGCGTTGCGCCGCACCAGCAGAAACTGCTTGGCGGCCTCGACAAACGAGGCATCGCCGAATACGCGCGGGTCGAGTGCCTGGGTGAGCAGGCTGAGATCGTGGTGGCAGTCGGCCAGCAGACCGCATGCCGCCACCAGCAACGGCTGATGGCCGGTGAGCGTCACGACCAGAGGCGGTGGCGCGCTGTCGCTCATGCCAGTGTTTTGGCCTGTTCGCCGGCATTGCCGATGTAGCTGGCCGGCGTCATAGCCATCAGTAGTGCCTTGGCGTCATCCGGCAGCGCCAGGTCCTGCACGAAATTGCGGATGGCCTCGCGGCCGATTTTCTGCCCGCGGGTCAGCCGCTTGAGCTGCTCGTACGGCTCTGGCAGGCCGTAGCGGCGCATCACGGTCTGGATCGCCTCGCCCAGCACCTCCCAGTTCTGATCGAGATCCTGGCCGATCTTCCAGGCGTCGGCCTCCAGCTTGCCGATGCCTTTCCACAGCGACTGCCAGGCGATCAGCGAGTGGGCGGCACCGACACCGAGATTGCGCAGCACCGTGGAGTCGGTGAGATCACGCTGCCAGCGCGATACCGGCAGCTTCTCGGCCAGGTGCTGCAAGATCGCGTTGGCGAGCCCGAGATTGCCCTCGGCGTTCTCGAAGTCGATGGGGTTGACCTTGTGCGGCATGGTCGAGCTGCCGACTTCGCCTGCCACCGCACGCTGCTTGAAAGTGCCGATCGCGATGTAGCTCCAGATGTCGCGCGAGAATCCCAGCAGGATGGTGTTGAAACGCGACAGCGCGTGAAAGTATTCGGCGATGTAGTCGTGCGGCTCGATCTGGGTGGTGGCGGGGCTGACTGCCAGGCCCAGGCCCCTGATGAAGTGGGTCGAGAAAGCAACCCAATCCACATCCGGGTAAGCGGCCAGATGGGCATTCCAGTTGCCCACCGCGCCGTTGGCCTTGCCCAGGCAGGCGATCGCCGCGAACTGCTCGCGCTGGCGCTGGAGGCGCACCACGAACACCGCCATCTCCTTGCCCAACGTAGTGGGCGAGGCCGGTTGGCCGTGGGTGCGCGACAGCATCGGCTGCTCGGCATAGTGCTGCGCCAGGGTGGCGATGGCGGCAATGGTCTTGTCGATGGCGGGCAGCAGCACCGTCTCGCGTGCTTCCTTCAGCATCAGGGCATGGGCCAGGTTGTTCATGTCCTCGCTGGTGCAGGCGAAGTGGATGAACTCGGTGATGGTCGCCAGCTCCGGCTGGCCCTGTACCTTGTCCTTCAGGTAGTACTCCACCGCCTTCACGTCGTGATTGGTGGACTGTTCCTTGGCCTTGATCCACTGCGCCTCGTCGAGGTTGAAGCCGCTGATGATCGCCTCCAGCCGGGTGTTGGCAGCGACCGAAAGTGGCGGTACTTCCGGAATGCCGGCCTCGCGCGACAAGGCCTGCAGCCAGCGGATTTCGGCGATGACGCGATAGCGCATCAGCCCATATTCGGAAAAAATCGCGCGCAGCTCGACGGTTTTCTCCGCATAGCGGCCGTCGATGGGGGAAATTGCGGATAGCGAAGTCAGTTTCATGCGGTCGCTGCGGATTAGCCTTTGTGCGGATGCACAGTGTAACGGCGCAGGCCACGGTGGTCGCGCCACAGGGTCGCTAACGTAGGTGCATGCTTGCCCGAACACCGGAGTCACAATGACCAAGCCAACCAAAGCCCTGCGCGCAACGCGCAGCGAGAAAGACAGCCTCGGCATCGTCCAGGTACCCGCGCAGGCCCTGTGGGGTGCTCAGACCCAGCGCGCCGTCGACAACTTCAAGGTTTCCGGCCTGGTCATGCCGCGCGAGTTCATCCGCGCCCTCGGCCTGGTGAAGGCCGCGGCGGCTGAAGGCAATGAGAGCCTGAAACTGCTCGACCACGCCCGCGCCGGCGCCATCCGTGCAGCCGCACTTCAGGTCGCCGCCGGCGTTCACGACGCAGAGTTCCCGATCGACGTGTTCCAGACCGGTTCGGGCACCTCCAGCAACATGAACGCGAACGAGGTGATCGCGCGTCTGGCGAGCCGGACGGCAAAGCTCGCGGTGCATGCCAACGACCATGTCAACTACGGGCAGTCGTCCAATGACGTGATTCCGACCGCCCTGCATGTCGCCGCCGCGCTTGGGGTGCAGGAACAGCTGCTGCCGGCCCTGCTGCACCTGCAGAAAGCGATCGAGACCAAGGCACGCAGCCTGGGCGGGCAGGTCAAGACTGGCCGCACCCACCTGATGGATGCCATGCCCCTACGTTTTGACCAGGAGCTGTCCGGCTGGGCGCAGCAGATCGCCAACGGCCGGGCGCGGCTGCTGGCGGTGCAGCCGCGCCTGCTGGCGCTGGCGCAGGGTGGTACGGCAGTGGGCACCGGTATCAACGCCCACCCGCGCTTCGCCGCCAGCTTTGCACGCCTGCTGGCGCGGCAGACCGGCTTGAAGTTCAAACCCAGCCCCAATGCTTTCGAGAGCATGGCGACCGTCGATGCCGCCGCCGAGTTGTCCGGCCAGCTCAAGGTGATCGCCTGCTCGCTGATGAAGATCGCTAACGATCTGCGCTGGATGAACTCCGGGCCACTCGCCGGCCTGGGCGAGATCAGGCTGCCGGTATTGCAGCCCGGCAGTTCGATCATGCCAGGCAAGGTCAATCCGGTGATCCCGGAGGCCACCTGCATGGTGGCGGCGCAGGTGATCGGCAACGATGCCGCGATCACCATCGCGGCGCAGTCCGGCAATTTTCAGCTCAACGTCATGCTGCCGCTGGTGGCGCACAATCTGCTGCAGTCGATCGGCCTGATTGCCAATGTCAGCCGCCTGCTGGCGGACAAGGCCATCGCCGGGTTCACCGTCAATACGGTGCGCATCGACGAGGCGCTGGCGAAGAACCCCATCCTGATCACCGCGCTCAACGAGAAGATCGGCTACGAGCAGGGTGCTGCCATCGCCAAGCGTGCCTACGCGGAAGGCCGGGCGGTGCTGGACGTCGCACTGGAGGCGACCGGCCTCGGCGAGCGCGCGCTGCGCCGCCTGCTCGACCCGGTGGCGCTGAGCCGGGGCGGCATCAGGGGCCGGGGCGGGGCGGGCGGCTGAAGCGGCATCAAATCGCCGATAATTCCGCCTCTTTAAAAGCACGCCACCGCCAGCTCCATGACCACGATCCGTCAGGACGACTTCATCCAGTCCATCGCCGACGCGTACCAGTACATCAGTTACTACCACCCGCTCGACTACATTCAGGCGCTGGGTGCGGCCTACGAGCGGGAGGAAAGTGCCGCCGCCAAGGATGCGATCGCCCAGATCCTCACCAACTCGCGACTCTGCGCCGAAGGCAAGCGGCCGATCTGTCAGGACACCGGCATCTGCGTGGTGTTCCTGAAAATCGGCATGAACCTGCGCTGGGACGCAACCCTGACCGTGCAGGAAATGGTCGACGAGGGGGTGCGCCGCGCCTACCTCGACCCCGACAACAAGCTGCGCGCCTCGGTGCTCGCCGATCCCGCCGGCAAGCGCACCAACACCAGGGACAACACGCCTGCGGTCGTGCATGTCGAGATGGTCGCCGGCGATCACCTCGAAGTGGTCTGCGGTGCGAAGGGCGGCGGCAGCGAGAACAAATCGAAACTGGTCTGCCTCAACCCCTCCGACTCCATCGTCGACTGGGTCTTGAAGACCCTGCCGACCATGGGTGCCGGCTGGTGCCCGCCGGGCATTCTCGGCATCGGCATCGGCGGCACGCCGGAGAAGGCGATGGTGATGGCGAAGGAGGCGATGATGTCGCCCATCGACATCCATCTGGTCAAGGACAAGAAAGCGCGCGGCGAAACGCTGACGCGCATCGAGGAACTGCGCCTGGAGCTGCTGGAAAAAGTGAACCAGCTCGGCATCGGCGCGCAGGGCCTGGGCGGGCTGACTACCGTCCTCGACGTCAAGATCATCGATTGCCCCACCCACGCCGCCAGCCTGCCCGTGGGCATGATCCCCAACTGCGCGGCAACCCGGCATGTGCACTTTCATCTGGATGGTTCCGGCCCGGTAAAACTGGTTGCACCCAAACTCGAAGACTGGCCGCAGGTGGCCTGGACACCGGATGTGCAGCGATCCAAGCGCGTCGATCTCAACACCCTGACCCCTGAGCAGGTGGCGAGCTGGAAACCCGGCCAGACGCTGCTGCTCAACGGCAAGATGCTCACCGGCCGCGATGCCGCTCACAAGCGCATCCAGGACATGCTGGCAAAGGGCGAAAAGCTGCCGGTCGATTTCACCAACCGCGTGATCTATTACGTCGGCCCGGTCGACCCGGTGCGTGACGAGGCCGTCGGCCCCGCTGGCCCGACCACGGCGACCCGCATGGACGGCTTCACCGAGATGATGCTGGCCAAGACCGGCCTGATTGCGATGATCGGCAAGGCCGAGCGCGGTCCGGCCGGCATCGCCGCCATCCAGAAGCACAAGGCGGCATACCTGATGGCGGTGGGCGGCGCGGCGTATCTGGTCAGCAAGGCCATCAAGCACGCCAGGGTGCTGGCCTTCGAGGACATCGGCATGGAGGCGATCTACGAGTTCGACGTGGTGGACATGCCGGTGACGGTCGCCGTTGATTCGCTGGGCACTTCGGTGCACGAGACCGGACCCCGCGAATGGAAGAGCCGGATCGCAGGGATTCCGGTAGTGATGGCTTAGCCCAAAGACGACAATGGAGTACCCGATGAAGAAAATGCTCACGGTTGCATTGCTGCTTCTTGCTGGCGCGGCCAACGCCGCTCCAGCGACCTACAAGAAGTCCGGCCCCGATCGCTACGGGGTCACCACCTTCTGGGTCAAGTGTGAGAACGGCAATGTCAGCACCACCCAGTGCCTCAGGGATGTCGCGCATTGCGGCAGCGGCAACGACAGCCTGCTGCTGGCGGCGGCGGTGCTGGCCTGTGACAGCATCGTCGGCCTGATGCTGGAGCGCGGCAGATGAGCCGGCTCGGCAATTACCGCTTGCTGGCGCTGGTCGGCGCCGGCGCTTGCGCCACGGGCCTGTTGATGGCGATCTTCTATTTCCAGAAACATCTGGGCCTGGAACCCTGCCCGATGTGCATCTTCCAGCGGGTAGCAATGCTGGCGACTGGCCTGGTGTTGCTGATCGCCGCAGTCCATGGCCCCAAAGGGAGCGGTCGCTGGGTCTACAGCGCGCTGGCAGTGGTCGCCAGCGCCAGTGGCGCCTTCATCGCCGGCCGTCACACCTGGCTGCAGGGGCTGCCCGAGGACCAGCGCCCCGCCTGCGGACCGACGCTGAATTACCTGATGGACATGTTGCCGCTGCGCGAGGTGGTCGAGACCGTGCTGCGCGGCGATGGCAACTGCGCCAAGATCGACTGGACGCTGCTGGGTTACAGCATTCCGGCCTGGACTTTCCTGGTGTTCACCGCACTCATCGTCTGGGCACTGGCGATGCCGCTGCTGGCGCGCCGCGCTGCCCCCGGAGACCGGCTGTGAGCCGTCGTCTCAGGGGGCTGTTCCTCGCGACGCTGCTGCTGCCCTTGACCGCGGCGGCCAGGCCGCCCGCCACGGCCACGCTGCCGGAGTTACCGGCCCTTGCCGCCGAGGTCTCGTCCGGGGAATTGCGCAGCACGGTGCAGACCCTGGTCGGTTTCGGTACCCGCCACACCCTGTCCGATACCACTTCGGACACCCGTGGCATCGGTGCCGCCCGGCGCTGGGTCGCGGGCCGTTTTGCGGCGATCAGCAAGGACTGCGGAGGTTGCCTGGCCGTCGAGACGCCGGCGGAAGTCTTCACCGGCAAGCGCATTCCAAAGCCGACCGAGGTGATGAATGTGCTGGCCATCCAGCGCGGCAGCAGCGAGCCCGAGCGGGTGGTGCTGATCTCCGGCCATCTCGATTCCCGGGCGAGCGACGTCATGGACGCGACCTCGGATGCCCCCGGCGCCAATGACGATGGCTCTGGCGTGGCCGCCGTGCTGGAGGCGGCAAGGGTGCTGTCCCGCTACAGGCTGCGCGCCACCGTCGTCTATGCGGTGCTGTCGGGAGAAGAGCAGGGACTCTACGGCGGCCAGCTGCTGGCCAAGACCGCCAAGGCCAGGGGCTGGCAGCTGGAGGCGGTGTTCAACAACGACATCATCGGCAACAGTCTTGGCCTCGATGGCGTGCGCGACAACACCATCGTGCGGGTGATGAGCGAAGGCACCCGCGCCACCGAAACAGCGGAGCAGAGCAAGTGGCGCGCCGCCCACGGCGGCGAACTGGACTCGCCCTCGCGCAACCTGTCGCGCTACCTGGCCAGACTGGCCGACGAGAACCTGGTCAATTTCCACGTCAAGCAGCTCTATCGCACCGACCGCGACAGTCGCGGCGGCGACCAGCTGCCGATGCAGGCCGCCGGTTATCCCGCCGTGCGGCTCACCGAGGGCCACGAGAACTACCGGCAGCAGCACCAGAACCTGCGCACCGAGAACGGTGTGGTGGTGTATGGCGATACGGCCGAGCAGATGGACTTCGACTACCTCGCCCAGACCACGCGCCTGAATACCATCGCGCTTGCGTCGCTGGCGATGGCCCCGGCGCCGCCGACCGGGGTGAGCGCCGAAGGCGCCGTCAGCCCCGACACCACCGTCCGCTGGAAGGCCAGTCCCCTGGCCAGGGGTTATCGCGTCTACTGGCGCGAAACCACCGCGTCGCAGTGGCAGCACTCGAAGCGGCTGGAAGCACCTGCCAGCAGCCTGGTGCTGGCCAACACCGTGATCGACGACTGGTTTTTCGGCGTTGCCGCCATCGGTGATCAGGGGCTGGAGAGCCCGGTCGTCTTCCCCGGCGAGATCGGCAGCTTCGCAGCGCCGCCATAAGAATTTCTTCCCCACCGCCCGAGCAGGTCCAGATGAGTACCGCCACCACCGATCTTTCCGACACCCATCCCGAAGCCCAGGTGGCCGAGCCGATCTTCGGCGACTTTGGCGGCGAGATGGCCTTTTACGGCCCGATCAAGACCCTCAAGGTGTTCGAGGACAACGCCATGGTGCGTGCCACGCTGGAAACCGCCGGCGAAGGCCGCGTGCTGGTGGTTGATGGCGGCGGCTCCATGCGCTGTGCGCTGGTGGGCGGCATGCTGGGCGAACTGGCGGTGAAGAACGGCTGGTCCGGCATCGTCGTCTACGGCTATGTGCGCGATAGCGAGGAGCTGTCGCAGCAGCTCACCGGCATCAAGGCGCTGGGCGCGCATCCACGCAAATCCGAAAAGGGCCTGCACTCGGCGGCCGCCGACAAGGTGTTGCACTTTGCCGGCGTCACCTTCAAGCCCGGTGCCTGGCTCTACGCCGATGCTGACGGCATCGTCGTTTCGGACAACGCCATTCATGTCTGAGCGAACCACACAAAAAAGCCCCGCGATGCGGGGCTTTTTTGTGGACCACATCAAGCGTTGCGCTTGTGCATGATCTTTGCGAACACGCCAGCGGTAATGAACATGAACACGCCGTAGACCGCCGCCGGCACCACCAGCGCAGGGGCCACCATCGCGCCCACCGCCATTGCGAGCGTGGTGTTGTGCACGCCAAGCTCGATGGCAATAGCAGTGGACTGCTTGTTGTCGAGTTTGGCGGCGCGCGCAATCAAAAAGCTCAAGCCCATCGCGAGCACGTTGAGCGTGAGTACTGCGGGGCCGATCACCGCGAGGTTGTCGCCGATGCCGTCCTGCTCACTGACCAGCACGGCCACCACAACCAACACGAAAAATCCGGTCGCGATCTTCTTCGCCATCGGCTCGATGCGCAGGGCAAAAGCCGGTGCAAAAGCCCGCACCGCCATGCCGATGGAGAGCGGCAGCAGCGTGATCAGCAGCACCTTCACCACGATCGGCCCCATCGCCAGATTGAGCGAGGTGTCACCCGCCGCAAAGTGCGCGCTGGCCAGTCCCAGAAACAGCGGTGTGGTGATCACGGCGGCCAGGCTGGAGAGCGCAGTCATGGTCACCGACAGCGCGGTATCGCCGCGTGCCAGGTGAGTCATCATGTTGGCAGTGGTGCCGCCCGGAGAGGCCCCCAGCAGCACCATGCCGACCGCAAGCGCGCCGCTGATGCCGAACAGCTTGGCGATCAGAAAGCCCAGCAGCGGCGACAGCAGCAGCAGGTTGGCCAGCCCGATTGCCGCGCCCTTGGGGTAGACCGCGACGCGTTTGAAATCGCCGAGCGTCAGGGCCAGGCCCAGGCTCGACATGATGATGAACAGCGACAGTGGCAGCAGCAGCGTGATCGCCTGGCCAGGTTCCATGCAGGTCTCCTCTTGGTGTTGTCGCTGCATCGTCGCGGCTGCAGTCCGCGAGGGCAAGTGCGGCCTGCCCGCTGGCTATAATCCGCACCCGGCTGCACCGCAGCCGTCCACTCATCCATGAACACGCAGGAGTTCGCAAGCAATGAGCGCAGTCAAAGGCGTTGAGATCGTCGGGGCCAGTTCGGCCGCCACCAAGAAAATCCTCACTCCGGAGGCGCTCAAGTTTGTAGCCAGTCTGGTGCGCAAGCACAGCGCCACGCGCGAGAAGCTGCTGGCGCTGCGCGTCGAACGGCAGAAACTGATCGACGCCGGCAAAAAGCCGGGCTTTCTGAAAGAGACCAAGAAGATCCGCGACGGCAAGTGGAAGATCGCCGGCATCCCGGCCGACCTGCTCGACCGTCGCGTCGAAATCACCGGCCCGGTGGAGCGCAAGATGGTCATCAACGCGCTCAACTCGGGTGCCAAGTGCTTCATGGCGGACTTCGAGGACTCGGCCAGCCCAGTCTGGAGCCTGATGATGGAAGGCCAGGTCAGCATGTACGACGCGGTGCGCAAGAAGATCAGCTTCAAGTCGCCCGAGGGTAAGGAATACAAGCTCAACCCCAAGGTCGCCACGCTGATCGTGCGGCCGCGCGGCTGGCATCTGGAAGAGAAGCACATCCTCATCGACGGCAAGCCGGCACCCGGCGGCATCGTCGATTTCGCGCTGTATTTCTTCCACAACGCGCAGGAACTCATCAAGCGCGGCAGCGGCCCGTATTTCTATCTGCCCAAGATGCAGTCGCATCTCGAAGCGCGCCTCTGGAACAGCATCTTCGTCGATGCCCAGAACCTGCTGAAGGTGCCGCAGAAGACCATCAAGGCCACCGTGCTGATCGAGACGCTGTGGGCGGCGTTCGAGATGGACGAGATTCTGTATGAGTTGCGCAACCACATCGTTGCCCTCAACTGCGGCCGCTGGGACTACATCTTCAGCTGCATCAAGACCCTCAATGCCCACGGCGACTGG
>JBKJJE010000137.1:0-2929 GCA_046598075.1 Stagnimonas sp.
CATGCCTTGCCCGGCATGGGCATGCACCGCAATCTTGATCGCATCGCCGAAGTGCTGCGTGATTACGATTTCGTGGCCTTGCAGGAGGCCGATGCCGGCAGCCTGCGCACCCAGTTCACCAACCAGGTGGAATATCTCGCGCAGATGGCAGGCTTCGCGCACTGGGGCCTGTCGGTCACCCGCGACTTGAGACCTGTCGCCCGGCACGCGCTGGCGTTCCTCAGCCGCTATGCGCCCGCCGATGTCGAGGAACACGTGCTGCCCTCGGCCTTGCCGGGGCGGCGTGCACTGCGCATCCAGCTGGGGGCGGATGCCGGCGGCCTGCAACTGCTGGTGGCGCATCTCTCGCTGGGTCGTGGCTCCCAGGGTTTGCAGCTGGACTATCTCAACCGACTGGTGCCCACCGAAGGCCCGGTGCTGCTGCTGGGGGATCTCAACTGCGACGCCGCTGCGTTGCGCCGCCACGCCAAGGCCAGTGGTGGCCGCCTGCTGGTGCCGGACGAGTCGCCGCTGACTTTTCCCAGCTGGCAGCCCCGACGCAGTCTCGATCACATCCTGCACTCGCCGGAGCTCAAGTTGCACAAGCTGCACGCGCTGCCGCATGCCGTCTCCGACCACCTGCCGCTGGCTGCCGAAGTCGGGCTGTGGCTGCCTCCATGACTGCCATCACCTCCCTTGCCGACCACGAAGTGCTGCGGCTGATGCTGCTGGCCTTGTATGCGCTGACTGCGCTTGCCGCCGCTTCGCACGCGCTGCTGCACAAGCGTGATCCGCGTTCTGCCTGGGGCTGGATCGCTACCTGCTGGCTGTTTCCGCTGGCGGGTGCCTGCCTTTACTACCTGTTCGGCATCAACCGCCTGCAGCAGCGTGCGAAAAGATTGCTGGGCTCGCCGGCGCCACTGGGTAAACCGGTGAAGCAGCCCACCGAGCGATGTCTTGCGGTGGTCGGCGCAGATCCCGTCGAGCTACGCGAACTGGTGCGGATCGGTGCCGCGATGACCGGATTGCCGCTGGCTTTCGGCAATCGCATCGAGATGCTGCACAACGGCGAGCAGGCCTACCCCCAGATGCTGAAGGCAATCGCCGAAGCAGGCCAGACGATCGATCTCTGCACCTACATTTTCGAAGGCGGCACGGTCGGCGATCAGTTCGTGCAGGCCCTGGTCGCCGCCAGGGCGCGCGGGGTGGAGGTGCGGGTGCTGCTGGACGGCATGTCGCAGCTGCTGTTCGCCGGTCCGGTCCGGCGGCGACTCGACGCGGCGGGTGTTCCGGTTGCCCTGTTTCTGCCGCCGCGCTGGTTCCCGCCGATGCTGCACATGAACCTGCGCAACCATCGCAAGCTGATGCTGGTCGACAGTCGGCTAGCCTTTACCGGCGGCATGAACATCCGCGACTGTCACCTGCAACAGCCGCTGACGCCGGCGACCACCACCGACCTGCATTTCGGGCTCGCCGGCCCGATCGTCCAGCAGCTGGCGCAGTGCTTTGCCGACGACTGGCAGTTCGCCACCGGCGAGGAGCTGATCAGGAACCAGACCTCGGCCAGCTGCGGCGAATCGGCGTGCCGCGTGATCACCGACGGCCCCAATGAAGACCTCGACAAGCTGGTGATGATCCTCACTGGCGCGCTGGCCAATGCGCACCATCGGGTGCTGATCCTGACCCCTTATTTCATCCCCAACC
The DNA here is from genome assembly GCA_046598075.1 of Stagnimonas sp. Classification (GTDB taxonomy): domain Bacteria; phylum Pseudomonadota; class Gammaproteobacteria; order Nevskiales; family Nevskiaceae; genus Stagnimonas. Next base: position 1,684 of record JBKJJE010000137.1, read on the forward strand.
CGGCATTGATGGCGGCGCTGCAGGCGGCGGCACTGCGCGGCGTGGAGGTGCATCTGCTGCTGCCGGCCCAGAGCGACCAGCGCTATGTCGATTGGGCGGCGCGCCCCTATATCGAACAGCTGCTGCGCTATCAGGTCAAGGTCTGGTTGCAGCCAGCGCCGTTCGCCCACACCAAGCTGTTCGTGGTGGATGGCTATTACGCGCAGATCGGCTCGGCCAACCTCGACCACCGCAGCCTGCGCCTAAATTTCGAACTGGTGGTGGAGGTATTCGACCGCATGCTGGTCGAACAGCTGGCGGCCCACGCCGAATCGGCGCGTGCACGGTCTGCGCCACTGGAGCTTGCAGCGATGCAGGCGCGCGGGCTGCCAGTGCGCTTGCGCGACAGTCTCTGCTGGCTGTTTTCGCCATACCTGTAGCGCCGGGGCAGGGGGTAGCGACGACTCGTCGGCAGCGCCTCTGTGCGCTGGCAGACAGTGCCCCGCGGCAGAGTGCTGTATAGACTTCGCCCAACTCCCCTTGCGCTGAAAGCCATGTCACTCGCCGCCACGACCCACTCCCCCGAGCTGACCTGGGCAGCGACGACTTGAGTCTGCCAGAGCAGCTGCTGGCGGCGCGCATCGCCCGGTCAGGCGTGGTGGAAGTCGTTACCGAAGTCAGCCGGCAGCAGACGCTGCTGAAGACCGGCGCCCTGCAAAGCGCCATCTTCAACAGCGCCAACTTTTCCAGCATTGCCACTGACGATAAGGGTGTCATCCAGATTTTCAACGTCGGCGCCGAGCGCATGCTGGGCTATACCGCTGCCGAGGTGATGAACAAGATCACGCCAGCAGACATCTCCGATCCACAGGAAGTCATCGCGCGCGCCAAGGCATTGAGCATCGAGCTTGGCACCCCGATTACCCCCGGTTTCGAGGCGCTGGTGTTCAAGGCCTCGCGCGGCATCGAGGATATCTACGAGCTGACCTACATCCGCAAGGACGGCAGCCGCTTCCCCGCAGTGGTGTCGGTCACGGCGCTGCGCGACGATCAGGACGCCATCATCGGCTACCTCTTGATCGGCACCGACAACACCGCGAGGAAGCGGGCCGAGGAAGCCCTGCTCCGCGCCGGCGCGCTCCAAACTGCAATTTTCAACAGCGCGAACTTTTCCTCCATTGCGACCGATGCGAAAGGCGTGATCCAGATCTTCAACGTGGGCGCCGAGCGCATGCTGGGCTACACGGCGGCAGAGGTGATGAACAAG
>JBKJJE010000018.1:0-3471 GCA_046598075.1 Stagnimonas sp.
CCCTCGGCGGCTCGCTGGGCGGGCTTGCCGACACGCTGGTGTGGGAGTCTGCCCGGCCCTACATCTACCTGCGCCGCACCGGTGACCGCCGCGTGCTGATCGGCGGTGAGGACGATGACATCGACATCGCCCTGAAACGCGATGCAAAGGTGGGGGCCAAGGCCGAAAAGCTCCAGCGCAAGGCGCAGAAGCTGTTCCCGCAACTCGATCTCAGGCCGGCGTTTGCCTGGGCCGGCACGTTTGCCGAAACCGAAGATGGCCTGCCATTTTTCGGCGCGCACCAGCAACACGGCCCGCGCGTGCTGTTCGCAATGGCCTACGGGGGCAACGGCATCACCTATAGCCAGATCGGGTCGGAGTTGCTGCTGGCGGCGGTGCGCGGCAGAACCCACGCCTGCGCGAAGCTGTTCTCGTTCGAGCGCCTGAAGCGGGCTTGAAGATTCTCAGGCCAGCCAGGCGACGATGCTGCCGAGGTAGCAGCCCAGCGCGATGCTGATGCACGCGAACGGGATGCTGAACCAGTACAGCTTGCAAAGAATCAGCAGCGCCAGCAATGCCGCCAAGCCCACTGCCATCAGAAACGTTGCCTGGAACAGCATGGCTGTGTGGAAGATCGCCAGATAGCCGTAGACCAGACCGAACAGCATCGCACCGATGCTGTGGCTGGCGTTGAAGGCAATCCAGCACCGCCACATGGTGGTTTCGCGGGTGATGTTGGGCGATACCTGGCTCATGCTGGTGCGCAGCGCCGGATCCGTGGGCGCCAAGCTGTTGCCCCAGAAGGTGTTGATGAGATGGATGCAACCCAGTACGAAAAGGGTGGCTGCGCTGAACACCATGAGTATCGTCGCAGCCATGAGCGGACTTCTTGTGGAGAATGTCAGCGAGGCTTTAGCACACTATCGTCGAGCATCTGCTGAAAATGATCGCCCAGAGTCTCCGCCACTGGTCGAAACTTGAGCCCCAGGTCCTTCTGGATGTAGCTGTTGTCGAAGCGCAGTGGCCAGCCGGCATTGCGCGCGACGAACTTGCGGCTGTAGCCCTGCATGGGCGCCATCAGCCAGACGATGAACTTCGGCGCCACCATCATCGGCCAGCGATAGCCCGAGCCGAAGCGTGCTTTCAGGGTCTGCACCATCTGCCACATGGTCACCGATTCCGACACCGCCAGATGACGTCCGCGGGCGGCAGGGGTGAAGCCAGCCAGGATGTGCGCGCGGGCGGCATCGCGGACGTCGACGATGGCGATTTCCATCGCCGGCACACCGGTGGCGAGCGAGCCGTCGGCCAGCGCCTTGATGGTCGACAGGCTGGTGCTGTCGCTGGCAGTGGTCAGCGAGGGGCCCAGTACCAGGCCGGGATTGATGGTGATCAGGTCCCAGCGCGACTGCGCCGTGACGAGATCCCAGGCCACCCGTTCGGCAGCCACTTTCGAGTAGTTGTAGGGCTGGTGGTCGACGCTGCTGGTGGTGTTCCAGTGCGCCTCGGTAAAGGCCTTGAGACCCTGGCTGTGCATGTCCTGCGCATCGCCGTAGACCGACACCACGCTGGCGGTGAGCACGACGCGCCTGACGCTGGTGACCCGGTTGGCGGCATCGAGCACGTTGCGGGTGCCGTTGACGGCCGGATCGACCAGCTCCTTCTGCGCATCCTTCAGGCCCTTGATGACGAACGGCGAAGCGGTGTGGATGACCAGCTCGCAGCCCTGCATGGCGGTGTCGAAGGCGCCGTCCTGCAGCAGATCGGCCTTGAACAGCGTCAGCTTGCCCTTTGCCCCGGCAGCGGCTTTCAGCAGATGGCTGGTCTTGGCGAGGTTGGCCGGGTCGCGCACGGTAGCGTGCACGTCGATGCCGTCGGCCAGCAGGTATTTGACGATCCAGCTGGCGATATAGCCGTTGCCGCCGGTGACCAGTACCGGCTTGGTGTTGTCGATCTGCATGGGTCAACCCTCTGTTTGCTGTGACGTTGTTGTAATTGGATTCGGCGATTCGCGGTCTTGGCGCGATGTCTGCCTGTCGCAACGGTAGCCGATGCCGGGTGCAAATGCCCGTCACGCCTCATGCAATTCATTGGAGAGCAAATGATGTCCACTCACCGCGCAGCTGCCCTGCTGGCGTTTCTGGCTTGCGTGCTCGCGACGCCCGGCGCGCTTGCCAGCAAGATCGAACCTGCACTGCTCGCTGCGGCCGAGGCCTCGGCGCAGGCCGATTTCGTCATCCTGCTCGACGACCGGGCGGACCTCAAGGTCGCCACTGCCGGTGCCAGGACCAAGCTGGAAAAGGGCCAGGCCACCGTCGCCGCGCTCAAGGCCACCGCAGCCCGCTCGCAGGCCGGGGTGCTGGCGACCTTGCAGTCACGCGGGCTGGAGCACCGCGCGTTCTGGATCGCCAATGCCATCACCGCCCGCGGCAGCCTGGCGGATCTCCAGGCACTCGCCGCCCGGGCCGATGTGCGCGGGCTCTACCAGATCAGTACCGAGCTGAACCTGCTGTCGCCCTACATCGCCCGCCGTGCGGCGGCGGTCGCCGCCGCTTCGCAGCAGGCAGCGGCCAGCAACTATGTGGCGAAGGCGCTGGGCGACACGGTGGAAGCCGGCATCGCGCTGGTCAATGCTCCGGCAGTGTGGCGGCTTGGCTTCAAGGGTCAGGGCGTGGTGGTGGGCGACCACGACGTCGGGGTGATGTGGGATCACCCGGCGCTGAAGAACAACTATCGCGGCTGGGATGGCAGCACCGCCAGCCATGCCTACAACTGGCGTAATGCCTTCGGCGCGGCAGATGTCTTCTGCGACGATCCGGTGGTGCCCTGCGACAGCAATGGCCATGGCACCCACACCACCGGCACCATGGTCGGCTACGACGGTGCGGACAACCAGATCGGCATGGCACCCGAGGCCAAGTGGATGGCCTGCCGCTCGCTGCTCGACCCGGTGCTGGGCGTGGGCACCGTGCCGACCTACATGGACTGCATGGAGTGGCAGATCGCTCCCTATCCCGAAGGCGAGCCGGACGCTGCCGATTCGGCGATGGCGCCGGACGTGGCGAACAACTCCTGGGGCTGCCTGGAGGCCTGCGCGCCGCCGCTGCTGAAGGACGTCAACGACGCCATCTACGAAGCCGGCATCGTGCAGGTGGTATCCGCTGGCAATGATGGCAGCGATTGCTCGACCATCGCCTTCCCGATTGCCGTCTACGAATCCTCGTTCACGGTCGGTGCCAGCAATGTCAGCGATGCAATGGCCGGGTTCTCCAGTCGTGGCCCCGTGCTCAGCGATGGCTCGATGCGGCTGAAGCCCAACGTCACTGCGCCGGGAGTCGATACCCGTTCCGCCTGGAATGACGGCGGCTACAACGTCATCAGCGGCACCAGCATGGCCGGGCCGCACGTGGCCGGCCTGGTGGCGCTGCTGATGTCCGCCGAGCCGCGGCTGAAAGGGCGGGTCGCCGATGTCCGCAAGCTGGTCGAACTCAG
>JBKJJE010000066.1:0-3937 GCA_046598075.1 Stagnimonas sp.
CCGGACTACGAGTTGCACTTCACCCCGGTGTTCAACTTCAACCACGCGCAGGTCGAGGAGAACCGCGCGCTGCGTATCGACCCCGGCGAGTCGCGCACCCGCCGCGAGACCTTCATCGGCGTGCAGGAGCTGTTCGCGGACTACCACCTGCGTAATGTCAGCGACCGTTTCGATTTCGACTCGGTGCGCTTCGGCATCCAGCCGATCTCGCTGGATTTTCGCGGCTTCCTGTTCCAGGACCTGCCCATTTCCGTGCGGCTGTTCGGCACCCGCGACAACAACCGCTGGCAGTACAACCTGCTGTGGGCGCGGCGCCTGGAGAAAGACACCAACTCCGGCCTGAACGCCATCAACCGCGCGCCGCGCGAGGACGATGTGTTCGCCGCCAACCTCTACCGGCAGGACTGGCCGGTGCTGGGCTTTACCAGCCAGGCGCTGATCGCCCACAACCGCAATAGCGAAGGCGGCGATTTCTTCTTCGACCGCAACGGCTTTCTCGCCCGCCCCGCCTCGCTGGGCAGCGAACGCGGTCGCAACTACCAGGTGACCTACCTCGGCCTGAACGGCGATGGCCACTTCGGCCGCGACAATCTCACCGTCTCGGCCTACCTCGCCACCGGCCACGAGGACGGCGGCGTGTTCCGCGAGCCCTCGCGCGACATCCTCGCCGGCTTTGCCGCCGCCGAATGGTCACGCGACTACGACTGGATCCGCACCCGCCTCTCGGCGCTCTGGGCCAGCGGCGAGGATGATCCCTACGACAACACCGCCAACGGCTTCGATGCCATCTTCGAGAATCCGATCATCGCCGGGGCCGACACCAGCTACTGGATACGCCAGGGTGTGCCGCTGATCGGTGGCGGCGGCGTGACTCTGTCCACCCGCAACGGCGTACTCAACAACCTGCGCACCAGCAAGGAACACGGGCAGAGCAATTTCACCAACCCCGGCACGCTGTTGCTGGGGGTGGGCGGCGATTTCGACCTGACGCCCACCCTGAGGCTGTCCACCAATTTCAACCATCTCTGGTTTGCCGATACCACGGTGCTGGAAGTGGCCCGCAACCAGGGCGGCATCGCCAGGGACATCGGCTGGGACCTGTCGGCGGCACTGATCTGGCGGCCGTTCATGACCCAGAACGCGGTGCTGCGGCTCTCGTATGCGCAGTTGCTGCCGGGCGCGGGCTTCAGGGCGCTGTTCCCCAACGACGATGCCTATTCGCTGCTGGCGAATGTGGTGTTCACCTACTGAGCGCACTGCCATGAACCCGGTTTCCATTCGCAGGCTGGGCAGCGCACTACTGATGACGCTCAGCGCGTCGCTGGCGCAGGCGAGCGAAAGCGGCAAGGCCGTGAGCCGCAACTACCACGTCACCCCCGCCGCACCCGCCAGCCAGACGCCGGACGAGGCGCGGAACAAGTCCGCTGGCTGCCGTAGCTGCCACACCGATACCGACCGGCTGTCGATGCACGCCAACCCTGGCGTGGTGCTGGGCTGTACTGACTGCCATGGCGGCGATGCGACGGTGGCACTGCCAGCCGGAGTCACCCGGCCGGAGCGGGCCTACACCGAGGCGATGGACTTAGCGCATGTGCTGCCGCTGTGGCCGGCGTCCTGGAAGGGCAGCGCCAATCCCCGCTCCAATTTCACCCAGATCAACCGCGAATCGCCAGAGTTCATCCGCTTCGTCAATCCCGGTGACTACCGGGTCGCCGATCTCGCCTGCGGTGCCTGCCATCAGCCGGTGATCGAAAAAAGCCGCCGCAGCCTGATGAGTACCGGCGCGATGTTCTGGGAAGGCGCTGCCTACAACAACGGCATCCTGCCCAACAAGCGCAGCGTCACTGGCGAGAGCTACGCACTGGCGGGCAACGCGCCCGCGTTCCCTGACAACACCATGCTACCGCTCAAGAGCGAATTGCTGGGCAAGATAGAGAAAAAAATCGGGCCGAAACCGGAAGACACACTGGTTTATCTGCCTTCCACCATCAGCAATCCGGTGCCGGTGGACGACAACATGCGTCGCAAGGGCATCATCGAGACGCTGTATCCCCTGCCCGCCTGGGAGGTCACACCACCGGCGGATGTGTTCCGCGTGTTCGAGCGCGGCGGCCGCAACATCAACTCGATCTTCCCGGAGACCGGTCTGCCGGATTCGCTGGGGCTGATCCAGCGCCTCGAAGAGCCGGGGCGGCCCGATCTCAAGCAATCCAACCGGGGCCCCGGCACCGGCAACCGCATCGCGGTGCCGGTGCTGAATCTGCACAAGACCCGCCTCAACGATCCCTTCCTGTGGTTTCTCGGCACCAACGACCAGCCCGGCGACTACCGCAGCTCGGGCTGCACCGCCTGCCATGTGGTCTATGCCAACGACCGCGAGCCAAAGCACTCCGGCCCCTACGCGAAGTTCGGGCACGGCGGCACCACCCAAACCAAAGATCCAACCATTGCCCGCAACGAACCGGGGCATCCGCTGCAACACGCCTTCACCCGCGCGATACCCACCGCGCAGTGCATGGTCTGCCACATGCATCAGCCGAACATGTTCATGAACTCCATGCTCGGCTACACCATGTGGGACTACGAGTCGGATGCGCCGCGCATGTGGCCGGAAAAACAGAAGTATCCGACCGACGCCGAAATCCACGCCATCAACGACCGCAATCCGGAAGAAGCGGCGACCCGCGGGCTATGGGGTGACCTCGATTTTCTGGCCAAGGTCTGGGATAAAAACCCGGAGATGAAGGATACCCAGTTCGCCGACTACCACGGCCACGGCTGGAACTTCCGCGCCGTCTACAAGCGTGACAAGCAGGGAAATCTGCTGGACGCCAAGGGCGCGCAGGTTGCCGACGATGACCCGCAGAAGTTCAAGAAGTCGGTGCATCTCTCCAGCATCCATGTCGACAAGGGCATGCAGTGCGTGGACTGCCATTTTTCGCAGGACATGCATGGCAACGGCCATGTCGTCGGCGAAGTGGCCCAGGCCGTCGAGATCGAATGCCAGGATTGCCACGGCACAGTCGATCGCTATCCACTGCTGAGAACCTCCGGCCCCGCCGCACCGCCCGGTGGCACCGACCTCGGCAACGCGCGGGTGCAGGACGGTCGCCGTCGCTTCGAGTGGATCAACGGCAAGCTCTGGCAGCGCAGCAGCGTAACGCCCGGCATGGAGTGGGAAATCCATCTGGTGAAAGACTCGGTCACGCCCGGCAATGCCCATTACAACGCCAAGGCCGCCCGCGCCAAATTGATGGCGCGTGACACCAAGAACTTCGCTTTTGGCAGCGCCGTAAAACCCGATGCGCGCGCGCACCAGGACGACGAGATCATGTGCATCACCTGCCACAGCTCGTGGACGACCAGCTGCTTCGGCTGCCACCTGCCGATCCAGGCCAACTGGAAGACCGAGCGCAAGCACTTCGAGGGCGGCGAGTCGCGTAACTATGCAACCTACAACCCGCAGGTCGCGCGCGATGATTTCTTCATGCTCGGCAAGCATGGCGAAGTCAAAGGCCATCGCATCGCACCGGTCCGCTCCTCGTCCGGCCTGGTGCTGTCGTCCACCAACAGCAACCGCGAGAAGATCTACATCCAGCAGCCGCCGGTGTCGGCCGGCGGCTATTCGAGCCAGGCCTTTGCGCCGCACTACCCGCACACCGAGCGCACCACCGAGACCAAGACCTGCTCGGACTGCCATCTCTCGAAAGCCAATGACAACAACGCCTGGATGGCCTCGCTGGTCGGGCTGGGCACCAACTTCGTCAACTTCGTCGGCTATAACGCCTGGGCTGGCAGCACCGAGGGCGTGACGGCAGTGCAGGTCACCGAGTGGGATGAGCCGCAGGCGGTGATCGGCAGCTATCTGCACCGCTACGCCTACCCCGACTTCTTCGCCGCCCACCAGGCACGTAACCGCAAACTCGAGACTGCGCAT
>JBKJJE010000078.1:0-5905 GCA_046598075.1 Stagnimonas sp.
TTGAGCGCCTCGAGATCCACGGCAATGAAATCCGCCTGCTTGCCGGCCACCAGCGAGCCGATCTGCTCGTCGAGCATCAGCGCCCTGGCACCGGCGAGGGTCGCCATGTGCAGGGCGGCATGGGCGGGCAGGGCTTGGGCGTCGCCGGCAACCGCCTTGGCGAGCAGGGCTGCGGTCTTCAGCTCGCCGAACAGATCGAGGTCGTTGTTGCTGGCCGCACCATCGGTGCCGATGCAGACGTTGACGCCGGCCTTGAGCAGCTTGTCCACTGGGCAGAAGCCGCTGGCAAGCTTGAGATTGCTCTCCGGGCAATGAGCGACATGCACGCCCAGTTCGGCGGCTTCGGCAATCTCGCTGTCAGTGAGCTGGGTCATGTGCACCGCGACGAAATCGGGGCCGAGCAGCTCGAGTTCCTTCAGGCGCTGCCAGGGGCGTTTGCCGGTCTGGCCCTCCGCCATGGCGACTTCGCCGGGGGTTTCATGGACGTGCATGTGGATGCCGATGCCCAGCTCGTTGGCAAGCGTGCGGATCTTGCGCAGTGGCGCGTCGCTTACCGTGTAGGGCGCGTGTGGGCCGAAGATGGTGGTGACCAGTGGGTTGCCCTTGAGGCTGTCGCGAACGGCCAGCCCCTTGTGCAAATACTCGTCTGCATTGGCGGCCCAGGCAGTGGGAAAGTCGAGCGTGATCAGGTTGACCACGCTACGCATGCCGGCGGCGGTGAAGCCCTCGGCGCTGGCATCGGGAAAGAAATACATGTCGTTGGCGGTGGTGACGCCACCGCGGATCAGCTCGGCTGCGGCGAGCTTGACGCCATCGACGCAGAATTGCCGGGACACATGTGCGCCCTCGGCAGGCCAGATGTGCTGCTGCAACCAGTCCATCAGTGGCAGGTCGTCGGCAATGCCGCGCAGCAGCGTCATCGCGGCATGGGTGTGGGCGTTGACCAGACCGGGCATGACCACGTGCGAGGACAGCACCAGGGTTTCGCGTGGCGCATATTGGGCTGCGGCCTCGGCTGCCGGCAGCACGGCCAGGATGCGGCCCCTGTCCACCACCAGCGCATGGTGTTGCAGAACCAGGCCCGCGGGTTCGATGGGCACGATCCAGCGTGGGAGGCAGATCAGGTCTATGGCTTGCATGGGCGCAATACAATCGGAGGATTCTTGTGCCTCGCATTTTACGGGACTCCTCATGTCGGCTCCGATGCAAACTTCTGCGACCAAAACGGCGTTGCCGTCTCCTGCGTCAAAAACGGTGGTGCAACCCATCGTCTGGTCTGGCGACCACCTGAGCCTGCTCGACCAGCGGGTGCTGCCGCACGAGCTGACCTATCTGCAATGCCGCTCGGCTGCTGGCGTGGCGCATGCCATCCATGCCATGGCAGTGCGCGGCGCACCAGCGATCGGCATCGCCGCCGCCTATGGTCTGGCCATCGATGCCCAGCAGGGCCGCGACTATGCGGCGGCCGAAAAAGTGCTGGCCGACTCGCGCCCCACCGCTGTGAACCTGCGCTGGGCGCTGCTACGCATGGGGCAGGTGACACCGCGCACGGCAGAAAACCTGCTGAAGGAAGCCAGGGCCATCCACGCCGAAGACCTGGCGCAGAACCTGAGGATGGGCGTGCTGGGTGCGGCGCTGCTGCCGCAGGCGGCGACCGTGCTCACCCACTGCAACACGGGTGCGCTGGCGACCGGTGGCCACGGCACGGCGCTGGGGGTGATCCGCAGCGCGCATGCCGCCGGCAAGCTGGCAGGCGTGTTCAACACCGAGACCAGGCCCTGGCTGCAGGGCGCGCGGCTCACCGCTTGGGAGCTGATGCAGGAGGGCATCCCGGCCCAGCTGATCGCCGACGGTGCGGCGGCCCACCTGATGAAGGTGCAGAAGATCGACTGGGTGATCGTCGGCGCTGATCGCATCGCCGCCAATGGCGACACCGCCAACAAGATCGGCACCTACGCGCTGGCGCTGGCGGCCAGGGCGCACGGGACGAAATTCATGGTGGTTGCGCCGTCCGGCACCTTTGACTTGAGCTGCCCGGACGGCGAGGCCATCCCCATCGAGGCGCGCACCGCCAGCGAGCTGACCCAGTTCAAGGGTCAGCTGATCGCGCCACAGGGCATGGCTGCCTTCAATCCGGTCTTCGACGTCACGCCCGCAGCCCTGATCGACGCCATCGTCTGCGAGCGCGGCGTCATCGAGCAGCCGGATGCCGCGAAGATCAGAGCCTTGCTGGGTTGATGGTCACCGCGCCAGCGGCACCCGCGGGCGATAGCGCTGGGAATGCAGCAGCGTTGCTCCGAACAGCGCCGATATCAGCCAGGCCACGAGGATGCCGGCCAGAGCATAGCCAGCTGCCTCCAGAGTGAGCGGCACGCCGGGGGTGAAGCGGACAGCGCCGGCGACACTACGGTCGAAATGCCGCAGCAGCGCCGCCGGCTTTTCGAACACGGTGGCGGCGGTCAGCGCCTGCCAGGCGGTATCCAGCCTGGTGAAGCGCGCAAGGGTGGTGCGGTGGATGCGGCCCGAAGCCTGGAACACCGGATCACTGTTTTCCTCGTGGCGGACGATGAAGTCCTCGGCCCCCAGATTCAGCGTGCCGGCCTCGCGCAGCAGCTCCTGATAGCGACCGGCGGCTTCTGCCCGTACCCCGTCCAGGGTTTGCACATACTGCGCGTAGTAGACCGGAAACTGGGCCGCGCCCACCGCCAGCACCACGGCCACAATGCGGCCCAGCAGGCCGCCGAACAGACGCGCAAGGACATTCATGCGGAAGACTCTGAAGTGGGCTTGCCGTTAGATTAAGCATCCCAATCTGAATGCCAGCCGCTGCCACCATGCTCTACGCCCTAGACCAAAGACAACCTCGACTGCTCGGCAACAACTGGGTCGCCGATAACGCCGCCGTCATCGGCAACGTCATCCTCGAGCCGGGGGCCAGCATCTGGTTCAGCTGCACCGTGCGGGGCGACAACGAGCCGATCACCATCGGCGAAAACAGCAACATCCAGGATGGCTCGGTGCTGCATACCGATGTCGGCGTGCCGCTCAGCATCGGCCGCGACGTCACCGTCGGTCACCAGGTGATGCTGCATGGCTGCACGATCGGCGACAACAGCCTGATCGGCATCCAGAGCGTGGTGCTCAACCGCGCCCGGATCGGCCGCAACAGCATCGTCGGCGCCGGCACATTGATTCCCGAGGGCAAGAGCTACCCGGATGGTGTGCTCATCATGGGCACACCCGGCGTGGTCAAGCGCGAACTGAGTGCGCAGGAGATCGCGTTCATCAAGCTGTCTGCCACCCACTACGTGCAGAACGCGCAGCGGTTTGCCGCCAAGCTGCGGCCGATTGGCTAGGGCGTGTCATCAATTGCATGCTCGCAGCGTTGCGAGTCAAAACCGCGCAGTGCGAGGCGCGAGACGATGCGAATACTTGAGGTCTTCGCAAGTCTCGCAACGAAGCAATGCGCGGTTTTGGCCGCAACCCTCCGGGGCGGGACTGTTTTAGGGCATTGCTGCGTCACAAGGCTTGCCAATGGAACAACCATTGGCTGCGCCTCGTTCCTTGCACTGCCCCAAAACAGCCTTCCGCCGCTGCGACCATGTAATTGATGACACGCCCTAGTTGCCGTCCTTCGGGAACAGGTATTTCAGCAGCGTGCCTGTTCCTGGCGCGACCTCCGTCCAGGTTTTCACCGTCAGCCTGAGGTGCAGCACCGCACAGGTGGGCAGCTCGTCGAACGGGCAGTGCGCCAGGGTGTGGGCCAGTTCGCTGAAGCCGGGGTTATGGCCGAACAGCATCGCGTGTGCAGTCTGATTGTCGATGCCGGTGAGGACTTCCAGCAGGGTCTTGCGACTGGCGTCGTAGAGCCGGGGTTCGATCTGGATGGCCTCAAAGTCGATGTCCAGATGCTCGGCGAACACCCGCGCGGTCGCCAGAGCGCGGGTGGCGGGACTGGCGATCAGGCGGGTCACCTTCGGCAGCCCCTGCGCACGCAGCGCCATGCGCGGGGCATCGCGGCGACCACGCTCGTTGAGCGGGCGCTCGAAATCGGTGAGCTCGGGATAGTCCCAGGTGGACTTGGCGTGGCGGACGAGAGTCAGTAGTGGCATAGGCTGAAAATAGCAGTGATCCGTAACGGTTTTGTGGCGGTCGCAGGCCTGACGCCGCTCCCGCGGTTGAAACCACCGGGCGTCGATCAGCGCAGATAGATATCGAAGCGCGCCTGGGTGCCTTCCATGCTCAGGCTGGGTCTGGCGCCCGCCAGCCACGGCGCCTTGCTGGGACGCTTCACCACCACCCGGGCGACGCCACTGCCGAGCGCAGTCGCCAGCAGTTGATCGGCGTCAGCATCGCCGCCGGTGAGATCGCGCAGGATCTGCATCTCCTTGCTGGGCAGCGCGCGCTTGCCGTCGTCGGCATACATCGGGTCGAGATAGATCACCTCATGGTCAGCGACGGCGAGACCGACCACGCTGTCGTGCTCGACGATGCGGATGCGCCCGGTCGCCTCGCGCAGCGGTGCCAGCGACAGCGCGCGCCGATGCGCATCGCGCAGCAGTGCCGCCAGCACCGGGTTGCGCTCGGCGAGCGTGACCGTGGCACCCAGGGCGGCCAGGGTGAAGCCATCGCGACCCAGCCCAGCGGTGGCATCGAACACTTTCAGGGTAGGCTTCTTATGCAGGCCCACGGCTTTTGCCAGCAGCTGTTTGCGGCCGCCGGCGATGCGCCGCTGCACGTCCGGGCTGGCCCAGTCCAGTGCGAACGCGCCGTAGCCTTCGAGATGCGGTGCCGCCAGTGTCAGCCGCCCTTCGCCATCGCGGCGCAGGCAAAACAAAAAGCCCCGGACGGTGAGGTCCAGGGCTTCGGTGGCATCGTCAATCGCTGACGAGACCGACATCTCCGTCATCAGGCCAGCTTGGCCGGGTCGAAGTAGCTGCTCAGTTTCTGCGCCAGCATGAGGTCGCCTTCGAGCTGCAGCTTGCCGGTCATGAAGGCGGTCATGCCATTCAGCTCACCTTTCATCAGGGCAACGAAATCGTCATCTTCCATGGTGATGCCGAGATCGGAGTTGGCTGCAGTACCGGCGGTGGCCGTCGCGGCACCGCCCTTGATGGTGACGTAGTGCGGCTCGCTGATGTTGAACTGGATGACGCAGTCAGCACCTTCGGAATAGGCCTGCGGGAGCTTCTTGATGAGATCGACGGCGGTGGACATGGTGAAACTCCTGTAGGTGAAAGGGACCCGATGGTAACGACCGGGCTTATGTCGCGGCAAGCATTATCGGCATTTCCATCAAGCGATGGACAAGCCAAATTACTGAGTGCTTGCGAAGCACTCGCGGGTCCAGCCGCCGGCGCTGATCCGCAGCCATTCGATGCGCTCGGCACGCCAGTCGGCCAGCACGACGCGCTCGCAGGCAACGCCCCGCACGTTCAGCCGATGTGCGTCAGGGCGGTGGGTGTGACCATGAATCATGCGCGCCACCCCGTGGCGCGTGAAGGCCTCAGCGATGGCAGCCGCGTTCACATCCATGATCGCATCGGCCTTGCGACCCTTGGCTTTGGAGCTGTCAACACGCAGGCCACCGGCAATGCGCCGCCGCCGTGAGGCAGGCAGCTGCAGGAACAGCCACTGCGCGACGCGGTTATGCGAGAACCGGCGCCAGCGCTGGTAGCCGACATCATCGGTGCAGAACTGGTCGCCATGGGCAAGCAGGGTGGGGGTGCCGCCCAGCAGTTCGATTTGCTGCTCCGGCAGCCGCGCTGCACCGGTCGCGCGCTCGAAGCCGCTACCGAGCAGAAAGTCGCGGTTGCCGGTCTGGTAGAACAGCTGCACGCCGCTGTCGCTGAGCGCCCTGAGTGCGGCAATCTCGCGCGGGTAGTCGGCAAGCCCCAGGTCGTCA
>JBKJJE010000003.1:0-6801 GCA_046598075.1 Stagnimonas sp.
TGAGCTGAAAAAATATTCGCGAAGAAACTTTCCGCGGCATCAAACTTGCGCGCTTTTTCAGCGCAGTTCTTGCAGGTATGATTGCCGCCCTTTCCCGTATTGCTCACCGGTGCTGCAAGGCACTGACGATCCATGTCGCTCAAATCTTTCGAGCGCGAGCCCAAGCCGCTCGCCCAAACCAGCGCGTCTCCATCGCGTGCGCCCGCGCCCCTGGCACACGCGGTATCCGACTCGCTGGGAGATTACTTCCGTGCGCTCAACGGACACGCGCCCGCGAATCTCTACGACGTGATCCTCGCTGAGGTCGAGCCGCCGCTGTTGAAAGCCACGCTGGCGTACTGCCGCGGCAACCAGAGCAAGGCGGCGGACGTGCTGGGCCTGAACCGGGCGACGCTGCGCAAGAAGCTCACCCAGTACAAGATCACTGCCAAGTCCGGCGGCAGTGCGCTGTCCAACAGCCGCAGCGATGCGGCGGAGCGCCGCCAGTGAGCGTGATGGCGGCAGGTGTTGCGCCCACTCTCCTCGCACCTGTCCGCCGCGCGCTGCTCTCGGTCTCTGACAAGACCGGCATTCTCGAACTCGCACAGGGCTTGGCGCAACGGGGTGCGGAGCTGCTCTCCACCGGTGGCACCTGCAAGCTGCTGCGCGATGCAGGTTTGAAAGTTACCGAAGTCGGCGAACACACCGGCTTTCCGGAAATCATGGACGGCCGGGTGAAGACTCTGCATCCGAAAATCCATGGCGGCCTGCTCGGCCGCCGCGGCCATGACGAGGCAGTGATGGCCGCCCATGGCATCGCGCCGATCGACCTGCTGGTGGTCAATCTCTATCCCTTCGAGCAGACGGTCGCCAAGGCCGAGGTCAGCGACGCCGAGGCCATCGAGAACATCGATATCGGCGGGCCGGCGATGTTGCGCGCGACGGCAAAGAATCATGCCCATGTCGGGGTCGTGGTGGATCCCGCCGACTACCAGATGGTGCTGGCCGCACTCGATGCGCACGGCGGGCTCGGACTCGCGCTGCGTCGCCAGCTGGCGCTGAAGGCATTTGCGCTGACCGCCCGCTACGACGCCGCGGTGGCTGCCTATCTCTCCTCCGTGAACGAGGACGGCAGCCGCGATGCATTCCCGAAAGTGTTCGGTCTGCAACTCCACAAGGTGCAGTCGCTGCGCTACGGCGAGAACCCGCATCAGCGCGGAGCCTTTTACGCCGAGGCGAATCCGCCCCCGGGTTCGCTCGCGGCCGCCAGGCAGCTGCAGGGCAAGGAACTCAGTTACAACAATCTTGCCGATGCCGATGCTGCGCTGGCCTGCGTGCAGGCTTTCATCAAGCCCGCTTGCGTCATCGTCAAGCACGCCAACCCCTGTGGCGTGGCGGTATCGCTCGAAGGCATCGGCGCTGCCTACCAGCTGGCCTATCAGACCGATCCGACCAGCGCCTTCGGCGGCATCATTGCCTTCAACCGGCCACTCGATGGCGCGACGGCGAAGACCATCGTCGAGCGGCAGTTCGTCGAGGTCATCATCGCCCCCGACGCGGATGCGGCTGCTCTGGCAGCCATAGCAGCCAAGCCCAATGTGCGTCTGCTGGTGACCGGCCAGTGGCCTGCCATGCCGGCTGCGGCATTCGACTTCCAGCGCGTCGGCGGCGGTCTGCTGGTGCAGGACGTCGATCTCAAGCTCGCCAGCGATGCCGATCTGAAAGTGGTGACACGGCGCGCGCCGACCGAGGCCGAAATCCACGACCTGATCTTTGCCGCCAAGGTCGCCAAGTTCGTCAAGAGCAATGCCATCGTCTATGCACGCAACCGGCAGACCATCGGCGTCGGCGCCGGGCAGATGAGCCGGGTCTATTCGGCCCGGATTGCCGGCATCAAGGCCGCCGACGAGAAGCTTGCCGTGGCCGGCAGCGTGATGGCCTCCGATGCCTTCTTCCCGTTTCGTGACGGCATCGATGCGGCTGCGGCGGCAGGGATCACGGCAGTGATCCAGCCCGGCGGCTCGCTGCGTGATGGCGAGGTGATCGCGGCTGCCGACGAGGCCGGCATGGCGATGGTGTTCACCGGCACGCGGCACTTCCGCCACTGAGCGGCATCTCTTGCAGCCACAAAAAAGCCGACTTTGGAGAGTCGGCTTTTTTCATGCAGCGACGGCGCGCTACTTGTCGCGGAAGGTAATGCGGCCTTTCGAGAGATCGTAGGGCGTGAGTTCAACGCGAACCTTGTCGCCATTCAAGATGCGGATGTAGTTCTTCCGCATGCGACCGGAGATGTGGCAGGTGACGATATGCCCGTTTTCGAGCTTCACGCGGAACATGGTGTTGGGCAACACGTCAGCGATGACGCCTTCCATCTCGATCTGGTCTTCTTTCGACATTTACGGCTTAGGTGTGGCTAAAGGGTGCGCATTATGGTCGCTGGGGGTTCGGGGGGCAACGACGGTGTTTCCGGACTGCCGAAGGCGCTCCAGTCATTGCCGTCGAATTGCTGCAGCGGCTCGAAGTGGCGCTTGTAGTCCATGGTCGGCGAGCCTGCCACCCAATAGCCCAGATAGAGATATTCCAGCCCTTCGGATTTGGCCCTGGCCAGCTGGCTGAGCACCGCATAGGTGCCGAGACTCTGGGCACTGTGGTCGGGGTCGAAGAAGGTGTAGACCGCCGACAGGCCCTCGGGTAGCCGGTCCACCACGGCCACCATGCGCAGCACCCCGGCCTGGTGGAAGCACCAGAACTCGGTCACTCCCCAGGTCGAACCCAGAAACTCGCGGAACGCCTTGGCATCGTCGGCATCCATGCCGCCGAAGGGATGCCGGGCCAGCAGATAACGTCGATACAGCTCGAAATGCTCGTCGTCCAGCGTGCTGCGGCATTCGATCACCAGGTCGGCGTTGCGCTTCAGGCAGCGGCGCTGCGCACGGTTGGGGCTGAATGTGGCGACCGGCACCCGTACCGGCACGCAGGCCTTGCAGTTGCTGCACGCGGGGCGATAGGCGTAGTCGCCGCTGCGGCGGAAGCCATTGGCGATCAGCGCGCCGTAGACCTCGCTGTTCACCTGCGTATGGGGGGCAACGAAGGCGCTGCGCGACAGCCGCCGGGGCAGATAGCCGCAGGGTTGTTCGGTGCCGAGCAGCAGGCGTAGCGGGATGCGGGTCATGCCGGCAGGTGCCTGGCGTCACCCGCATGCTCGGCATGGAACTGCCAGCGCACCGGGGCGCGCAGCTGCTGCGCCTGTTGCGAGGCGGCGCGAAAGTCTGCCCGCCTGAGTGTCATTGCGCCGAGAGTCAGCAGGTGCGGTGAGGATACCTGGCAGTCGATCAGCGGAAAGCCCCAGTCAGCCAGTTGCCGTGCCAGATGGACCATGGCGAGCTTGGAGGCGTCGGGCTCGACGCTGAACATGCTTTCGCCGAAGAACATCCGGCCCAGTGCGACGCCATAGAGTCCTCCGACCAGCACACCGTCGCGCCAGATTTCCACCGAATGCGCCATGCCACGCCGGTGCAGCGACTGATAGGCCGCCCGCATCTCCGGCCCCAGCCAAGTACCGCGTCCGGTGCGGCGCGGGCCGGCGCAGGCATCGAGGGTGCTGGCGAACGCGCGGTTGAAGCTGACCGCGTACTGACACTGCCGGATGCGCTTCGCCAGCGAGCGCGACACATGCACCCGATCCGGCACGAACACGCAGCGCGGGTCGGGGCTCCACCACAGGATCGGCTCATCGGGATTGAACCAGGGGAAGATGCCTTCGCGATAGGCGTTGAGCAGGCGTGTGGTCGACAGGTCGCCGCCGATCGCCAGCAGGCCATTGGGGTCGGGCAGGGCGCTGGCCGGATCGGGGAACGGCTGTGCCGGCTGGCGCGGGTCCAGCCAGTGCAGGCGGGCGGGGTGGGCGGCCGTCACGCACTGGCTCCGGGCGTCCGGTAGGCGCTGTGGGTCTGCAGCTCCAGCAGCCGCGCCGCGACCAGACGCCGCTCGCGCGCCAGCGCCTGCGCCACCGCGGCGGCAAAGCGAGGCTCGGCAAATTGGTGCAGGGAGTAGGTCATCACCGGGTCGAATCCGCGCGCAAGTTTGTGCTCGCCCTGCGCACCCGCATCGTAGCGCGACAGTCCGTGGCGGATGCAATAGTCGATGCCCTGGTAGTAGCAGGTCTCGAAGTGCAGGCCGTCCTGAAAGCCGGTGCTGCCCCAGTGACGGCCATAGAGCGTGTCGCCGCCCTCAACCAGCAGTGCCATCGCCATGAAGCGAGAGCCCTCGCGCGCCACCGTGACCCGTACCGGAGTGCCGGGCCGCATCGCATAGCTGAGGAAGAACTCCAGCGTCAGATACGGCGGCTGGCCGCGCTCCTCGTAGGTGTTGGCGTAGAGCGCGTACAGCTCTGCCCATTCGGACTCGCTGAAGACTTCACCCGGCAGGGTTTCGAACTGCCAGCCCAGAGCAGCGACTTTCCTGCGTTCCTGCTGGATCTTCTTGCGCTTGTCGCCGCTGAGCGCGGCCGCAAACGTGGCGAAATCGGCGTGGCCATGAGGGGCATTGCGCCATTGAAACTGCACATCGCTGCGCAGCAGGGGGGCATGGGCGCCGCTGGTGTCGAGTTCGTGCTCCGGCATGAACAGTCCATGCCAGGACGACAGTCCCGATTGTTGCGGCAGGCTGGAGAGTGCTTTTTGCAGGGCGCGGCGGCTGCTGGGGTCGCGCGCGCCCAGGCGCGGTCCGGTAGCCGGAGTAAACGGTACGGCGGTCAGCAGTTTCGGGTAGTAGGCCAGGCCTGCGCGCTGCGCGGCATCTGCCCAGGAGAAATCGAAAACGAACTCGCCCCAGGAGTGGGCCTTGAGGTAGAGCGGTGCGGCGGCCAGCAGCGTGCCGTCATCGTCCTCGGCGAGCAGATGGCAAGGCGTCCAGCCACGCGCGGCAACGGCACAGCCGGTGTCCTCGAGGGCTGCGAGATAGGCGTGCTGAGTGAAGGGGTAGGCCGCATCGAACAGCGCATTCCAGGCTGCCGCGTCGATCTCAGCCATGCGCCCCAAGTGCCTGAAGCGCATCTGCCGGCGCTGCCCTCAGTGAAAAGTCAGTGCGGTGGCCGGGATGTCTTTCAGCGCCCACTGCACGCAGGCGTCGTGCTCGAAGCGGGAGATGTTTTCGTTCTCCACGGGAGGGCCGGCTTCGGCCATCTTGCCGTCGCCATCGAAGCGAATCGAAGCCCCTGCGGTCTGTATTTTCAGCTCGGTTTCAGAGGCGTCCTCGAGAGTCACCTGCAGGTAGCGCAGGCGCTGGTCGGCGAATTCCGGCAGCTTGTTGGCGCCGGCCGCGATGAGGGCCGCCTGTTCGGTGGAGAATTCGCGGATGTCGCCTGCTGCGGTCAAAACGAAATGGCGGACGTTGTGCATGGCGAAATCTCCTGACCAGCTGCGGCGATGAAGGGTTTGTCTTGAATGAATCATGGTGCATTGCGGCGGCATTTCAAGAACGCTGCTCCCGCAGACGCTACCGGGCGGCGGCTATACTGAAATCACATGCAATAACCCCGCCTGACTTTACGGTCGGTGCGCCGATGAAGCTTCCGAAAATCAGTTCCAACTCTCGTGCCGCCGAACCTTTGCAGGCGGATTCCGGCTGGCTGGCACGGTTGCCGCGCGAGGCCCTGAGCCTGCTGCTGTTTGGTATCGCCGCCCTGCTGCTGCTGTCGTTGGTCAGCTACCACCCGGATGACCCGGGCTTTTCATCTTCCGGCGCAGGCGCGCCGCTGCACAACTGGATGGGCAAGGGCGGCGCCTGGTTGTCGAACACGCTGCTGAGTCTGACCGGACTGGTCAGTTTCGTACTGCCGCTGGCTCTGGGCTGGCTGGGATTCAGATTGTTGCAGGGCAGCCGACCAGCCCACGCCCTCCCTGCCGGCCTGCGGGTGCTGGCGGCATTCGTCGCGGTGCTGAGCCTGGCCGGCGTGCTGGGCGTGCAGAGCCGCACTCCCGGCGAATGGACACCGCAGGGTGGCGGCGGACTGTTTGGCGCGGCTCTGTCAGATTGGCTCTCGGCGCTGCTGACCGCCGAAGGCGCCGCACTGCTGCTGCTGACCCTGTGCATCGCCGCCTTGCCGCTGGCGCTGATGTTCTCCTGGCTTGACGTGCTCGATGCCACCGGTGGCGCCACGCTCAAGCTGTGGGCGCGCATCGCGCCGTCGCCCGTCACAGGTCTGTCGCCGGTCGAGACCGCGCCGGAATTGCAGGACGACATCTCCATGCCGCCGATGGTCAAGCCCCTGCCGCCTAGGCGTGGCAGGACGGCAACGCGCATCGAGCCACAGTTCGATTTGTTGACGCCGGCGCTGGCCACCGGTTCCGCCGAGCCTTTGGTCGATGCGCCGCCCCGCCGCGCAGCCGAGGCTGCCGATCCCGACAGCTTCTACCCGTCGCTGCCCGCTGCGGGGGCTGTGCCGCCACCGGCAGTGCCCGCACATCTGCCGCAATGGGTGCAAAAGGAGTGGGCCGAGAGCCAGGCGGAAAGCCCGGCTGACGGCGAACCCATCTCCCCACCCTGGGCCGAGGCGCCGCCGCCGGATGCCGTGCCGCAAAAGCCGGTGGTGCGCCTGCTGAGTCACGTCGATCCGCTGCCGGCAGAGCCGCCTGCCGCCCGGCCGGTGGTACTCTCGCCTTATGCCGCGCTGCCGGGCCAGTTTCCCAACGCCGCCAACCCGCTGCCGCCGGTGGACCTGCTGGATGCCGCGAAACCCTCCACCCGCAAGTACACGGTGGAGGAACTCGAACTGCTGTCCCGCAGCGTCGAAAAGCATCTCGCGGATTTCGGCGTCAAGGC
>JBKJJE010000010.1:0-19571 GCA_046598075.1 Stagnimonas sp.
GAGTCATGCACCAGCGCCTCACGCTCGAATACGGGCGCAGGCTCAGTGGTGGCCGTTTGAATCGCCTCCCACTGCTTTTCAAGCATGTAAGCAAGAGTACCTGGGGCGGCCTCGCTCTGATTCTGTCGAAGCTGCTTCAAGGTCTGAATCAGGATGTCGTGGCCTGAATCCTCTCTTTCAGACTCTGCTGGAGGTGTTTTCAAACCCACTTCCCCGTCTTCGGATCGAAGATTTGCAGATTGAGCGTCATGCGGCCCTCTTCAGCCGATGCCACAGCGCACTCGAACGCTTCAACATCAACGACCTCTTGCAATGACAGCCAGGCAGCCTCTATCGCATCAGCGGCGCGGTATACCGCGTCCCATTCCGGTTCAACGTCCGGGCAATCAATGGCGTCTGCTCGCGCCATCGCCGCGTGGTAGAGCGATTCAATGGTCGCCGGTGCCGCCCTGTTATCGAGTGCGGCCTCCAAAAGGTTCGCGTCTGGATAGATCGCGCCGTAATAGGACAACACCGCCCTCGCACGCGCGATGGCAGTCGTAGCATCAAGCGGTTGTTCCATGTGGTCTCCTACGACCTTGGCCGGGGCGGCGCTGATCCGCTGCCCCGGCGCTTTGTTGGTCAGTGCGGCAACGACACTCTGTCAAATTGGAGCCGTGCCGATGCTGCCGCCTCTACTAATTCAGCAATGTCCGGGTTCGGGTGCAGTGCCAGCCAGACGCATTCGGCGGCATCACATGCGCGGAACAGCGGCCACGCATCCGCCGCCTTGTCGCAACCTTCGGCGACATCGACAGCACACTGCATGATCCCCTCGACCTCGTCCGGTGAGCTACGCCGATCCAGCGCCCTCTCCAGTCGCTTGTCTGAGGGGTAAACCGCCGCGTACAGCGGCAACACTTGGCGCGCGAGGGCAATGGCACGGGTAACATCGTGAGTAACTTGTTGCATGGGTCTCTCCATGTGATGAGTCAGGGCCGATGTGGTGGTAGAGACACCACATCGGCCCGTCTTCATTGCCCGGCTGAAATCCGTCGCCAGGCAGCGCGGTTGTTGCTCTATGCGCCTGCCGTTTCCTGAACAGCGGCCTTGATCTGGGGGCGTCGCTTCTTGCTGGCTTTCGACAGGTCGAAGGCAATCTGCATCCGCATCCAGCTTTCGGCGCTGGGGGGCAGCCAGTCAGCCAGGCGCAGGGCCAGTTCCGCACTGATCGCGGCACGTCCATTCAGCACCCGCGACAGCGCCACCCGCGACATCTTCAAGTGCGCGGCGGCATCTGTGACGTTCAGGCGCAGGTCGGGCAGCACGTCTTCCTTGAGAATCTCACCGGGGTGCGGCGGGTTGTGCATCTGGGTCATGTCGGGTCTCAGTGATAGTCGCGGTAGTCCACCAACACGGCATCCTCACCTTCAAACGCGAAGGTCATTCGCCAGTTGCCGTTGACCCAAACTGACCAGTGCCCAGCCAACGCGCCAGACAGCGGGTGCAGCTTCCATCCCGGCAAGTCCATGTCCTTCGCCGTGCTGGCGGTATCGAGCTTGGCAAGCTGGCGGCGCAGCTTGGCGGCGTGCGCTGGCTGGATGCCCGCTTTGCTACCACTGCGGAAGAAGGCTTCAAGACCCTTGTGTCGGAATGTTCGGATCATCTTTAATGTATCCCGTAGCGTTACACGTTTCAACTGGTCTGCGCTGGTTCAAGCGTGGTTCAGGGGCATGAGCTTGCCGCTGCCACCGGCGAGGCTGTCCAGATAATCCGCCCACGCCTGCATCATCCGGCGGCGCTCGTCGCGGTAGTCGCTGCGGTCGTAGGCGGCGAACACGGCGTCCTTGTCCTTGTGGGCGAGCTGACGGTCTATCGCCTCCCGCTTCCAGCCTTGCTCCATCAGGGAACTGGTTGCCATACCCCTGAACCCATGCGCACTCATGGCGTCGGTGCCGTAGCCCATGCTGCGCAGCGCAGCCAGCACAGCGCCGTCACTCATGGGGCGCGCACCGGGTGATCGCTCCCCAGGGAACACGAACCTGCGCCGCCCTGTCAGCAAGTGCAGCTCGCGCAGCACCGCGACAGCCTGATGGCTCAGTGGAACCCAGTGCGGCTTTGCGGTGCGCTTCTGCACTGTCTTGAGCTTGCGGTTCTGTGCCGGGATCAGCCATTCGCCTTTGTCGAGGTCAATATCTGTCCAAGCCGCCTGCCGCAATTCACCAGGACGTAGGAATGTGAGGGCTGATAGGTGCAGTGCAGCGCGCACCACCACCCCACCGCTGTAATTGAAGATGTTACGCATCAAGGCCCCCATCGCTACCGGGTCGGTGATGGCCGCGCGGTGCTCGCCATGAGGCTTCTTGAGCAGACTATTCAAGCCGAGGGCCGGATTGGTATCCGTGCGGCCACTGGCAAGAGCAAGCCCAAACACCTGCGCGAGTATCGAACCGCAGCGCCGCGCCAAGTCGAGCGCGTTGCGGCTTTCTATGCGCCGCAGAATGCCCAGCAACTCCGGTGGCCTGACCTGTTTTACGGGTTTGTCGCGCAGGTAGGGCAGCAGGTTGGCTTCCGCAAGCCGGGTGATCTTCTTGAGGTTGGACGCTGCCCAGTCCGGACGTTGAGTCTCTACCCACTCGGCAAAAAGTGCCCCGAATGTTTCTGCAAAGGCCCTCTCTTTCTCAAGCCGCCTCTCCACCATCGGGTTTTTGCCCTCATCAACCAAGGTGTGCGCCTCCCTATGACGACTACGGGCGGCTTTGAGCGTCACATGGGGGTACTCGCCAATCGACAGCGTTTGCTCCTTGCCGCCAAAGCGATAGGCGTACTGCCAAAGCTTCGCCCCATTCATCCTCACCCATAGGTACAGACCACCACCATCAGGGAGTGTGTAGTCCTTTTGCCAGGCCACACCATGAACAGGGTGCTCGCCGGGCTTAGCTTTTTCGACGGCTTTTGCGCTCAGCCGATGCAATTTGGACGTGTCGCCCTTGGTTCTCGTAGAGGCCATATCTGGGGGTAACGAGTTTTGGCAGAAGTGCCGTTACCCCCACTATTACCCCTCAAATGGGGGTAACGCAATGAGACCCCCTGATAATCCCTGATGCGACAGGCAACAAAAAACCCCACATTTCTGCGGGGTTTAGGGCGTTTTTGATAATTCCTGATACTGGTAAATGGTGCCGGGAACAGGAATCGAACCTGCGACCTACGCATTACGAATGCGCCGCTCTACCGACTGAGCTATCCCGGCGGGGCGCGCATGATAGCGCAGCACTTTGTGAGCGTCTGCACCGCGCACTTCACTTTTCGACCACGGTCACGGCCTTGGTCAGGCCTTCGACGATCAGGGTGACGCGTGCGGATTCGGCCTGTTCTTTCGAGACGAACGGGCCGGCGCGAACACGATTAAGCCGCTCACCGGCGACCGTGACCGTCGTCGAGTCCGCCTTGAATCCGGCGCGCTCGATTCGGCCGGCAATGGCTTTTGCGGCCATCGGGTCCTTGTAGCTGCCGACCACCACCCAGCGTCGGGGTGAGGACTGCTTGGATGAGGCTGCCGGCGGCTTTGCAGGCTTGCCGAGCGGGACTGGTTTTTCGGCACGGGGCTTTGACGGCGGCGGCACTTCAGCAGGCTTTGCCGCGACCGCAGCGGGTGCCAAGCCGGTTGGTGCGGGATCGGCGCGGGCGGGCGCGGGCGGTGCGACCGGTTCAGGCATATCCAGCGTCGGCGCCGCACTGGCTGGCTCGGCAGGATTGACAGCCACACTGCCGCCGTTCAGCGGAATCACCACCGAGGGCAGCGCATCGTGGTGGCGGGCACCGCCGCGCAGCAACAGGCTGAGCAGAAAAACCATCAGCAACAGCACGCCGAGGCCGACCAGCCGGCGCTGGATGACGGCGAAAGTGTCGGGAGCAGGGCTGGTATCGCTTGCAGGTTCAGTCATCGGCATCAAACGTCGCGGATCAGAGGTGCAATGGCGGTAACCGTCAGAAACGAGCCGCAGACCAGTATGGGCTGATCGGGTGCCGCCTGCCCTGTCGCGCCCGCAAAAGCCGCCGCGGGCGAGCCGCCGGCGATGGCGCTGATGCCGCAGCTGGCAAGCCGTGCCGCCAGCGCCTCTGCGCGCAGGCCTCGTGGCCCCGGCAGCGTGCAACTGATGGCCGCGCTGACGACTGGGGCCAGGGTGTTGGCGATGGCTTCTACCGGCTTGTCGTCCAGCAGCCCGGCAATCCACAGCATTTTCTGGCCGCCAAACTGCTGTCGGATCACTTTCACCAACGCCTCGGCCGCTTCGGCGTTGTGCGCCACGTCCAACAGAAAGCGCCCGCGTCGTTGCATGCGGCCCGGCAGCTGCAGGGCCGGCAAGGCGCGCTGCACGGCGCTCCAGGCTACCGGGCAGCGCGGCTGCAGGGCCTGCACGACCGCGATGGCGCCGGCAGCGTTGTCGAGTTGATGCGCCCCCGACAACGCGGGCAGCGGCAGGCGGGGTGAGGAAAAATCCCCGCGGCACCAGACCCAATCGCCGCCATCGACCCGGTAGCCGTAATCGTCCAGATCGAATCGCTGTATCTGTGCCGATGCCGCGGTTTCCAGCAGTCCGATTGGCGGATCGCGATCCGCGATGATTGCTGGCCGTCCCTTGCGAAAGATACCGGCCTTCTCGCGGCCAATCGCGTCGCGGCCACTTCCCAGCCAGTCCTGATGATCGAGGCCGATGTTGGTGACGATGGCAGCGTCGGCGTCGAGCAGGTTGACGGCATCGAGCCGGCCACCCAGACCCACTTCGAGCACCTGCACCTCCACTTTCGCTTCGCGGAACAGCCAGAGCGCGGCCAGCGTGCCGAACTCGAAATAGCTGAGCGAATCCCCTGCCCTTGCCTGTTCGATGGCCTCGAACGCCTGGCACAGCGCGGCGTCGTCCACAGCCATGCCATTGACTGCCACCCGCTCGTTGTAACGGAACAGATGCGGCGAGGTGTAGGCCCCCACCTGGTAACCGGCTTCGCGGTAGATCAGCGCCAGCAGCGTCGTGGTCGACCCCTTGCCGTTGGTGCCGCCGACGATGATCGTCAGCGGCGGCGCAGCCAGCAGGCCGAGTCGGGCCGCGACACGGCGCACGCGCTCCAGGCCAAGCTCGATGGCCCTGGGATGCAGCTGTTCCTGGTACGCCAGCCAGTCCTGCAGCGACCAGCCGGGTTGCGGTTCAGGCGGCAAGTGCAGGCGGCTTGAAGTGGGTGAACATCGCCAGCATCCGGTAGAGCCGGTCCCGCATCTCGCGGCGATCGATGATCAGATCGATTGCCCCCTTGTCCTTCAGAAACTCGGCGCGCTGGAAGCCTTCCGGCAGCTTCTCGCGCACGGTCTGCTCGATCACTCGTGGGCCGGCGAAACCGATCAGTGCATTGGGCTCTGCCACCTGCACGTCGCCAAGCTGCGCGAAGCTGGCCGACACCCCACCCATGGTCGGATGAGTGAGCACCGAGATGAACGGCAGGCCGCGCTCGTGCAGCTTGGCCAGCGCCGCACTGGTCTTCGCCATCTGCATCAGCGAGAACAGTGACTCCTGCATGCGCGCGCCGCCGGAGGCCGAGAAGCACACCATCGGGATGCCATGGTCGAGCGCGGCATTGACCCCGCGGGTGAATTTCTCGCCCACCACCGAGCCCATCGAACCACCCATGAAGCTGAACTCGAACGCCGCCGTCACCAGCGGCAGGCCCATCAGCTGGCCGCGCATGACGATCAATGCATCGTTTTCCTGCGAGTCCTCGATGGCCTCGGCAAGGCGCTCGGTATATTTGCGGCTGTCCTTGAAGCCCAGCGGATCAACCGACCGGAGACCGGCTGCGATCTCGATGCGTGGCTCCGGATCGAGGAAGTGATTGAGCCGCGCGCGCGCGCCGATCGGCCGGTGTGCACTGCACTTGGGGCAGACCTCCAGCGTGCGCTCCAGCTCCGCGCGGTAGAGCACGCTCTGGCAGCTTTCGCACTTGGTCCACAGGCCTTCCGGCACGCTCTTGCGGCGCACGCCCTCGGTGAGCAGCTTGGAACCTGAAATCTTGTCGAGCCAGCTCATGCCTGCACTCCGTCGAGGGCCTTGCGGATGGGTTCGAGTTTAGCGGTGAGCAAGGCCGGCAGCACCCCGGGGTTGCCGGCGTGCTGCTCGACCATCGAGACCAGCATGGAGCCGATCACCACGCCATCCGCCACGGCGGCAACCGCTGCTGCGGTGGCTGCGTCACGGATGCCGAAGCCCACCGCCAGCGGCAGACTGGTGAGGGCGCGAATCTCGGCCAGTTTGGCGGCGACGCTATCGACATCCAGTGCCGCCGACCCGGTGACGCCCTTGAGCGACACGTAATAGAGGTAGCCGCTCGCCTGCGCGGCGACGGCGGCGATCCGTGCGGGGGTCGAAGTGGGTGCGATGAGAAAGATCAGGTCCAGCCCCTGTGCCTTGAACACCGGAGCGAACTCGGGCGCTTCTTCCACCGCCAGATCGACGATCAGCACGCCATCGACGCCGGCGTCCTTCGCCTGCTGTGCAAAGGCCGCGAGGCCACGCCGCTCGATGGGATTGAGATAGCCCATCAGCACTACCGGCGTGGTGGTATCACTGGCGCGGAACTCGGCCACCATCGCGAGGATTTTGGTCAGCGTGGTCCCCGCCGCAAGCGAGCGCTCGCAGGCCAGCTGGATGGTAGGGCCATCGGCCATCGGGTCCGAGAACGGCATGCCAAGTTCGATCACATCGGCACCGCCTGCCACCAGGGCGTGCATCAATCCCACCGTATGTGCGGGGCTGGGGTCGCCGCCGGTAATGAAGGGGATGAGGGCTTTGCGGTTGGCGGTTTTCAGCGCGGCGAAGCGAGAGGCAATAAGGCTCATTTCTTTTTGGACACTGCGACCCCAGAGGGCCGGTGCTCGAACAGGATGTTCACAGTAGGTTGATGCCTTCGCGCTTGGCGATGGTGAAGATGTCTTTGTCACCGCGTCCCGACATGTTGACGACGATGTGCTTGCCCGCGCCCAGCACCTTGGCGAGCTTCTTTGCGTAGGCCATGGCGTGCGCGGGCTCGAGCGCCGGGATGATGCCTTCGCGCCGCGTGCATTCGTAGAAGGCTTCCATGCACTCATCGTCGGTGGCGTCCACATAGTTCACCCGACCCAGGTCCTTCAGCCAGGCATGCTCGGGGCCGACCCCCGGATAATCCAGCCCCGCGGAAATGCTGTGGGTGCCGATGATCTGGCCATCGTCGTCGGCCATCACGTAGGTGCGGTTGCCGTGCAGCACGCCGGGGCGGCCGGCGCTTAAAGGTGCGGCGTGCTCGCCGGTCGCAACCCCCTTGCCGCCCGCCTCGACGCCATACATGGCGACTTCCGGGAACGGCAGCAGCGGGTGGAACATGCCGATGGCATTGCTGCCGCCGCCGACGCAGGCAACCAGCGCATCCGGCAGGCGGCCAATGCGTTCGCGGCTCTGGGTGATCAGTTCCCGGCCGACGATGCTGTTGAAGTCGCGCACCAGCATCGGGTACGGGTGCGGGCCGGCGACGGTGCCGATCACGTAGAAAGTGTCGTCGACATTGGTCACCCAGTCGCGCAGCGCCTCGTTGAGCGCATCCTTCAGCGTGCGGGTGCCGCTGGTCACCGGCACCACTTCAGCCCCCAGCAGCTTCATCCGATAGACATTGGGTGACTGCCGCTCGACATCGTCGACACCCATGTAGACCACGCACTTCAGGCCCAGCCGCGCGGCGATGGTGGCACTCGCCACTCCGTGCTGGCCGGCGCCGGTCTCGGCAATGATGCGGGTCTTGCCCAGATGCTTGGCGAGCAGGGCCTGGCCGATGGTGTTGTTGATCTTGTGCGCGCCGGTGTGGTTCAGGTCCTCGCGCTTGAGCCAGATGGTGGCGCCGCCCCAGTCCTTGGTCAGCCGCTCGGCCTTGTAGAGCGGGCTGGGCCTGCCGACGTAATGCGCATAGTCGTTGTCGAGTTCGGCCAGAAAGGCAGGGTCTTTTTTCAGCCGGGCGTATGCCTCCTCCAGTTCGCGCAAGGGCTCCATCAACGTCTCGGCAACAAAGCGTCCGCCATAGGGGCCGAAGTGGCCGCGCGCATCGGGGAACCGGGCGTAGTCGGTCGCGGGGGCAATTACAGAATCGTCAGCCATGTCTCGTCACTAGCGTGCGGCAGGTTAGCCGCGGATCAGGCTTCGTCTGCAGCTCGCACCGCCTCGACGAAGGCGCG
The DNA here is from genome assembly GCA_046598075.1 of Stagnimonas sp. Lineage (GTDB taxonomy): Bacteria > Pseudomonadota > Gammaproteobacteria > Nevskiales > Nevskiaceae > Stagnimonas. The sequence goes on from JBKJJE010000010.1 coordinate 8,228, forward strand.
CATTTTACGGTGATCCTTGACGCCCTTGGTGGCGCCCTCGATGCCGCTCGACACATCAACCGCCCAGGGCCGCACGCTGCGGATCGCCCCGGCCACGGTTTCCGGCGTCAGGCCGCCGGCCAGCATCAGCGGCAGCCGGCGCATGGCATGGTGCGGAAGTTGTGCCCATTCGAAGCGATGGCCGCTGCCGCCGCCACCGGCAGCGGTGTGGCTGTCGGCCAGCAGCGCCGTGGCCTGCGGGTAATCGCGCTCCCAGGCGGCGTAGACCTGCGGCGTACCCATCGGCACCGCCTTGATCCAGGGCAGGCCGAAGCCGGCGCAGAAGGTGGCGGCCTCGCCACCGTGGAATTGCAGCAGCCGGGGCTGAAACCCCTGCAGGTGCCGGGTGATCGTGGTGGCGTCCGCGTTCTGGAACAGCGCGACGGTTTTCAGCGACGCCGGCAGCATCACGGCGATGGCCTGCGCCGCTTCGGCTGGCATTGCCCGCGGGCTGCCAGGCACGCAGACGAAGCCCGCGAAGTCCACTCCCAGCTCGGCGGCGAACAGGGCGTCCTCGATCCGCGTCAGGCCGCAGAACTTGACCAGGGTACGGGTCGGGGCGTGGGGCTGGCTCATGCCGGCATTGTCGCGGGAAACCAGGGCTCCGGGGGCGCGGGCAGGCCATAGTGCGCAGGATATTCGGGGCCGACGAAGTAAAGCCCGTCCGGCGGCGCAGTGATGCCTGCCTGCCGGCGATCACGGCTTGCCAGCACTTCGGCTACCCAGGCCACCGGCCGCCGGCCCTGCCCCACAGCCGCCAGGGTGCCGGCGATGTTGCGCACCATGTGGTGCAGAAAGGCGTTGGCCTGGATGTCGATCACCACGAACTCGCCACTGCGCCAGACGCTGATGGCCATGACATTTCGGAACGGTGTCGGCGATTGGCACTCGGCATCGCGCAGGGCAGAGAAATCCCGTTCGCCGAGCAGCAGCTGCGCCGCCTCGTGCATCGCTTGTGCGTCCAGAGAGTAGTGCCAGAACGTCGCGCGTCCGGCAGTCAGCGCCGAGCGCGCGCGGGTGCTGTGGAACACATAGCGGTAGCGCCGCGACAGCGCCCGGTGGCGGGCGTGGAATTCCAGCGGCACCGGCTGCGCCCAGCGCAGCGCCACATCTGCCGGCAGATGCACGTTGGCACCCAGTGTCCAGGCCAGCACCGTGCGGTCGGCGTTGGTATCGAAATGCACCACCTGGCCGAGACCATGCACCCCGGCGTCGGTGCGGCCTGCGGCCATCACTTCGACCGGATGGTCGGCGATTTTCGACAACGCCTGTTCCAGCGTCTGCTGCACGCTGAGGTTATGCGACAGCCGCTGCCAGCCCGCATAGGCGGTGCCGATGTATTCGATGCGCGCAGCCCAGCGGGTCACCATGCCCACTCAATGCAAAAGGGCACCCGCAGGTGCCCTCTGAGCTGGCTGCCGGGTCAAGCCGGAAGCCGCTGCAACAGGCTGGCGGCCTCCTGCTGATGACGGGCACCGCCCTGTTTCTGGACCTCCTGCAGCAGGCTGCGCGCCATGTCGTTGTCACCCATTTCGACATAGGCGCGTGCCAGATCGAGCTTGGTATTGAGGTCATCGTCCAGCGACTCTGCCGAACCCTGCCGCGGAGTGATGCTCACCTCGAGATCTTGCAGGCTCATGCTGAGCGAGCTGCCTGGCGGTGCCAGCGTGAGTTGATCGTCACGGTCGGCAGGCGGCGCGGCTTTCTTGGTTTCCATCTTCGGAATCTCGATATCCAGCGTTGGTGAGCCGAGCTCGAAGCCGCGGGTGTTCATGGCCGGCAGGCTCATCCCCGAACCCAGTGGCGTCAGGCTCTGGCTGAGCATGAAATCGATTGAGGCATCGTTGCTCTGGCTGGCAGGCTGCAGCGTGCCCTGATCGGGTTTCAGCGCGTTGCCCAGATTGCGTTCGAGCGTGAGCTGCAACTCGGTCGGCGACACCAGCGAGGTGGCCCAGGCGGGCGTCGCCGGTTCGTCGTCCAGCAGCGAGAAATCGACGCTGCCGGGAGTCTCCTTGACCGGCTCCAGCGTGGCGGAGTCGTCGAAGGCGAGATCGAAATCGGCAGCGAGCCCGGCACCGCCATCGGCGGTCTGGAACAGGGCCACATCCGGGCAGATCTGGGCGCCCATGATGGCGAACTTGCTCCATTCCGCCGGCGTCAGCCGGTATTTGAGGTCTTCGGCGAGTTCCTGGAACTCCATCGGCCGCCCGGCGGCGAAATAGGTTTCGGCCAGCTTCACTTTCAGGTCGGTGCGCTGCGGCTGCTGCTGGCTGGCGGCCTTCAGCAGCAGGATCGCCTCGTCATACAGGCCATAGGCCAGGTGAAAATCGGCTTCTGACAGCGGATCGTTGTCGGCCAGGTCGATGTGCATGGTATCGACCTGCACCTGGGTGGTGCGGTCGAACGTATCGGCACCAGGGCTGACTGCCGCCGGGTTGATGGTCTTGTTGAGGCCGGCCATCGCATCCGGACGGAGAATCATCGTCGACTGATGGGACACGTTTTCGATCAGCGGCTGCGTCATCTGCTGGGTGGCATCGGCGGCCATCGCTGCCGCAACCTTGGGCGAACCCAGAATCTGGGTATCGCTGAGCTTGGTGGTGTCGCCCAGTTTGCCGACCGCCCCCGCACCACCGGCAGGCGCCATCACCTTGAGTGTATCGGCCTTGAACTGGGCAAAGTTCTTGCCCACAGGGGTTGCCTTGCGGCCACGCGAGAAGGCGAACGCACCGCCAGCCAGCAACAGTGCCAGCGCGGCGAAGCCAAGCAGCGGGCCGTAGTCGTCGAGAAATCCGTTTTCAGGCTGCGCCGGCAGGGGGCGTGCGAGCGGTGACTTGCTGGCCGCAGGCGGCGCTGCAGCGGCCTCGGCAGGGCTGCCGGCGGAGCTAGCAGCACTGGCGCCGACACCGGCCACTGCTGCCGGCGCAAGCTGGGGGCCGGGGGCAACGCCAACCGCGGCAGGAGCGGCGGCGGGGGCTGGAGCGGTAACTGCCGGGATTGATGCGGTGGCTGGCTGCGGCGCTGCCGCGGCGGGGCTGGGCACGGCGGCCGGCATCACCGGGGCGGCCGGTGGCGGTGGCGTCGCCTTGGGCGGCTCCGGCGCAACAGCGATCACCGGCGCCGGCGCCGGTTTTGCAGCGACGATGGGGGCGGAAGAGGTAACTGCGGGCGGCGCAGCAGCCTGCGGAGCCGGAGCCGGAACCGGCTGGACAGCCGGCTTGGCAACAGCCGCTTTCGGCGCAGCAGCGGCTGGCCGTGCCGGCGCGCCTGCACGCAAGCCTGCAAGCCGGATCGTCGCTGTCGCCGCCGGGATGGACTGCATGCGTTCGGCGGAAGGCACCCGCAAGGTCGCCCCCTTGCTGACGGTGGTGCCGCGCTGGATTGCCACCGGATTGGCTTCCGCCAGCGCCAGTATGACCTGGTCCATCGACACTGCCGAACCGGGGCGCACCTTGGTGGCGATGCTCCACAGCGTTTCCTTGGCAACCACTGGTCCGTAGCTGCCGGTGCTGCTGTCGAACTCAGCAGCACTGCGCGGCACAGCGGCCGGCTTGGCTGCGGCTGCAGGCTTTCTGCCCGGCATGGCTTCCGCCGGCGTCTGGTAGAACTCGCCGCCCACCGGCGCACTCGGCCTGGGTGCAACCGGCCTGGAGGGTGCGGGTGCGGGAGCCGGCCGGGAGCTGGCTGCAATCACCGGAGCCGAAGCGACCACCGGGGCTGATGGCGGCGGTGCGCGCGTGGCCACCACCGCCTCGGCCGGGTCGAGCAGGATGGTGTAGTCGCGCTGGATCTTGCCGCCACTCCAGCGCGCCTGCACCAGCAGATCAAGCACCGGCTCGCGGGCGATCTGGCTGCTGGTGACGATGACACGCGGGCGGCCGCGATCATTCCTGATCTCGAAGCTCAGGCTGGACAGGTACTCCGCGCGCTCGATACCGGCGCGCTCGAAAGCCTCGTTGGGTGCCACCGAAACCGAGACAGTTTCGAGGTCTTCGGCACTGATTTCAGTCAGCGGAATGCTGGCAACAAACCGCTGGTTGAGGTCGGAGCTGACATCGATCTCGCCCAGGCCCAGCGCCCGCACCTGTGTGCTGGCGATGAAGCCCACTGCCGCTGCAGTGAGTGTGATCCGCGCAAGTGTCCGTCGCATAGTTACTCCCGTACCTCAAAATAGCTTTGAGTTTTTGGCGCCGGAAAAGTGAGTGTAACGCTTGAAGTACCGACGCTAAGTGCTTTTATAACCTATGTTTATGTCAGCGGCAATGTGGCGTTCAGGTGACTCTGCTCAGAGGTATTTTTCGACCAGCAGTTCGGCAATCTGCACCGCGTTGAGTGCCGCGCCTTTGCGGACGTTGTCAGCCACTACCCACAGGTTGAGGCCGCGCGGATGGCTCAAATCCTCGCGGATGCGGCCGACGAAGGTTTCGTTGTTGCCGCTGGCCTCGGTGACCGCCGTCGGCCAGCCGCCGTCGACGCGCTCATCCACCACTTTCACTCCTGGCGCCCGCTCCAGCAGCGCGCGCGCCGCCGCCGCCGTGATCTTGATCCTGGTCTCGACATGCAGGGCCTCGGAGTGACCGTAGAACACCGGCACCCGCACTGCCGTCGGGTTCACCAGGATGCGCTCGTCGCCGAAGATCTTGCGGGTCTCCCACACCATCTTCATTTCCTCCTTGGTATAGCCGTTGTCCTGGAACACGTCGATCTGCGGCAGGCAGTTGAAGGCGATCTGCTTGGGGTAGACCTTGGCCTCGTAATGCTGGGCGTTGAGCAGGGCCGCAGTTTGCCGTGCAAGCTCGTCGATGGCCTCCTTGCCAGTGCCGGAAACGCTCTGGTAGGTGCAGACGTTGATGCGCTCGATGCCCACCGCGTCGTGGATCGGCTTCAAGGCAACCAGCATCTGGATGGTCGAACAGTTGGGATTGGCGATGATCCCGCGCGTCTTGTACAGGGCAATCGCCTCGGGGTTAACCTCCGGGATCACCAGCGGCACATCGGCGTCGTAGCGGAACTGGCTGGTGTTGTCGATCACCACGCAACCTGCCGCCGCCGCCTTCGGCGCATAGATGGCCGACACCGAAGCGCCCGGCGAGAACAGGCCGATCTGCACCTTGCTGAAATCGAAATCCGCCAGGTTTTCGACGTCCAGCGGCTTGCCCGCGAACATCACGGTGTTGCCGACGCTGCGCTCGGAGGCGAGCGCGTAGACCTTGCCGTACGGCAGTCTGCTCTCGGCCAGGATTTCCAGCATCGCCTGCCCTACAGCCCCGGTGGCACCGACGACGGCGATATCAAATTTGCGACTCATGATGGTTGATCCAGTTTCTTGCTGAAGTGAAAAGCGGTGATGTGGAAACGTTCGCGCAGATAGAAGCGGTGCGCGTCGACACGCTGGGTGCCGGAGTCGAGCGTCAGCGCGCCGGCAGCGAGCGTGCGCGCGCGGCTGTCGAGCCAGTCGATCAGGGCGCGGCCCACGCCCCGCGAGCGGCAGTCCCGGTCGGTGACCAGGTCATCGACATACAGCTGTAAGTCGTTGTGGGTGTTTTCGTAGCTGCGCCAGACCGCGAGACCCAGCACCAGCTCATCCTCCACCGCCAGCACCATGCGACCGCCCTGCGCGAACACGCGCTGCATCTTGGCGGCGTAGTCCAGCGCCAGCTGCGGGCGTAGCTGGCGGTGCACCGCTTCGGCGCGTGGCAACCAGTCGGGGACGATGACGCGGCCCTGGCCGTCGGTGACTTCAATCAGTTGCATGTCAGTGCGCCGAGACCAGTTTGAGGCCGATCACTGAGGCCACCAGCGTGAACAGGAAGAACAGGCGCCAGAACGTAAGCGGGTCCTTGAAGAAGGCGATGCCGATCACTGCCGTGCCAAAAGCGCCGATGCCGGTCCACACCGCATAGGCAGTGCCCAGCGGGATGCTGGCAATGGCACGCTCCAGCAGGCCAAAGCTGATGATCGCGCAGGCGAGAAACGCCAAGTCCCACCAGCGATTGCCGGTGTCCTGCTTGAGCTTGATACAGGTCGTGAAGGCGATCTCGAAAACCCCCGCGCCGATCAGATAGAACCAGCCCATGGTGCTAGCCGAGAGCAGCGACAACTGCATCGCCCATCGCCTGCGTGCCCGCCCTAGCCTCGCCTGGCGCGGCGATGTCGCCGGTACGCAGGCCGCTGGCCAGCACTTGTTGCACGGCAGCCTCGATCTTTTCTGCCAGCTCGCCGCGCTTCAGCGAGTAGCGCAGCAGCATGGCCAGCGAGAGGATGGTGGCGAGCGGATTGGCAATGCCCTTGCCGGCAATGTCTGGCGCGCTGCCGTGAATCGGCTCATACAGGCCCTGGCCTTTCTCGTTCATCGAGGCACTCGGCAGCATGCCGATCGAGCCGGTGAGCTGGGCGGCGATGTCACTCAGGATATCGCCGAACAGATTGCCGGTGACGATCACGTCGAACTGCTTGGGCGCGCGCACCAGCTGCATGGCGGCGTTGTCGACGTAGAGATGGCTCAACGCCACATCGGGATATTCCTTTGCCACCTCGCACACGACCTCGCGCCAGAGCTGGCTGGACTCCAGCACATTGGCCTTGTCCACCGAGCAGAGCTTCTTGTTGCGCAGGCGTGCGGCGGCAAAGGCGGTGTGGGCGATGCGCATGATCTCGTAGTCGCTGTATTCCTCCACGTCGCTCGCCACCCGTGCCTGCGGGATGACTTCGTGGCCGACCTGATGGCCATCGACCACTCGCGAGGTGCGCTTGCCGAAGTAGATGCCGCCGGTGAGTTCGCGCACGATCAGGATGTCGAGGCCCGCCACCAGCTCCGGCTTGAGCGAGCTGGCATCGGCCAACTGCGGATACAGGATCGCAGGCCGCAAATTGGCATAGAAGCCCATGGCGGCGCGGATCGCCAGCAGGCCACGCTCCGGGCGCTTGTCTTTCGGCAGGGCGTCGTACTGAGGGCCACCGATAGCACCGAACAAGATGGCGTCAGCCGCACGGGCTTTTTCCAGCGTCACCGCCGGCAGTGGCTCGCCGTGCACGTCGTAGGCCGCACCGCCGATCAGCCCGTGTTCCCACACCACATCAAGGCCGTGCCGGTCGCGCAGTGCAGCCAGCACTTTTTCGGCTTCGCGGATGATCTCTGTCCCGATGCCGTCGCCGGGCAGGATGAGCAGTTTTGCGGTCATGATTTCTTACTTGAGGGAATAGGCACTGACGGTGTTTTCCACCGACTGCGGCAGCAGCAGCAGGCCCGGTGCGGTGCAGAGGTCCGCGGTGCCCTCGGTCAGCTGCAACCAGAGATTGGGTTGACCATCGGCGCCAATGCGAAACACATTGCCACGCATGTAGTCGCTCACCACATAGCCAGCCTTGCCATCGCTCGCCAGGCCATCGAGATTGCCCAGCGGCACCGGCAGGAAGCGAGCTGTGATGGCCCTGGTGCTCAGGTCCACCGTCTTGACGTAGCCCGGCGTCTCGGTGGAAAAATCCGGCTTCATCGCGCCCCAGCTCGCCACCAGCAGAGCCCCGGAGTCGAACAGCAAGCCATTGGGATTTTCCAGCGCATCGTCGTGCAGCCAGGGGGTGAACGAGTCTCCCTGCAAGCGCCAGATGGTGTTGGTCACCATGTCCGACACGAACACCGTGCCATTGCTGGTCACCGTCACATCGTTGAGAAACTTGGCGCCCGGCGCCTTCAGCTTGCGCTTGATGCGGCCGTTGCCGGTGTCGATCTCGACCAGCTCGTCGATGTCGGCCACGTAGAGCCAGCCGTGGTAATAGCCGAGCCCGTGCGGCGAGTTGAGGCCCTTCAGCCACTGGCGCTGGATGACCCTGCCATCCAGCGCCAGTTGGGAAATGAAACCGTTGCCGTCCCTGGCATTTTCCACCCCATTGATGTTGCTGACGTAGAGCACTTTTTGCTGCGTGCTGTAGACGACAGATTCGGGGCTGGCGAAGCCATCGGTCTTCCATACCGGCTGTGGGCCAACGGCCTGTGCGGCGCTGACGGCAAGGGCCAGCAGTGCGGCGAATGTGGTGCGCTTCATGGTGAGCCCCTCAAACAAACAGCCAGGGCGCAGTCTGCGCGCGCCGGGCTTCGTAACTGCGGATGGCATCGGCGTCCTGCAAGGTGAGGCCAATCTCGTCGAGGCCGCGCAGCAGGCAGTCCTTGCGGAAGGCATCGATGGCAAAGCTGGCTTCCGCTTTCGACCAACGCACGGTCTGTGCAGCGAGGTCAATCGTCAGCGGCAGCTCGGCATTGGCGGCGATGGCCTGGAACAGGGCATCGACCGAATCGGCGGGAAGGCATACCGGCAGCACGCCGTTCTTGAAGCAGTTGTTGTAGAAGATATCGGCAAAGCTCGGCGCGATGACGCAGCGAAAACCCCAGTCATTGAGTGCCCACACCGCGTGTTCGCGCGAGCTGCCACAACCAAAGTTCTCGCGCGCGATCAGCACTTGAGAGCCGGCGTGGATCGCGCGGTTGAGCACGAACTCGGGGTTGGGCCGACGGCTCGCCACCGGCACGCTCAGATCACCGGCATCGAGATAGCGCCAGTCATCGAACAGGTACTGCCCAAAGCCCGACTTGTAGATGGACTTGAGGTATTGCTTGGGGATGATCGCGTCGGTATCGACATTGGCGCGATCCAGCGGCATGGCCTTGCTGCTCAGCGTCGTGAAGGCTTGCATCAGATACTCCTGACGTCGATGAAACGACCCGCGATGCCCGCTGCGGCGGCCATCGCGGGTGACACCAGATGCGTGCGGCCACCCGCCCCTTGTCGGCCTTCGAAATTGCGGTTGCTGGTGCTGGCGCAGCGCTCGCCCGGCGCCAGACGATCATCGTTCATCCCTAAGCACATCGAGCAGCCCGGCTCGCGCCATTCGAAGCCGGCGGCCTTGAAGATCACATCCAGCCCTTCCGCCTCGGCCTGCCGCTTCACCAGGCCGGAACCCGGCACCACCATGGCCAGCTTCACGTTCGCGGCCTTCTGCTTGCCGCGCACGACGGTCGCGGCAGCGCGCAGATCCTCGATACGGCCGTTGGTGCAACTGCCGATGAACACCTTGTCAATGGGGATGTCCTGCATCGGCGTGTTGGGTGCCAAGGCCATGTAGGCCAGGGCGCGCTCCATGCCTTGGCGTCTGGTGGCATCGGGCTCGGCGGCCGGGTCCGGCACCCGGCCGCCGACCGCCACCACCATCTCGGGCGAGGTGCCCCAGGTCACTTGCGGCTCGATGCGGCTGCCGTCCAGCTCCACCGTGCGATCGAAGCGGGCGCCGACATCGGAATGCAGGGTCTTCCACCAGGTCACCGCCTGCTCCCAGTGCTTGGGCTCCGGTGCCAGCGGGCGGTTCCTGACGTAGCGGATAGTGGTCTCATCCACGGCGATCAGCCCGGCACGGGCGCCGGCTTCGATCGCCATGTTGCAGACCGTCATGCGGCCTTCCATCGACAGCGCCATGATCGCCTCGCCCGCGAACTCGATGGTGTAGCCGGTGCCACCGGCAGTGCCGATGCGGCCGATGATGGCAAGCACGATGTCTTTTGCCGTCACGCCCGCACCGACGTCGCCGTTGACGCGGATCAGCATGCACCGGGTCTTGCTCTGCATCAGGCACTGGGTGGCCAGCACGTGCTCGACCTCGCTGGTGCCGATGCCGAACGCCAACGCACCGAAGGCGCCGTGGGTGGCGGTGTGGCTGTCGCCGCAGACCACGGTCATGCCTGGGAGTGTGGCGCCCTGCTCCGGCCCCACCACGTGGACAATGCCCTGACGCACGTCGGCGAGCGGGATGTAAGGTACGTCGAAGTGCTTGACGTTGCGGTCGAGCGCATCGACCTGTTCTCTGCTGATCGGGTCGGAGATGCCGGCAGCGCGGTCGGTGGTCGGCACGTTGTGGTCGGGCACCGCCAGGTTGGCAAGGCGCTTCCAAGGCTTGCGGCCGGCGATGCGCAGGCCCTCGAACGCCTGCGGACTGGTGACTTCGTGCACCAGATGCCGGTCGATGTAGAGCAAGGCAGTGCCCTCCGGCGCGGCACGCACGACATGCGCATCCCACAACTTGTCGTAAAGCGTCTTGGCCATGACACACACCTGCGCGAGATTGGAAACGGTCGGCATCGTAGGGGCCTGTCTCGCATAACGCCAATGAATCGTTTTCATGGACTTCATGCCGCATTGATATACTTGACGGCATGGACACCCAAGCTCTTTCCGCCTTTCTGGAAGTCGCCGACAGCGCCTCTTTCTCGAAAGCAGCAGAACGGCTGTTTTTGAGCCAGCCGGCGGTCAGCAAGCGCATCGCCACCCTGGAAGACCAGCTCGGTCGCCAGCTGTTCGACCGTGTCGGCCGGCAGATCAGCCTCACCGATGCCGGCCGGGCACTGCTGCCCTACGCGCGCCGCGCGCTGCACGACATCGAGGACGGCCGCCGTGCGCTCTCCAGGCTGTCGGAAAAAGTCGAGGGGCGGCTCTCCATCGGCACCAGCCACCACATCGGCCTGCACCGCCTGCCGACGGTGTTGCGCGCCTATACGCTGGCCTATCCGGAGGTCGATCTCGACATCCAGTTCATGGACTCCGAAGTCGCCTGCGAAGCGGTGCTGGCCGGCAAGCTGGAACTCGGCATCGTTACCCTGCCGTCGCAGCCGCTGCCGCAGCTCAAGTCACTGCTGGTGTGGCCTGATCCGCTCGCCGTGGTGGTGGCCCCCTCCCATCCGCTCGCCGTGCTCAAAAGGCCCAAGCTCGGCGATCTGGCAGAACACGCCGCGGTGCTGCCGGACGAGGCCACCTACACCCACCGCATCGTCACCGCAGCCCTGACACAGCACGGCCTGAAGCCTCGCATCCGGCTTGCCACCAACTACCTCGAAACCCTGAAGATGCTGGTGGTCATCGGCCTCGGCTGGAGCGTGCTGCCGCGCTCCATGCTCGACAAGGACCTCATCGCCCTACCCATTCGCGAGCTGCTGCTGGCGCGCGAGCTGGGTGTGGTCTGGCACGAGAAGCGGACGCTTTCGGCGGCAGCGACCGCCCTCATCACCCAGCTCAAGGCCGTCTAGATGGATTGCGATGTCGTCGTTCTCGGCGGCGGTGCTGCCGGCTTGTTCTGCGCTTTTCAGGCCGGGCTGCGCGGGCGCAAAGCAGTGGTCATCGAGCACGCCAACAAGGTCGGCAAAAAAATTCTCATGTCCGGCGGCGGGCGCTGCAATTTCACCAATCTGGGCACCGGGCCCGAGCACTTTCTCTCCGCCAATCCGCACTTCTGCAAGTCGGCGCTGGCCCGTTACACGCCCTGGGAT
>JBKJJE010000166.1:0-3598 GCA_046598075.1 Stagnimonas sp.
TCGCCGTGCAGTTCCGTTACGCCTTTGTCACCACCGGTCGCGGGCTGGAAGTGTTCGATCTCACGCAGCCCGCGCAACCGGTCGCCAAGGCCCTGTTGCCGCTCGCCGACGCACGTCGCGTCTATGTCGCCCGCACCTACGCCTACGTGGCGGCGGGTGCCGAGGGGCTGGTGATTGTCGACGTGCAGAACCCCGAACGACCGACGCTGCTCACCGCCACCACCGCCGACGGCCGCCTCAAGGGTGCCAACGATGTGGTGGTGGGCTCCACCAATGCCAGCCTGTTCGCCTATGTGGCGGATGCCAGTGGCCTGCAGGTCTTGCAGCTCACCGCACCGGATACCCAGCCGAAGTTCTACGGCTTCTCGCCGGAGCCGAAACCGGGCTGGATCGCCGGCTGGCCCAGCAAAAACCCGCTGCTGGCGCTGAGCAAGGGGCTGGATCGTGACCGTGCTGTCGATGAAACCGGGAACCAGATCGCAGTTTTCGGCCGTATTGGCTCGCGCCCGTTCACCCAGCGGGAGATGGAAGGACTATTTTTAGACGTCGACGGACGGCCCTGGTTCGTCAGCGACCAGGTGGGGACAGGGAAGTAGCAATCGTCATCGTGCATTTTCGGGAGAGTGCCATGCGGAAATCTTATCCAGGATCAGCCTCGGCAGGCGGCAGATGGGCTGCAGCGGTGCTGCTGTTGTGCAGCGCATTCGCGGCAACTGGCGCCGATCACGCCGATGCTCCAAGCTCAACCAAAGACCCCTCGAGTGACATCACCGATGTCTTCATCTTCCGCAACCCCGAAGGGCGGATGGTCGGCGCCATCTGTTTCGGCGGCGCCCCGGTGCCCAGAGCCCGTGTCGACGGCCCCACCGGACGCTTCGATCCGGATGTACTGTTCACCTACAACATCGATCTCGACGGCGATGCCACGCCGGAGCACCAGATCTTCGTCCGTTTTGGTCGCAACTCGAAAGGCGAGGCCGGCGTGCAGTTCGAGAACCTGCCTGGCGGCGGCACGCAGTTCGTTGCCGGGCCGGTCGAGCGGGTCATTACCTCGCCGACCGGGCTCAAGGTATTCGCCGGCCTGCGCGACGACCCGTTCTTTTTCGATTTCCAGGGCTTCGTCGCGACCATCGGCAGTTTCAACGGCGCCGACAGGCCCAAAGGCCAGTTGTTCTTCGATGCTAGCCGTGACTCGTTCTCGCGGCGCAATCTCACCGCCATCGTCTTCGAGATGGATGCCAGCCTGATCGTGCCCCGCCCCGGCAGCAGCGGTAACAAGCTGATCCGGGTTTGGGCCTCCGGCGACCGGCTCATCAAGTAAGGAGCAGCCATGAACATCAAACCCTTCGCGCTGTACCTGCCGTTGCTCGTTACCGGTCTCGTACTTGCCGCCTGCGGCGGCGGCGGCGCTGGCAATGCCGTGACGACACCGCCACCTGTCGTCGGGGCAGATCCCTTCGTGTTCCAGACGTTCGCGAAAGTCTCTTACGGACGCATGGACCGCATGGGTCAACCGGTGGTCGCCACCGTGCTGCTGCACACCGAGGACAAGGATCATTTCAACGGCACCGACCCCGGCGACGACGGTGATTTTGCCCATCTGATGACCGAGCGACTCGACGAGCTGCATGTCGGTCTCGACGACGCCATCATCGCCAAGGGCCTCACCCCTTGCGCGACCGATGTCTGCCTCAGGCAGGTGATCGGCAAGATCATCCCCGACACCCTGCAACTCGATCTCTCGCTGCCGGATGGCTTTCCCAACGGCCGCCGCTTCGAGGACCCGACGGTAGATCGCATCCTGTCGATGGCGCTGCTAGACACCACTACCCCCGGCACCTGCGGCAGCAGACCCTGCGATGTGTTCTCGTTCGAGACCCTGCCCAACAACCCGACCCGCAACGAGTCGCCGTTTCTGGCGCAGTTTCCGTATCTCGCCGCCGCGCATCCACCACCGTGAAGCTGACCTTGCTGGCGCTCGCCTCCGCAATCGCCTGCACCGCCTGCAATAGATCGCCGCCGCAGCCAGCTGCCGCGCCGGTGGAGCCGCCTGCCTCGGCATCGGCGTACAGCTACGCGGATGAGCGCGGTGCTGCCGAACGCGCCGTGCGCGATATGCAGGCGGCCATCCAGCGCGGCCCCTTGGTGTGGCCTCAATGGAGCAACCTAGCCGAGGCGCAGCTCGCCCTCGCGCAGCTCAGCGGCGACTACCGGTTCTACCTGGATGCGGAGCAATCCCTCGCCAGGGCTTTTGCGCTGGCAGGCAGTGGCGGGCCGTATCTGGCCCGCGCACGCTTCAGCTTCACCGTCCATAGGCTAGACCGCGTCGACGCCGACCTGCTCCGCGCCGAGCGCGAAAACGACCCTGACACGGCTGCCATCCTCGGTCTGCGTGCCGACTTGGCGTTCTACCGCGGGCACTACCCGGAAGCACTCCGCGGCTATCGCGCCGCACTGGCGCGCCGCGAAGATCTGCTCGGACTGGTGCGCCTCGCTGTCTGGCACGCCCGCATGGGAAATCTCAGCGAAGCGGCCGCACTGTTCGACCGTGGCGACGCCATCTACCACGGCGACTCACCGCATCCGCGTGCCTGGCTGGCGCTGCAGCGCGGCCTGCTGGAGCTAGACCGGGGTCGCTGGGATGCTGCCCTCGCCCACTACCATCACGCGCTGCGCCTGCTACCCGGCTGGTGGCTGGCACGCGAGCACATCGCCGAGATCCATGCCCTCAGAGGCGATGACGAGGCGGCGCAGCGGGAATATCAGGACATCATCGGCGATACCGGCAACCCGGAGTTCATGGATGCAATGGCGCGGCTGCTCCGCCATCGCGGCGATGAACCCGCAGCTGAGCTCTGGATCGCGCGCGCGCGCAAGCTCTATGAGGAACGCCTTGCCGTGCTGCCGGAAGCCAGCTACGGGCACGGGCTGGATCATTTCCTGCTGTTCGGCACTGCAACTGAAGCCCTGAAGCTGGCGCGTAGCAACCATGCGCTGCGCCCCAACGGCGAGTCACAGATCAAGCTGGTGGATGCCCTGCTGAATGCCGGCGATGTCGGCGAAGCCCTCCGCATCGCCCAACGCGCACTCGCCAGCGGCTGGAACACCGCCGCACTGCATGCCTGTGCTGCCCGCGCCATGGCGGCAGCGGGCCTCGTCCAACAGGCGGAGGAACAGAGCAGGATTGCGCAAACGCTGAATCCCCATTCGGCACGGCAGTACGGGCTGCCGGAACCGCTGCGGAGGTCAGCGCGCTGAAGCTCAGGTCTTCGGCAGGGTGACGCCGCGCTGGCCCTGGTACTTGCCGCCACGGTCCTTGTAGCTGGTGCCGCAAACCTCGTCGCTCTCGAAGAACAGGAACTGCGCCACGCCCTCGTTCGCATAAATCTTGGCGGGCAGCGGCGTGGTGTTGCTGAACTCCAGGGTTACATGACCTTCCCACTCCGGCTCGAGCGGGGTGACGTTGACGATGATGCCGCAGCGCGCATAGGTGCTCTTGCCCAGGCAGACAACCAGCGTGTTGCGCGGAATTCGGAAGAATTCGACGGTGCGCGCCAGTGCAAAGGAGTTGGGCGGGATGATGCAGATATCACTGACC
>JBKJJE010000015.1:0-7843 GCA_046598075.1 Stagnimonas sp.
GCAGCCAATGCCGCGGTGGCCTTGGCCTGCAAAGCAAGGGTGATCTTGGCCAGACCACCTGCGGCCACGGCCAGCAGAAGTTGATCGAGACGTTCAACGTTGTCTGCCAGGAACTTCACCGTGGTGGCTACGGCATCGGTCGCGCCCACCGCATTGCCGGTCTCGCCGATGTACTTCTGCAGCTCGTTTTGCAGCTGCGTGACGGCCCCGCCGATGGTCAGCGGCAGCTGGCCGTATTCCTCAGCGATCACAGTCGCCTGCCCCTGCAGGGCACGCGTGATCACCTCTGCAGTCAGCTCGCCCTGCTCGGCCATCTGCCGCAGTTCACCGCGGCTGACGCCGAGCCCCTGCGACAGGGCCTGCAACAGACGAGGGCTTTGCTCGGCGACGCTGTTGAACTCATCGCCACGCAGTGCCCCGGCAGCCAGGCCCTGACTGAGCTGGATGATCGCCGCCTGACTTTCGGCCGCACTCGCACCGCTGATGCGAAAGCTCTGCGCCAACGTCTCGGTGAAGGCGATGGTTTCCTGCGTACTGAGGCCTGCGCCACGCAAGGCATCGGCGGTGCGGGTGTAGAGGGTGCCAATGGCCTCAAGCGGTTGCTGCGTGCGCTGGGCGATATCGAACAGCTCTTGACTGATCGCTGCGTAATCCGCGCCTTCGCCGGCAGCGAGCTTGATGCGCGACTGCAGGCTGTTGTAGCTGTCGGCAAGGTTGGCGATGCCCTTGGCCGCACCAAAGCCAATATTGGCAGCGGCAAACTGCAACACGCGGGTTTGCGCCGTTTGCAGCTGGTCGGAAATTGAGCGCACACCTTGTGCGGCTTTGGTGGTGCTGCCGGTGAAGCTCTGCAGCCCTAGTTCAGCCTTGCGGGCATCGCTGACGAAGCGACCGTTGGCTTCGCGCAGTTTGCCTTGAGAGTCGCTGTAGACGCCGGCTGCGCGCGCCGCTTGATTCAGACCGCCGGAGAGACCCTCGGCGGCTTTCTCGACGCGCCCGAGTTCCGTTTGCGCCTGCGCACCATCGGCCTCGATGCGAAGCTGTGTCTTGAGGTCAGTCATTGGCTATGCTTGGTGCCCATGAACACGCGCCCACCCGGCTTCTGGCATTTCTTCTGGACGCCCAGCACCCTCATGCAGGTGTCGGCGTTCTCGCTGCTGCTTGGCGTGCTGCTACTGCCGCTCTCCGGCACGCTGGCCGTCACGCTGTGGTTCATGGCCGGTGCCGGAGTGCTTGGCTGGTGCGCCTGGATCATTGGGCAAGCCCTATGGGGCGCACGCTAGGCCGTCAGCGGTTTTAAGCCGCCTTCGGGTAGCTCCAGCGATAGAACTTGCTCTTGCCGGTGCCGATCTGGCTGGCGTCGAGCAGCAGCTCGCCTTCGACTTCGAGATTCACGTAGTCGTCGCTGATGAGGCCCAGGGTAGTCGCCAGCTTGAACTTGGCGCGGTGCAGCACCACCGAGACGTTGCTGTTGTTCTCGGCCTCGTTGAGGCCATCGAAATACAGCGTGTACTCGGTGGCACCCGTGGTGAGGGCCTCCACCACATCGATGGCCGGGTGGCTGTAGCTGATGAGGATGGGCTGGGCTTCGGTGATGGTTCCGGTTTCCAGGATGACGATGCCGGCACCGGTCACGCGGTAGTCCACTCCCTCGTCATAGGTCACGGTGTCACCCGCGTTGGTCACCTCGGTGACGGTCGGCGACATGAATGCCGTCGATACCAACCCGCCCTTGTAGGCCGTCTGCGCCTCGGCAACCACGGTACCGAGCGCGGCACTGCTGACGGTGCCGCGCAGCGCGAGCGCGAGATTCTCTTTGCTGATGGATTGCAGCGTGAGATTGATGCCGGCCTTGGTCAGCCGCGAAACGATATTGAGGGTGCCGCCATCGCGGCCAAAGTTCTGCTGACGCTTCTCGTCCTCCTCATGGGTGATTTCGCACCGACTCACCGAGCCGATGGCGCGCGCAGCGGCAGCGACGCCGTAGGGCTTGAGGTAGCAATCGGCCAGGCCGAGAAAGGATTGGTTGGGCTTGGACATGGACAGACTCCGGGGTTGTGCGGGTCAACACCCGCGTGGTTGATGCGGGCTATTGCGGACGTTGCAGCTCGCCTCGGACGGTGAGGCGCGAGGTGAAACCGAGGGGGAAGTAACCAAAGCCGCCCTTGCTCCACTCCGCGTTCGGGGCATTGGCGAGCTTCAGCGAGCTAAACGGGGCACCAGGGCGATAGCCCAGTAGCGCCTTGAACACGTCGTTGCAGAGCAGGCTGGCGCTGGCACGGGTGGCTGCGCCGTCGCGCTGGCCAGCCGCATTGCGCACCACCACCACGGCGAGCCAGGTTTGCTCGACCAGCTGCATGCCACCACCAGCCTGGTCATCGACAAGCCGATAGCCCCGGTAATAGACCTGCACTGCGGGAGTGGCCTGGCTGTTTTCGACGACGCCAGCGAGATCTGCGGCTGGCAGCACCTTCACCTCCGCTGGCATGACCGAGCGCAGTCGCTCGATGAGGCGCGTTTCCAGGCCCAGCCAGTCGCTGGTATCGCTCATGGGTACGTGCCCCAGTCGAAACCGCTGTTGGCCTGCCCGCTGCGCACTGCGCGGCCCGGAACCGGTGCTTGTGCTGCGTCACCCGGTGCGCCCGGCAGCACGGCCTTGCCGGTGGCCAGGTCGTTGAGCAAGCGCATGGCAGAGTCGTAGCGGTCCTTGACCTCTTTCGGCGCGGCATCGCGGTAGAGGGAGTAACGCGCCATGTCGCAGGCGGCGTTGCGCAGCACATCAGGCACTTCGCTGAGCGGCAGCGTGTAACGCTTGCGCAGATAGGTATCGATGGTGCTGGCGGTGTCTCCAAGCGCACGCGCGATCTTGCTGTCATCGACCGCGCCGCTGCCGGTGAGATCGGTGAGCTCGATCAGCTCCTGCTCGCCGCGCGGCAGCGAGAGGATCAGATCGGCGGTGGTGGCGTAGACGCTGGGCATGCACGCAGCTTCGCGTGCGCGCGAGGGCGGGTCAGCGTCGGAAATGTTTCCTGGGGCGCGAAGTAGATCGGGTGCGGATCAAGCCCAAACCAGCGAAGGCGTAGCCGGTGCCGTGATCGTCACCGCCGCCAGTGGTGCGGGGTCAAAGTCAGCCCAGTAGCGCAGGTTGGCGTGATAGCCGCTGATGCCGGGGATTGCACCGATCACTACCAACGCATGCCGATGGCTCACCTCCTGGGGCGTGCCATCGACAAGCAGCAGGTCCGCCGCTGCCAGCGCCGACATCAGCTCGGCCTCATCAGTGGCACGCAGGTAGAGGTCGATCATGCGATCAACCCTTGCAGCTGGCTGTTGGAGAGCGGCATGTTCCAGAACCTCAACCGTTTGATGTGCCCGTAGTACGGATTTGATCCGGCGTGAAGCGAGCCGATGGCGCCGAGCGTGATCGACGCGTTTGTCGGCATGGTGCCGCTGTTGTCACCAGTGCTGGTTGCGCCACTCGCGCTTTTCTGAAAATCATTAAGGCGGCATCTGTTGGCCGTCTTGCAGTCAACTGACGACGCGGCAACGGCGATATTGCAGCCGCCTGACGTCACCAACCGCAGACTGTTGGCCGCCGAGTTGTGATAGTCCGTGACACTGTTGGTGAGGGCAGAATCCTGCAGGCTGAAAATGTAACCGGTAGTGAAATAGTCGCCGAGTCTGAGTTCTTCAAACACAGAGCAGCCGGTGTCGCTGTAGACGCCGACCGGGTCGAATGTGGCCAGATCGGCGGCGCGGGTGACCACCGCGGTTGTGGTCAAGATCGGCGAGGTGTTACGGCGGCTTTCGAGCTGCACGGCATCCACGGCGATGGCATCACCCATCGTGCCGAGCCGGAAGCCGACTGCAGGGTTTGCGAGAGTTGCCTTGGCAATGGTGACGCGCGAAAACCCGTTGGGTCCCGTGCCCAGCATCTGGCTGGTCACGTCCACCCAGGTGCTGCCACCGTCGCGGGTCATCTCGATGTTGCCCGTGCCGGTGATTCGCTTCAGATACGCCGTGATCGCATAGGTGTCGCTGGCGACAGTGATGGACTGGGTGCATGTTGCATTGGCGAGCGTTGCGGTCAGGCTGCTGGCGCTGTTGCTGACGCCATCGATACCGCTCTGGTTTTTCGCTGCGGTGCACAGGGCTTTGGTCCACGCGGTTTGCGTCAGATCCCGGTTCTGCAACACGCGGTTGGTCTGCGCGCCCTCATGCAAAAACCCCAGCGCGGCACCCGTGATGGGGTCGTAGTCGTAGCGCACCGCGTTGCTGGCCGCCGACACCAGCAGTCGGCTGGCGTTGAATGCCCAGGCGGTGCTCGCCCTAGTGAAGGTAATCGCCTGGCTGCCGAACTCCGGGGCGAGCGTACCTGCGAGAAAGTTGTACGCCAGCGTGGGGGTGGGCAGGCTATCGATGCCTAGCGACTTCGTGACCGACAGCGCAATCCCGTTGCGCATTACCAGAGCGCCACGATGCCGGTCGCTGTGGTGCCAGTGGATCTGACCCGCTTCACGGCCAAGGGCCAGATGCCTGCAGGCAGCGTGATGACGATGTTGGTGCCGCTACTGACCATATCCACCGCAACGTTGCCCGCGACGCCCACCACCAGTGCCCTGGTCGGGGTGGCCAGATCGGCGCCATCATTGGGGGCCACGATGGCGGCGTTTTCAGCTGGCCGGGTGGCATCTGCCGCCCAATCGGCCGATACCCGCACCACGCCAGCTGGCGTGACGCTGATCGGGCGAAATGGCGAGGGATTTGCCGGGTCGATTGTGCCGCTGACCCCTTGGAGCACGGACATAGTCGTTCCTTACTTTCTGCCGCGCTTGCGTCGCGCGGGCTTCTTGGGCGCGCGAGGCTGCGCCACAGACGCGCTCAGGATCACAGCCTCGTTCTTGGGCTCAGACTGCTCACTGGCGTGCGCGCTGTTGGGCTGAGCAGCAAGGTCCTGGACAACCACATCACCCCCAGTGCCTGCAGCGGGGAGGTCGGGCTCCGCTGCAGGGCTTTTGCCTGGCTCCTCGCCAACAGTCTCCGACGACTGCTGCGAATCAACGCCGCTCTGGGTGGTATCGGTTCGGCCCTGGTCATCGCCTTTCGGCGGCACGGCCTGGGCAATGACCATGTCGATGTAGTCCCGGTGACGATCAGCGTGGAGTCCATTCCACGCCGTAACGCTGCAGCCACTCTTATCGAACGCCGCTCTCAGCACGTCCTCAGCTGAGAACTTGCGGTCGCCGATCACCAGCAGGGCGGGGGCGAGCTCGATGCCGATCAGCTCTTCCTCTTCGACCTCGACCAGCTCCACCGCGCCAAGCGGCAGCAGCTCAGCTGCCTCGTCCTCCCGCAGGTTCAGCTCGGCACCTGCGTGGTGTAGCTGCGCGCCATATTGCACCTGGCGCAAGCAGCGAACGAAGACAGTGAGCTTTTCCATGAGCGGGCTCCGAGGGCTGGCGGCTTAGAGGATGTTCTGGAACAGGTAACCAGCACCCTTGGCGGCGATGACCTCTTTCACCTGCTCACCCGCACGGACGATCACGCTGCCCTTGAGGCCGGTTTTGGCGTCGATGATCGTGCCGGCGAAGCGGCCGCCGAACTGCGCCGTCCAGCCCCAGGTGGGCTGAAAGGTCTGCGCCGCCATCATCGAGCAGTGCAGCAGCGAAGCGTGGTTGCCCCAGGTGCGCACGTAGGCTGCG
This sequence comes from Stagnimonas sp., assembly GCA_046598075.1. GTDB lineage: Bacteria > Pseudomonadota > Gammaproteobacteria > Nevskiales > Nevskiaceae > Stagnimonas. The sequence continues at coordinate 5,703 of JBKJJE010000015.1, forward strand.
TTCTGGCCCTTGCGAGCGGTGTTGACGCGGCTGGAGCCGATACACACCTTGGCGATCTCCAGCGCGGCAGCGACCTCCTCCTTGGTCACGGCGCCGGCGCCGTCCTTGTTCTTACGGATCTGTGCCACGAACTTGGGGTTCTGGCGCAGCGTGGTCCAGCCGGTCTGGCTGAGCGCCAGGGTGTTGGGGCGCACCAGCGGCGTGTCCAGGGCATCCATGATGTCCTTGAACGGGTCGCTGTTGGCGAAGTCGCTCCACTTGGCACTGCCGACCAGCGCACGCTGGTTGGCCGCCTCGTAGTTGCCCGAGGCCTGCACGGCGGCGGCGACGCGGATCTCGCGGTCGAGCAGCACCAGGTTGGTGAGCATCATCGTCGCCAGTGCATCCGGCGCGATGGGGCCGCGACCACCTTGCGGCTTGGGCATGGCAGCGAACACATCCATGTCGCGCTGGGGGATGGGCGAGTCGAGGCCGTAGTCGTCGACGGTGCCCGTGCGTTCGGTGCCCCCGAAGGTGACGACGTTGGGCTGGCTCAAGCGACCCACCTTGGTGTCAGGCACGGTGTAGGCCTGCGGGGTGTCGTATTCGGTCCACTTGAAGGTTTCAGCGGTGTCGACGCGCGGCATCACCTGGTCGGCGATGAGCTGATCCTCGGTGTTGCTGTAGCCGATGGCGACGGCAGTGAGTTCGGGGTTCTGCGCGAACGGCACGGTGTTGAGGGCGGCAAAGCCCATCAGGGCGTGATCGGGCTGCATCACGCCGAAGTGCATGCAGGCTGCCATTGCTAGCAGAGAGGCGCACATCAGCACGCGAGAGTAGGAGGGAGAAAGGCGCATGGAGGGCTCCGTGAACTTGGATTGAGGGCTTTAGCCCTGGAAGGATTGGACGCTGATGAACATCTCGACGATGTCGCCGTCGACGCCCGCCACCTCGGCGTAGCCGATGATGCGAACGTTGCTGCCAGCGGCCGGTGCAGCGACCACGGCCTTGCCAGCGGCACCAGCGGTGAGCGGAGCACCGCGGGTGACGACGCCGCCGTATCGCACGCGAGCCGGACCACAGCGGATCACGTCGACGCGCTCACCCGTGGCGTGGTCAAGCTCCTCGAACACCCCGACGATGGCATCGGTAGCGGCGGTGGCCTGCTTGACGACGCCATCGGCGGCGCCATATGCAGCGATGAGAAACGCGCCGGTTGCAGCCTCGGCGATGAAGTTTTTGGCATTGAGCAACATGAGCGCTCTCCTTTAGGCCTTGGTGGAAACGTGGGCGACGGCTTGGGCGATATTGATGACCACGCCCTTGGCTGCCTGCTCTTGCTGAAACTGAAGGGCCTTGTCGGCCAAAGCCTCCGGCGTGGATGCGCCTGGCTTGGCGGGATCGGTTTCAGCCTGCTTCTGGCCGAGCTTCATCTGCACCGGCAAGCCCTTGAGCAGGTTGTCGAAGCAGGCGACGAGGGTGAGCTTCTTCTCGCTCTTGTCCTCGGCCGTGAAGGTGAACTCCTGCGCCTCGCTGGTGACCAGCTGGGCGCGGAACTCGGCAAGACCTTCGCACTGGGCCGGCGTGAGGTGCACGTCCTGGCCGCGCGTGGCAAATCCCTGCACGATGGTCTTGCACTCGCCGATGCGCTGCGTGAACTGGAGCTTCTTCAGCTCGGCCGCATCGGCATCGCGCTGAATCTTGGCGGCGGTTTCGGCCTCGGCCTTGGCCTTGGTCGTGGCGGCGGTCACGGCTTCGTCGAGTTGAGCTTGGGTAAAGGACACGGGCGGCTCCTGGGTGGGTAGTGCGAACTCATAGGAGTCGCTGGGAAGATCGGTGGAGAACGAGATGGGCTTGAGGCCCTTGACGGCGGGCAGCGCCGCGCCGAGAAAGCCGACGTGGCCAATAGCGAAGCCCTTGTCGGTGGCCAGCACCTTGATGCTGCGGTTGGGAAACCGCCTGGCCCTCACGGCTTCAGCAAAGGTGGGGTCGACATCCTTGAACTTTGCGAGCAGCGTGTTGCCGACGCGCTTGAGCTGTTCGATCCAGCCCAGGGCCGGGTCATCATCTTTGGGATGGCCGAGCACTGCCGGCGCCGCCTGCTCAGCCGAATGGTTGGCGACCATCTGATCCAGCTCGGCATCGGTCCAGGTGCGGGTCTC
>JBKJJE010000110.1:0-15162 GCA_046598075.1 Stagnimonas sp.
TAGACGCCATCGCTGATTGAATCGTGCAGTCCCCGCAGCGCCTTGGCGGGTGTGCGGGTGGCAGGAATGGCTTCCAGCACGTTGAAGGGAATATCGGCGATGCCCTTGTGCACCTCGCGCACCAGCGCGGTGCCGGTGGCAACCGCCTGCTCGGTGAGCTGCTGGGTCTGCACGGCCTGTTCGAGCGCCTGCAGCCGCGCGTCGCGTTCGGCCGCCGCAGCGATGGCGCGCGCCAGCGCGGCGTCCAGCACGCTCAGCCGTCGCGCCGCGCGCCGCGTCGCATAGAGCGCAAATGCCAGCGCCGCCGCTGCCAGCAGCATCAGCGCGGCGAGGCCTTCAGGCGACATGGGCCTTCACCTCGGCAAGCACACCCTGATCAGCCAGTTGCGCGGCGATTTGGCTGGCGGCCCGGGTGTAGACGATGCGCTCGATGGTGCGCGGCGCCAGCCGCGCCGCCGCGCCTGCAAAGCGGGTTTCGCGCAGGGCCAGCTCGGTGGTGTTGAGGATCTCGATGGCGATATGGGCGCGCTGCCCCTGCGACCCGGTCACCGACACCGGCTTTTCGCCGAGCCTGGTTTCCAGCTGCTCCATCCGCTGCGCCAGCCGCAGCAACGTGAAGATCAGTGCCGCCACCAGCAGCAGGATGGCGGCGACGAGAAGGGCGATGAAGACGGGCATGGCGGGCTGGTCGGAGCGAGTGGGGAGAACGCGCCGCATACAATACGTCGTCCTCTTGCAAGTGCCCAAAAAAACCATGTGCGGAATTGTCGGTGCCATCGCCCAGCGCAACGTCGTCCCCATCCTCGTCGAAGGCCTGAAGCGACTCGAATATCGCGGCTATGACTCCGCCGGTGTCGCAACCCTTGCCGACGGCAAGCTGCAGCTGGTGCGTGCCGTCGGCAAGGTCGCCCAACTCGAAGCCGCCGCCCCGCTACCCGGCACCACCGGCATCGCCCACACCCGCTGGGCCACTCATGGCGTGCCGGCCGAACGCAACTCCCATCCACAGGTGTCAAAGACCGTCGCGGTGGTCCACAACGGCATCATCGAAAACTACGAAGCACTGCGTACCGAGCTGACGGCGCAAGGCTATGTGTTCACCAGCGAAACCGATACCGAAGTGCTGGCGCATCTGATCCAGCACCTGGTCGACGGCGGTGACGATCTGCGCGCCGCGATGCTCAAGGCCATCGCGCGCATCACCGGTGCCTATGCGCTGGCGGTGATCTCGGCCAAGGAGCCGGGCCGCATGTTGCTCGCACGCCGAGGTTCGCCACTCGCCATCGGCATCGGCGTCGGCGAGATGTTTGCCGCCAGCGATGCCACGGCGCTGGTCAGCGTCACCAGTCGCATCGTCTATCTCGATGAAGGCGATCTGGGCGAAATCACCCAGAACAGCTACGCCATCTTCGACAGCACCGGAGCACCCTGCATCCGCAAGGAGCAGCTGTCACTGCTCGCTAGTGGCGCGGTGGAGAAGGGCGAATACCGCCACTTCATGCAGAAGGAAATCTTCGAGCAGCCGGAGGCCCTCGCCAACACGCTCGAAGGCCGCACCAGCGAAGGCCGGGTGCTGGAAGCCTGCCTCGGGCCGAAGGCTGCCGACCTCCTGGCGCGCGTCGAGCGCGTGCGCATCGTCGCCTGCGGCACCTCTGCCAATGCCGGCATGGTGGCGCAGTACTGGTTCGAGCAGATTGCGAAGGTGCCATGCGTGGTCGAGCTCGCCAGCGAGTTCCGCTACCGCGATCCGGTGATCGAGCCGGGCACGCTGTTCATCACCATCTCGCAGAGCGGCGAAACCGCCGACACCCTCGAAGCCCTGCGCCATGCCAAGACCAAGGCGATTGCCGCCAGTCTCGTCATCTGCAACTCACCGGAGTCGAGTCTGGTGCGCGAGAGTGATATCTCGCTGATGACCCACGCCGGGCCGGAGCGCAGCGTCGCCAGCACCAAGGCCTTCACCACCCAGCTGATGGCGCTCGCCCTGGTGATGCTGCTAATCGCTCGCCGCCGCGGACTGAGCGAGGCCAGCGAACGCCGCTACGTGAAAAGCCTGCAAGCCGCGTCCGGCCAGGTTGCTGCGGCGCTCAAGGAAGACGCCAGCCTGCAAAAGCTTGCCGAGCGTTTCATCCACAAGCATCACGCCCTGTTCCTCGGCCGCGGCCCAATGTGCCCGGTGGCGATGGAAGGCGCGCTGAAGCTGAAAGAGGTGAGCTACATCCACGCCGAGGGCTACGCCGCCGGCGAACTCAAGCACGGCCCGCTGGCGCTGGTGGACGAGCACATGCCTGTGATTGCGGTCGCCCCCGACGGCCACCTGCTGGAAAAAGTGAAGAGCAACCTGCAGGAAGTAAAAGCGCGCGGCGGCGAGCTATACGTCTTCGCCGACCGCGAGGCTGGCCTGAAGAGCGAGCCCGGCGTGACCATCATCCCGATGCCGCACGGCGATGAGCTGACTGACCCGATCCTCTACACCGTGCCGCTGCAACTGCTGGCCTATCACGTCGCCTGCCTGAAGGGGACGGATGTGGATCAGCCGCGCAATCTGGCGAAGAGCGTGACGGTGGAATAGTTTTCAGGCGGGGCCCCAATCTTGAAAACATCGGAAAGCTCGATCGTGAAGTGGCGAGCGCCAAAGAGGGGCGCTGCTTTTTAGGGAATTGGCTTGGCCGTCGCGCAGGCCGAATCCGGGTTCTGCTGGTGGTAGAAATAATCGTTCGCCTCGGGGCAGGGCGCCGAGCCCGGGAAGGGCCAGACGCCGGCCTCGAACTTCACCACGTAGAAGCCACCGCCCGCGCCGGTGAACCAGATCTCGCCCTTCTCGGCGCGCACGACGGGCCGCGCGACGATGCCTAACTGGCTCGTCGCGGCGGCCGGGTTGTAGTAGGCCAGCTCCTTCGGGTGGTAGGGATCGCGGATGTCCATCACCCGCATACCGGAGCCGAACCAGGAGCAGGCCATGATGGTGGGGTCGTACAGGCGATCAGGCGTGCAGTGATGCACGCTGTAGCCGAAGCCGCTGACCTGCGAGCCTTCGCCTTTCACAGTCTGGCAGTGCTGCGGCAGCGCACTCTCCAGCATCATGGTCGAGATCAGCTTCGGATTTTTCTCGTCGGCGATGTCGTAGATGCGCGGGTAGGCGAAAGTCGCCCAGCCGGCATCGGACATGCTGCAGTCGTTGGCGCTGGAGCGCTCGCCGTACTGGAACAGGAACGGCTTGCCCTTGTAGGTAACGCGGTAGGCGCCCTGACACCACTGATTGTCCATCAGCGGGATTTCGCTGATGACCTTGAACTTCGCGCCCGGCTTGCGGGCGGCGATTTCGCTGGTGTCGAGAATCAGCAGCTTGTCGTTGGGAAAGGGCGCCTGCTGGCAGACGTAGGAGCGCGAGCCGTCCTCGGTGGTGGAGCCGCCATGGGTGCTGGCGTCGAAGGCCTGCGAGACGATCTCCTTCGGGTTCGCTGGGTCGCTGATGTCCACTGCGGTGAGCGGCACTCGACCACTCATGAAGTAAGTCATGCCGTCGGGCGAGAACCAGCCTTCATGGCCGTTGGCGGTCGGCATCTGGGTGCTGGAGAGCAGCAGGGGCACGCGGCAATCGCCGCTGATGTCGTAGATGTCGAGGTATTGGTTTGTATTGGAATCACCCGCCAGCAGCTTGCGCCGCACGTTGACGCGCAGCGATTCCCAGGGGTCCACCATCGCCGGGGTGGCGAGCACTCCCGTCGGCACCGGCAGGGCAGAGTTGGCAACGTCCACCACCTGCGCGCCACCGGCGGCGAGGCCCTTGCCGTAGTAGGCGCAGTCGTGGAAGTTGTCCAGCGAATCGACGGCCGCATCAGGCATGTAGGCGACGAGTGCCAGGTTGCAGTTGAACGGCGACTTGGCGAGATCGGCCGCCGCCACCCGCCCCTGCAGACCGGGCTCGACGTTATCGCCTGCCTGGCACTTGGCCTTGGGCACCGAGACGCGCTTGCCGGGGGCGAACACGTCCACCGGGGTCGGATCGCCTGCGCCGGGCGAGGGTGTGCCGGTGCCCGGCGCGGCCGCCGGGTTGCTGGAATTGCCGCAGGCGCAGACTGCCGCGGCCATCAAGGCCGAGCAGACGAGACGAATCGGGTACTTGCTGATGCGCATGTTCTGCGAGCCGCTGCCCCAGGGGTTGGCAGCGCCTGCTCGTCCTCCAGATCGATACCGGGGGGTGCCGGCGGCGCCTAGTTTGGCGCGTTTGCGGCCGCCGATGCCGGCCTAGGCCGGTTTTCTCGTGTTACCGGCCCTGACCGGTGCTGATCGGCTGCGACAGGATCCACAGGCCGAAGGTTGTGAACAGCACCATCAGCAGGAGGATGGGCAGCTGACTGAGGGTGGCCTGGCGCTGACTGCGGAACACCTTGAGTGCCTCGATGTGCGCGAGGTAGACACTGACAATGTGGCCAAACAGGATCAGCCAGACCTGCGTGTGCCAGACCCAGCCGGCATCCGGCGTGATCGGCGCCGTCAGCCAGCCGCGGCTGCCGAAGAGATTCCAGCCGAGGCCGAACGGGTCCGATACCAGCCGCACGATCTGCGAGCCCTGCGTCGCGATAAGCGTGTAGTAGTGGGTGATGTTGTAGACCAGCGCAATCGGGATCAGCGAGAAGGCGAAATCCAGCGCCAGCTCGCGCACCGGCCGTGCGCTGCCGGTGATGCGCCTGGTGATCCAGAGAAAGGCAAGGTAGAGCCCGAGATAGAGAAACGGCGAAGCGATCAGCGCCAGCGTCTGCCAGACGGCATAACCTGCCTTGAGCGCCGGGTACGCCGCCGCCATGTTGCCGCCAAGCTCTGGCAGCACCAGCATGAACACGTCACGCCAGTAGAGTCCGACCCAGAACACCGTCTCCTTGATGCCGTCGAACGCCGTCGAGGAGAGCATGAACAGCACGAACAGCAGCAGGCTCCGGTGCTCGGCCCTTTCCTCAACGAGGCCCATGAACGGCTGGCGCAGGCGCAGCACCCGCCGACCCTCGATGACGGCATAGGCTAACGGCGAGCACTTGGCGACCAGGCGGAAAAACACAGCGAAGAACTCGCCGTAGCGGAACCAGGCGTCACGCCCGAACCACCACGCGGCGCCGAAGGTGATGGCGCTGTAGACGCAGAGGATCACGGACAGCGAGAACGGCCGGGTACGGCCGAACAGCTCGATCCAGATGAAGGCCATGTAAAGGAGCAGCGCCGGGTAATAGAACCAGCGCGCCGGATAGGGCGTCTGGCCCGCGAACAGCCCCGGCCTCAGACGTTCCAGCCCGTCGATGATCGCCAGCCAGGGATTCATCGCCGCGTAGAGATTGCCGGTCAACGCGGTCAGATAGGTGAAGCCCAGCACGAAGACGATCCAGAAGAACGTCATGTTGAAGTTCTGGTACGAATCGTCGCGGCCGAACAGCCCGGTAAGCAGCGTCAGCAAGAATCCCAGCACGCCGAGCACGCGCAGCGTCATGCGCACGGCGGGAGTGTCCAGCGAGCGCCAGAGCGGGCGGTGATCCAGCGACCTGGCGCGTGTGTTGGAAGCCACGCTTGCCGCGTTCACGAAGTAGCCGACGATCAGGAACGACAGCAGCAGCGCGCCCGCCGCGCCGTAAAGATAGAGCCAGATCGGCACCGGCAGGTTGTAGATCTTGCCGAAGGAGTGGGCGAAGGCTGTGGCAGGCAGAAGGAAAATCAGCGCCACGCTCCATTGGCCCAGGCAGGAGCTGATGCTTTTTGAGCGGAAACGGGTCTGACGAGGGGGAGTTGTCACGACCTAGGGTTTTTCATTGGCGAGCAAGGCTTCGCCCGCATCAAGTTCGGTGCGGTCGGTTGGTTTGCGGCGGAGCGTGGCGACCGCAGGGCCGGCCATGACGGCTGCCTGCTGTCGCCTGCCGACGGCATCGAGAAGGCGTGCCTTGAGAAGCTGCACGCGCGGCGCCCAATCGCCTTCGGCGGAGGCGGTTTCGAGCTGTGCGGGATCGAGGTTGTCGACCAGCGCGCCTGCCTCGGCAGGGGCGGCACCACTTTCGATCAGGCTGCGGGCGAGATAGAACCGGGCTTGCTGGGTCTGGGGATGGCGGTCTCCCAGCAGGACAGCCAAGGTCTGGCTGCCGGATCGTTGGTGCGCAATGCCGCTGCCGCGCTGGCCGACGGCGGTCTCGGTCAGACCGAGCAAGGCTTCGGCCTGGGCCGTGTAGTGGTTGTCATCCCCCGCGCTGCGGCGATACCCCTGGTAGCTGGCCCGCGCCGCTTCCAGCGCCTGCTGCGTGCGGCCGGTGCGTGCATAGACCGTTGCCAGATAGCCCAGGGTCTCGTGGACGTACAGATTCTCGGGATCGCGTGCCAGCATCGACTGGTAGGCACGCTGCAGAACAGCCTCGGCCTGCTGGTATCGGCGCTGCAAGACCAGGTTGATGCCGTAGAGATTCTCGAAGCGGGCGGCAGTCGGGCTGCCACCACCGCCGTCGCGGCGCAGGGTTTCCAGGCCGTCAACGAACAGCGGGTCGGCCTTGTCGAACTGGCCCATGCGCGAATACAGCGTGGCGAGATTGGCCTGCCATTTGAATAGCGAGGTGACGTCGCCCGGGTCGAGTTGCTGCTGCAGCGCCAGCGTCGCCTGGCAGTCGGGGACGGCCGCCGCGTAGCGCGAGGTGATGATTCCGTTGTAGCAGCGTGCCCGATAGGCTGCGAGTTCCGTGCGCTGATCGTCAACGCCTGATCGCGCGGCGTCGGCCTGATCGATGAGCCGACCGGCCTCGTCGACGAGCGAGGCTTCGGTCAGATCCTGCGCCAGCCGGTACTGCGCCCGCAGGGTGCGCGGATGCCGTGGTCCCAGACTTTGCTGGAACAGCGCCACCGCGCGACGGTCCTGCTCAATCGCTGCGGGTAGATCCGTCAGGTCGCCGTAGAAGCGGCCGATGGTGGCGCGGATCGCCGCTTCGGTGGCCGGCTGGTCGACGAATCGATCACCGATTCGCGCCAGTGCACGGTCGACCGCCTCGCGCATGGTCAGCGGCGACGGCTGGTCCATCTGCCGGTAGGGTGCGGCGGCAGACAGCACTTCGCGGTTGAAGAAATCGGTGACCGATTCCGCCAGCCTGGCCTGTTCGCGCGCTTCCCGATACGCCCGCAAGGCGTCGACATAGAACCAGCCACCGACGACCATACCGGCGAGCATCGCCAGCACGGCAGTGATCAGCCAGGGTCGGCGGGCGCGCATCCGCTCGAGCTGGCGGGCGCTCTGCGCTGCCTGTTCTGCCAGGGCGCGTTGGCGATGCAGCTCCAGGCGCCGCTGATCCAGAGTGCGAATCCGCTGCGCCAGCTCGCGCGCTGAGGCCAGACGACGGTCCGGGTTGCCATCCACGGCCGCGGCAATATCGCCGCGTAGCACCTCGTCCGGCACCTCGCGCTCCCAGCCGGGTGCACAGGGCTTGCGCAGATCGCCCACTACCAGCTGGTAGAGCATTACACCCAGCGCGTAGACGTCGGACAGCGCCGTGGAACTGCTGCCAGAAATCACCTCAGGCGCCAAGTAGAGTGGGGTGCCTCCGCTGGAATCGTTGGACGCGTTCTGGGTCTGGGTGAAGCCCAGCCGGGTGATGCCGAGTTGCAGCAGGCTGTCGTACTGCAGGAGATTGCCGCTGCCGAAATCCGCCAGGCGTGGCCGCGGATGACCGTCGGCGCCGGTATCGACGAGGATGTTGCCGGGCTTGAGGTCCTTGTGCAGAACGCCGACCGAATGCGCTGCAGCCACTGCATCAGCCACCGCGGCGAGCAGATCGAGCCGGGTCTGGAATGCTACGCCGGTAGCTCCCTTCTGCGCTTTCCACCAGGCGACCAGATCCAGGCCGGCGTACTCGCATTCGATGAAGAAGGGTGCCTGCTCGAAATTCCAGTCGAGCACCTTCACGAAATCGTCGCGCTCCCCCAGCTGCTCGCGCAGCATGCGGTAGAGCGTCACCTCGCGCTTCAGGCTGGACAGGCGGATGCCGTCGACGCTGATCTTGAATACCCGCTGTTCGCCGAGCCTTCGATGGCGCGCCAGCCAGACCTCAATCTGGCGACTGGACGACAACGGCCGCACCAGCTCCCAGGCTTCACGCCGGGGCAGGCTGCTGCCCGCCTGCAGGCTGACCGGTGCCAGCTGCACACCGGCAGCCAGCTCGGCCACCACCGGCACCGCCAGGCGGTAGCCCAGACGGTGCACGGTTGCGATGATCTGCTGGTCCCTGTCGCCCAAGGCACTGCGCAGTCTGCTCACAGCCTGATTGAGGGCGCCATCGCTGACATGGAGGTGGCCGTAGACCGCCTCCACCAGCTCTTCCTTGCGCACCACCTCGCCGGCGTACCGCAGCAGCTGGCGCAGCACCTCCAGCGGCCGCGGCTCCAGGTCGATGACCTGGCCAGCGACGGTGAGGCGCCAGCGCGCCTCGTCGAATTCGGCCTGGGCAAAGCGCCAGACGAAGCTCGGCGCTGCCGTCGTGCCGCCCCCGCTGCTGATGTCACTCTGCTCCGCCATCTCTGTGCCCGCTCCACTCGATCACGATCTGGCCATGGTATGCGGCAGCCGCCAGACGGGCCAGATCCTGACATGCTGATCCTACCGGCAGAGCCGGTGAGGTTTTCGAGAGGACTTCGGTCGCCTGGCTGCCCTACAACGGCAGGGTGAGCCGGGCATCCGCCCGGCACGTTCATGTTCCGGGGGCGCCATGCGCAAGTCGAAGCAGCAGTTGCAAACAGGAATGGGTTGGAACCTGCATCGGACCTCCATGCTGGCACTCGGTCTCTCGCTGGCCGCCTGTGGCGGCGGAGCCGGGGGCGATGTGGCGGTCAGCCCGTCGCCACCGACTCCGACGATCAAGCTGACGCTCAGGGGGCAGGCGGTGGACTCGCCGATCGCGATGGCCACTGTCACCGCGACGGTGGGCACCCAGAGCTTCAATGCCACTGCGGATGCCAATGGCAACTACAGCCTCGCCATCGAGGTGCCGCAGACCGCCGCCGGCAGCTTCGTCACCCTCAACGCCACCGGTACCGGCGCCCAGGCCTTCGTCGCGCTCACCAGCCTGGCGGGCAGCCTCGCGGGGCTGGTGAGCAGCGCCGGCAGCGACGGCGTGCTGACCGCGCAGGAGAACTTCGCCACCCAGGTCACCAACGTCAGCACTGCCGAAGCCGTGCTGCTGGAGCAGGCCAACGGCGGTGCGATCAGCTCCGAGGCACAGCGTCAGGCGGCCGCCACCGCTGTCAACGGAGTGGATGTGCTGGAACTGGCTACCGCCATCAAGCTCGCCGTTGATCGCTCCGCCGAGTATCCGCTGCCGGCCGGGCAGGCCAGCACCTTGACCCTGGCCCGCAACGCGGCGCTGCGCAACCAGTTCATTGCCGACGCCCAGGCCCAGGCCCCGGAGATTTTCGAGCAGACCCAGACCAGCATCGCCAGAGACCCGGCGCTCACCCCGCCGCTGGCCAGCACCACGCCGCTCTCGATGCTCGGCGCCGTGCTCTCCACCGACGCCGGATTCACTTTCAATTTCTCCGATCGCGTCCGGGTCTTCGACTTCAGCGGCAATGGCAGCGGCAGCTACAGCGCCAGCCGCGGCAGCGTGGCGACCACCTGGACGATCAGCGGCAACACCCTCGCCGTGCGCTATGCCGAGCCGGTAGAGACGGTCAGTTTCGATGTCGAGAACTGCGGCGGCACGGTGCGGCAGGTCGAGGCGCACTACGTGAGCAACGGCGTGTCGCTCAACAAGCTCTCCGAGCGCACGCTGGCGGTGACCACCGACTTCCACATCACCTACCCGGATTGCCCGGCGCTCGCGGCGCGTGACATCACCGACACTTCGGCCCTGACCCTGCTGGTCACCAGTGACTTCCAGACCCTGACCGCCGCGGACGTCAATGGCGCACAACAGACCCTGCAGCTGATCGACCCGACCCAGAACAGGCTGGCATCGGATCTCGCCACCTTCAACGCCAATGGCACCGGCAGCACCCGGCTGCTCGGCCAGAGCTTCATCTGGAGTCTGCTGCCCGACGGCCGCGGTGTGGCGGTGACCTACGGCAACGGCGTGACCGGCAGCTACCGGATTCTCAGAGACCTCGACGACGTCGCCGCGGATGGCTTCTTCGATCTGCGCGTCGGCGGCGAGCGTCTGGTGGATGCCGGCGCCTCGATCAGTGTCGATCCCACCGACCCCGCCGTGGTGACCGCAGATGCCGTCCCCGGCCGCTACTACCAGTTCGGTATCGGCAACGAGCAGGTGGCAGACAGCGGTCTCAAGGGCTTCCGGCTGCGCTTTGACGTCGGTGGCACCGGCTCGCAGGAAGACGACTTCCGCAACGACCAGGGCACGGTCGTTACCGCCAACTCCTCCAACACCGCCAGTTTCTTCTTTCGCTGGACCGCGGTCTCCGGGGACAACTCGGTCGTGGTCGAGCGTCGCTTCGGCAACACCGGTGGCTTCCAATGCCAGCCCAGCGACAGCAATTGCCAGCTGTTTGACCAGCGCACCATCTTCCCGCTGGCGGTAGACGGAGCCCGCTATTACTGGATCGAGCGTCGTCGCATCGCTCCGGCAGGTCAGTTTGTTACCGCCCAGACGCCGACCAGCTACCTCTCCCGGTTCTACGATCGCGAGCCGCTGGCATCGACCTCGGCAAAGAGCAGCGCGCAGGTTCGCAGCGGGTCGGGATCGGCCGCCGCGCTGACCCTCCGGTAAGCGCCAGCTGCCTCTATATGGCTTGATGCAGAACGGCGAGGCCTGAGCCTCGCCGTTCTGCTTTCAGGGCAGCGACGCTCAGTGCGGAAGCGACAGACCTGCAGACCAGAATCCGCTCAGCGAGGGGTCGCCTTGCGCGCCGCGCGTTTGGGCGCTGCGGCCTTACGGCTCGCCGGCTTTTCTGGCTTGGCCTGCGATTCCTCGGGCGGCGCTGCCAGGCCAAAGGCGCGCTCCAGTTCCAGCAGCGCCTCGCGGGTGTAAACCGCGAGTTTCTGCAGATGCGGGATGGCATCCCGGCAGCCGAGAAAGCCCACCGCGATGCGGTCGACGTAACCCACCAGCGTGATGTTGAGGGCGTAGCCATCGAACAGGAAGGACACCGGATACATCGCCTCCAGTTCGGCACCGGTGAGATACAGCGGCCGCTTCGACAGCACCACGTTCGACACCACCACGTTGAAGAACGGCGGCATCTTCGGCAGCATGCCGGTCATCTGCCCCAGCATCAGCGGCGTGATACCGAGCAGCGCGAACTGCATCTGGGATTCGGCCGACATGTCGCCGAGTTCCTGCTTGCCACGTACGGTGACGCGGCGGATCAGTTGCAGCCGTTCGCGCGGGTCGGTCAGCTGGGTGCCCATCGGCACCACGAAACCGGCAGCGGCGTTGCCGATCTGGCCGTCCTTGCGCTTGATCGCCACCGGCACCGAGGCCAGCAGGGATTTCGCCGGTAGCGCCTGCTGTTCCAGCAGGTAACGGCGGATGGCACCGCCGACGATGGCGAGCATGGCGTCGTTGGTGGTGGCACCGGCCGCGGCGGCAACCGCCTTGACCCGCGCCAGTTCGAGAATCTGGGTGCCGAGGCGACGCTGCTGCGACACCGGCCGGTTGAAGCGGCTGCGTGGCGTGGCCAGCGCCGCGCGGGCGCTACTGTCTTCGCCGCGCATCATCTGGGTGAGCGTCTTGGCCAGATCGCGCAGGCCGCGTGCCTGCTCGGCGGCGGCACTCACCGGCTTGCGCAGCCTGGTCAGCCAGCTCGCGGGCAGCGCCTCCGCCCTGGGCGGCTTGCTGGCCAGCATCCAGGGCCCCGGCGTTTCGCGGTTGGTGGGATCGGTCGACAGCCAGTGCTGCACCATCAGCATCGCACCCATGCCGTCGATCGCGCAGTGGTGCGCCTTGAAGTACAGCACGAAGCGTCGCCCGCCACCCAGCGGCTGGCCGCTCCGGGAGTCGATCAGCGGATCCAGGCCCTCGATCAGATGGCATTCCCACAGTGGCCGCGACAGGTCCAGCGGGTGTGAATGCAGGCGCGCCACCAGCTGGCCCAGCTCGCGCTCGCCACCTGGATAGGGCAGGGCGGAATGGCGCAGGTGGTAGTCCATCTCCACGGTGGCGTCCTCCCAGGCCGGTGCCAGCCGCGCCAGCCTGCCACGCGCCAGCCGGCTGCCGAAAGGCTCCGGCATGAAGGGCTTGTCGCGCATCCGCAGCATGAGATTGCGCACGAAGTCCGGCGGCGCATCGTCGGGCAGCTTGAAGGTCATCATCGCGCCCACGTGCATCGGCGTGCGCTTGGTTTCCATGCGCAGGAAGGCGGCATCCATCGGGGCTAGGTATCGCATGTCGGTCTCGCTGCCGCTCTCCGTACGCGCGCCCTGCCTCGACGAGGAGGGCGCTTTGCTGTGATGCTGTTACGGTGCATCAGATGTCGGTCCGCCGCCAGCCCCCGGGTGGAAACACCCCTAATCAGTTCGGGGGAGGCTGCACTCCGCACTGCTCCCTTAGGGTATGCCAGACATAACAAACAGTCGGGAGAAACTCGATGCAGAACCGCTTGGGAAAGAGAGCCTGGTCGCGTACGGCGTTGGCCGTGGTACTGCTCACGGGCAGCGCCCCGACATGGGCCGGCGACTTCGACCTGTTCGGGCTGGAGGGTGACTACAAGCTGACGCTGGGCTACGCCCTGGCCGCGCGCACCCGCAAGCCGGCAGAGGCGCTGATCAACGGCCCGATCGATCCGCTGCGTACCGGCGGCCCGGTTCCCGCCTCCGGCGCACAGCCGGCGCAGCCTGCCACCTTTGGCCGCACTGGTCTGTCGAGCACCATCAACCTCGACGATGGCGACCGCAACTTCAAGCGATACAGCCTGTTCCACAACCGCGTCAGCGCCCTGGGAGAGATACAGCTGCGCAGCGAAAGCTACGGTTTCGTGCTCAGCGGCGACGGTTTTTATGATGATGTCTACCGGCATCGCAACGACAACACCTCGCCCAGTACGGTGAACAAGACCGGCCCCCACAACGAGTTCACGCCGCAGGCCAAGCGCTTCGACGGCAAGCGTGCGCGCGTGCTGGACGCCTATGCCTATGTCGATTTCACGCCCGTGGACGGCGTTTCGGTGAACCTGCGTGCCGGTCAGCAGGTGATCGCCTTCGGCGAGAGCCTGTTTCTGCGCGGCATGGCCTTGTCCACCGGTCGCGCCGATGCCACCCGCGCCTCTGTGCCGGGGGCAGAGATCAAGGAGCTGCTGCTGCCGGTCAAGCAGCTGGGCCTGTCGGTGGGCCTGGAGAACGGCCTCACCCTGCTCGGCTACTACCAGCTGGAGTTCAAGCCCACCGAGCTGTTCCCGCCCGGTGATTTCCTGTCGCCAGTGGACATCATTGGCCCTGGCGGCACCTTTGCCTATGGCTCGGTCAACCCGGCAGCCGGTCGCGGCTGCGCGGGATTGTTCGGCAGCCCCGAAGCCGAAGGCATCATCTGCGGCGTGCCTGCCCTCAACGACGCCGTGCTGGTGACCAACCCGACCATCAACGTGCAGCGCGGCCCGGACATCCGCCCAAGCGACTGGGGGCAGTGGGGTGTCGGGATGAAATATCCCTTCACCTCGACCACCACCCTCGGGCTCTACCACCTGCGCTATGCCGACTCCAATCCCACGGTCAAGCTCAATCCCGGATTCGCTCCCATCGGCCAGCTGCGCAATCCGATCACCGGCGAGGCGGTGGGGCCGGTGATCACCACCGAGATCATCAACCAGTACGTGCCCACCACCTATCAGGCGCAGTACTTCAACGGCATCCACCTCACCAGCCTGACGTTCTCCACTGCCATCGGCCGCTTCAACATCGGTGGCGAACTCAATTACCGGGAACACTCCGACCTGCAGGCCAAGGCGGTGATCTCGCAGGTGCTGGCGCCGGTGTTCACCCGCGGCGACGTCGGCCAGATCCTGGTATCGGTGCTGTCGGTGTTCAATCCGCAGATCTTCTTCGACGAGTTCATCCTGGTCGGCGAAGTCGGCTTCGTGCATGTCTACGATGTCGAGCCGTTTCCGGAGGAGCCGGGCATCATTCCGGTGGGCGACGGGGCCCAGCTGTTCACCAATCGCAACTCGCTCGGCTATCAGTTCCTGTCGTTCCTCAACAAGCGCAATGTGGTGCCGGGCTACGACTTCAAGACCACCCTGTCCTGGGGTGCGATCGAGCAGGGCAACCCCTCGCTCAGCGGCGCTTTCGGCCCCATCTATGGCGAAGGTGACCGGCGTCTGGGCATTGGCTTCTCCACCCAGTATCTGCAGAATCTCGAAGTGGGTATCAGCTTCCAGAAGTTCTTCGGCGATCCGGCGCGGGTGCAGCGCAGCGGCGCCAACGACAGCCCGGTCGGCGGCAGCAACCTGCCGCAGAATCCCTATGCCGATCGCGACTATGTGGCGCTCAATGTGAAGTACAACCTCTAGCCCTAAACTCGGGGCTCAGCAGCGGCGCTGATTCCGCAACTTCCAGAACCCCTTTCTCATGAGCACTGCATTTGATGCGGCCGAGTTCCGCAAGGCCCTCGGCGCGTTTGCCACCGGCGTCACCATCATCACCACCCGGGCGGCCGACGGCACCCTGGTGGGGCTGACCGCCAACAGCTTCAACTCGGTGTCGCTCAGCCCGCCGCTGGTGCTCTGGAGCCTGGCGGAAACCTCGATGAGCCTGACGGTGTTCCGCGCTTCGCCGCACTGGGCCGTGCATGTGCTGGCCACCGACCAGGAGGAACTGTCGGGCCGCTTCGCCCGGCGTGGGCTCGACAAGTTCGCAGGGCTGGACTTCGACACCGGCATCGGCGGCGTGCCGCTGCTGAAAGGCTGCACCGCGCGCTTTCAGTGCCGCAATGCCTTCCAGTACGAGGGCGGCGACCACGTCATCTTCGTCGGCGAGGTGATGGACTTCGACCGCAGCGAGTCCGCGCCGCTGTTGTTCCACGGCGGCAAGTACGCCCACGCCACCCGCCGCGAGGCACTCGACGCCAAGCCGCGCGACGCCTTTCTGTCCGGCAGCTTCAACGAAGGATTCTTGGGCTATCTGCTCGGCCGCAGCCATTTCCAGCTGTTCGGGCAGATCCGCACGCTGCTGGCCAGCGAGGGCCTGAACGACGACGAGTTCTACCTGCT
>JBKJJE010000140.1:0-27555 GCA_046598075.1 Stagnimonas sp.
TCCGCAGGCCGCAAGGCCTGATCAAACCAGAACAACAAGCTAAGGAGAAAACTTATGGGACGAGTTCAAGACAAGGTGGCAATCATCACCGGTGCCGCCAGCGGCGTGGGCAAGGCCGATGCCGAACTGTTCGCCCGCGAAGGCGCGCATGTGGTGCTCACCGACCTCAACGAGGCCGATGGCATCAAGGCCGCCGAGGCGATCAAAGCGAGCGGCGGCTCGGCCGTGTTCATCAAGCACGACATTGCCGAAGAGAGCAGCTGGGCGGCCGTGATCGAGCAGACCGAAACGCAGTTCGGCGGTGTCGACATTCTCGTCAACAATGCCGCCATCCTGCTCCCCGGCACCATCGAAGACACCAGTCTGGAGACCTGGCAGAAAATCCAGCGCATCAATTCCGACGGCTATTTTCTCGGCTGCAAGCTGGGCTATGCAGCGATGAAAAAGCGCGGCGGTGGCTCAATTGTCAACATGTCGTCGATGGCTGCGATTGGTGGCGTCTCGTCGTTCTGCGCCTACTCGGCATCGAAAGGTGCTGTGGCTGCCATGACCCGCTCAATTGCGGCCCACAGCCGCTTTCAGCACATCCCCATCCGCTGCAATTCGATCCACCCGGACGGCATCAAGACGCCGATGGTGTTCAACCTGCCGCGCGACCCCAAGAAACCGCCGACGGTGCGCGATGGCAACGACCCCAAGCGGCTGATGGCGCGCTTTTGCGAACCCACCGATATCGCCAACCTGGTGCTGTTTCTCGCCTCGGACGAGTCACGCTTTATCAACGGTTCCGAGTACCGCATCGACAACGGCTATTTGCAGTGGGCCGACTGATCGCCTTGGGGTTGATGTGATGACTCTGACCCTACCGCAGGCCTTTGCGCGCTCGGTCAGGCAGTTTGCAGATCGTCCCGCGCTGATCGGCGAGGACGGCCGCACGCTGAGCTATGCCCAGCTCGATGCCCAGCGCCTGAATGCGGCGCGCGCCCTGCTCACCCTCGGTGTGCAGCCACAGGATCGCGTCGCGCTGTGGGCGCAGAATTGCAGCGAGTGGGTAATCGCCGCACTGGCGGTGCAGAGCATCGGCGCGGTGCTGGTACCGATCAACACCCGCATGCGCGGTCAGGAAGTGGCGTTTGTGCTGGAGCGTAGCCACGCGAAAGTCCTGTTCAGCTGCGGCCGTTTTCTCGACCAGTATTTTCCGGCGCAACTGGCGGCGCATCGGCCGGCGAGCCTTGAGCATCTGATCGTGCTGCGCGATGCGCAGGATGGCGATGTGACTTGGCAGGATTTTCTTGACGGTGCCGCAAGCGCAACCGACGCCGAGGTGTACCAGCGCGCCGCCGCCATCAAAGCCAATGATCTGATGGACATCATGTTCACCAGCGGCACCACCGGGCAGCCCAAGGGCGTGATGAGCGCGCACGGCCAGAACCTGCGGGTCAGCCAGGAGTGGGGCAAGCGGGTGGAGCTGGTGCCGACGGACCGTTACCTTGTAGTCAACCCCTTCTTCCACGCCTTTGGCTACAAGGCGGGCTGGCTGACCGCACTGCTCTACGGCTGCGCGATTCTCCCGCATGCGATCTTCGATGCCGCCGCCGTAATGAAGCGTATCGCCGCCGACAAGATCACCGTGCTGCCCGGCCCGCCGACACTATTCATCAGTCTGCTCAATTCGCCAGAGCGCGCGAGCACTGATCTCTCGAGCTTGCGCGCGACCATGACCGGGGCTGCCACCGTTGCGCCCTCGCTGGTCGAGCAGATGCGCACCGAGCTTGGCTTCAAGGTGCTACTCACCGGCTATGGTCTCACCGAGGCCAGCGGCATGGTGTCGTTCTGCCATTCCACCGACGATGCCGAGACGGTCGCAAAAACCTGCGGCAAGCCACTGCCAGACACCGAAGTGAAGTGCATCGACGAAGACGGCGGCACCGTCGCTGCGGGCGTCGCAGGCGAGCTGCTGGTGCGCGGCTACAACGTGATGCAAGGTTATCTCGACGATGCCAAGGCCACTGCCGAGGCCATCAACGCCGAGGGCTGGCTGCACACCGGCGATGTGGCGGTGATTGACGCGCGCGGCTACATCCGCATCACCGATCGCCTGAAGGACATGTACATCACCGGCGGTTTCAACTGCTATCCGGCCGAGATCGAGCGGATGATGTCGGCGCATCCTGCGCTCGCACAGGTGGCGGTGATCGGCATCCCCGATGAGCGTCAGGGCGAAGTCGGCAAGGCCTTCGTCACGCTGCGGCCCGGCCAGAGCACGGATGAGAAATCACTCATCAGCTGGTGCCGCGAGCAGATGGCCAACTACAAGGTGCCGCGCCTCATTGCCATCGTCGAAACCCTGCCGACCAATGCGTCGGGCAAGGTGATGAAGTTTCAGTTGCGGTCATAGAACACAGGAGTCAGGCATGAGCGGAAATCTCAAAGGCGTCGTCGCCGTCGTCACTGGCGCATCACGCGGCGCGGGCAAGGGCATTGCCATTGCACTCGGTGCAGAGGGTGCTACGGTCTATGTCACCGGCCGCAGCGTCAAGGAGGGCGATGCACCACTGCCGGGTACCGTTTCAGCCACCGCCGAGGCCGTAACCAGGGCCGGTGGCTTGGGGCTAGCCGTCGCTTGCGACCACAGCCGGGATGCCGATGTGAAGGCACTGTTCGAGCGTGTGGCCAAGGAGCACGGCAAGCTCGATATCCTCGTCAACAACGCGACGTTCCTGCACGACGAGCTCATCAACAAGGGTGGTTTCTGGGAAAAACCCTTGGAGCTGGTCGACATCCTGGACGTCGGCCTGCGCTCTGGCTACGTGGCGAGCTGGTATGCAGCACCCTTGATGGTGAAGCAGAAAAACGGCCTGATCGCCTTCACCTCCTCCTTCGGTGCCAGCTGCTACATGCACGGCCCCGGCTATGGCGCGCAGAAAGTCGGCGTCGACAAGTTTGCCAAGGACATGGCAGTTGATCTGCGCGCGCACAAGGTGGCGGCCGTGTCGATCTGGATGGGCATGCTGCGCACCGACCGCACCCGTCGCGCGATGGATCGTGCTGCCGAGCAATACGCGGGCTTCTGGGAGATTGCCGAGACACCGGAGTTCACCGGCCACATCCTGTCGGCGATCTACCGCGACCCCAAGCGCGCCGAGAAATCGGGGCAGGTGCTGATCGGGGCCGAGTTGGCGCTGGAGTACGGCATCACCGACGAAGGTCGCCAGCCGCCC
The DNA here is from genome assembly GCA_046598075.1 of Stagnimonas sp. Classification (GTDB taxonomy): domain Bacteria; phylum Pseudomonadota; class Gammaproteobacteria; order Nevskiales; family Nevskiaceae; genus Stagnimonas. The sequence continues at coordinate 3,222 of JBKJJE010000140.1, forward strand.
TCGCATCGCCCCATGCTCGGCGCGCCGACACAGGCGCACCCGGCCATCGTCGATTAATCATTACTAAAAACTAAAAAACAGGAGAACGCACATGGGCCGTCTCGACAACAAGGTTGCCATCATCACCGGCGGTGCACGCGGCATGGGGGCTGCCACCGTGCGGCTGTTCGTGGCCGAAGGGGCCAAGGTGCTGATCGCCGACGTGCTCGATGCCGACGGCGCGGCACTCGCCAAGGATCTGGGTGCGAATGCCGCTTTCATCCACCACGACGTGACGGACGAAGCCAGCTGGGAGGCTGCGCTGGCAACAGCAACTGCGGCTTTCGGTAAGGTCGATGTGCTGGTCAACAATGCCGGCGTGCTGCTGTTCAAGACGCTCGCCACCACCGAGAAGGCCGAGTTTGAAAAAGTGCTGGGTGTGAATCTGATCGGCGCCTTCCTCGGCATGCGCATCGTCGGCGGCCACATGGTGGAAAACGGCAGCGGCTCCATCGTCAACATCTCCTCGGTGGACGGCATGAAGGCCGCCAATGGCCTGGCCGCCTACTGCGCCAGCAAATGGGGCGTGCGCGGGCTGACCAAGGTGGCGGCGATGGAATACGGCCACAAGGGCGTGCGGGTGAACTCGGTACATCCAGGGGGTGTGGATACCGCCATGGGCAACCCCTACGGCGAGGCCAAGGCGGATGTGAACAAGCGCTACGGCATGGTGCCCTTACAGCGGGTGGGTGAGCCGGAGGAAGTGGCGCGCACCACCTTGTTTCTCGCCAGCGACGAGGCCAGCTACCTCTGCGGCGCCGAGATCACAGTGGATGGCGGCATGCTCACCGGCCAGTATTACGTCGGCTTTCCGGGTGCGCCCGGCGTTTGAACATGAGCACGCTCTCAAGCGCCGCCGAGCTGCCTTCGCAAACGGGCAAGCTGGTCGTCATCACCGGCGGCAATCGCGGCCTTGGCTTTGAAACTGCAACAGCGTTCGTCGCAGCGGGCGCGCAGGTGGTGCTCGCCTGCCGCGATCCACACAAGGCGCAACAGGCCGTTGCACAGCTGACGCAGCAACATCCGGGTGCACAGGTCGAGACCATGGCGCTGGATGTGGCCGACCTCGCCTCGGTGCATCGCTTTGCCGAAGCCTTCAATGCCCGCTTTGAAAAACTGGATGTGCTGATTCACAACGCCGCCGCCATTCTCGTACCACAGGGCTTGACCAAGGATGGCTTCGAGCTGCATCTGGGCACCAATCATTTCGGCCCGTTTGCGCTCACCGGCCTGCTGCTCGCGCGCCTCAACACCGCGCCCGCTGCGCGCGTCGTCAACATGTCCAGCATGGCGCATCGCCTCACGGCTGGACTCGACCCCGATGACCCGGCCCTGCGCACGCGCACTTACACACCAATGGATGCCTACGGCCGAAGCAAGCTCGCCGCACTGCTGTTCACGCAGGAGCTGGATCGCCGGCTGAAGACCAGCGGTGCTCGCACCATCGCGGTCACTGCACACCCCGGCTACACCGCCACCAATCTCGACCTCGGTGGCTTCTTCATGCGTCTCGCCACCCGGCTGTTCGCACAGGCGCCGGCAACCGGCGCCCTGCCCGCGCTTTATGCCGCCACCACCAGTGACGCCAAGGGCGGCGAATACTTTGGCCCCGGTGGCTACAAGGAACTCGGCGGCCCGCCGAAGCGGGTCGAGTGCAGTGCCGCCGCAGGCGATGCGCAGCTGGCAAGGCGGTTGTGGGATTTATCCGAGCAGCTGACCGGCGTGCGCTATCTGAGCAGCTGAGTTACTTCGCCCAGTCCTTGTAGAACGCCGGCATGTCGGTGGAAGCCTGTGACTTGAACGCGGGCGCGCGCTTTTCGAGGAAGGAGGAGACCCCCTCCTTGCCGTCCTTGAGGCTGGTGTAGAACACCGCCAGCGAATCGATCTTGTGTGCTTCCACAGGATGCGGCTGCGCGCTGTTGCGGTAGAGCATCTGGCGCGCCAGGGCGATGGCGACCGGCGAGCGATTCTCGACAAACTTCTTCGCAAGCTTGTAGGCCTCGGGCAGCAGCTGATCGGGCGGCAGCACCGCTTTCACCAACCCACCGGCCCTGGCTTCCTCAGCGGTGAGGATGTCACCGGAATAGCACCATTCCAGCGCCTGCGAGATGCCGACGATGCGCGGCAGGAACCAGCTGGAGCAGGCCTCCGGGACGATGCCGATCTTGCCGAACACAAACCCAATGCGCGCCTTTTCTGAGGCCAGTCGCACATCCATCGCCAACGTCATGGTCGCACCAATGCCCACCGCCGCACCGTTGATGGCACCAATCACTGGCTTCTTGCAGTTGTAGATCGACAGCGTCACCCGGCCACCGGTGTCGCGCACGCCGTCAAAGATGGCGGGGTCGTCGAGCCGCTCGTGCATGTCTTTCAGCGTCGGCTGCTGCTGTTCGTCAAGGCCGAAGACATTGCCCGGCTTGCTCAAGTCCATGCCGGCGCAGAAGGCCTTGCCGGCGCCGGTCACCACGATGGCGCGCACCGCGTCGTCGTCGCTGGCGCGGTTGAAGGCGGCGACCAGCTCGTTGGCCATCTCCACCGTGAACGCGTTCATCTGTTCCGGGCGGTTGAGAGTGAGCGTGAGGATGCCGTCCTGCACGGTGTAGTCGAGGGTGTTGTAGGTCATGTGGTTTCCGTGCGGGGAGTAGCGAGGGTTACAGATCGTATGCGATGCCGGTGAGCTGCTCACAGGCCAGCCACAGTTTCTGGCGCAGCTGCGGATCGAGGGCTGGCCTGGAAGGCTGAACCACCGTCGGCGCACCCCGCATCTCGGCCCAGCCATCCGGGCCGTAAAAGCCGCCGCCGACGGCCTGTTCGGCAGCGATGGCGTGCAGGATCGACAGGGCACCCTGCCCCTGCGACTGGCTGAAGAAACGCATGGCGATCCAGAACGCCGCATCGGTGAGGTGATCGTGCAGGCCCTGCCGCGCCTGCCCCTTACGGCTCTCGCCCAGGGGCGTGCGGGCCACACCGGGGTGGGCGGCGATACCCTGCAAGCGCAGACCTGCGCGACGCGCGCGCGCATCGAGTTCCAGCGCCAGCATCAGGCAGGCGAGCTTGGCCTGGTTATAGGCCCGCTGCGGCTCGTAGCGGCGGGTGCCATGCAGGTCGGCAAAATCGATTTCGGCGCGCTGGTGTACCAGGCTGGTCACCCACACCACGCGGGCGGCAGCACTCTGTTTCAGCAGTGGCAGCAGCAGGCCGGTGAGCGCGTAATGGCCGAGCACGTTGATGCCGAATTTCAGCTCGAAGCCCTCTCGCGTGGTGCGCCTTTGCAGCGGCGGCAGGATGCCGGCGTTGTTGACGAGGCCATCCAGCGGCAGACCCTCTGCCAGCAGTGCCGCCGCGCAGTGGCGCACTGCGCCGAGGTCGGCCAGATCCAGTGGCAGCCACTCGACGCAGGCCGCAGGGGAGCGCGCGCGAATCTGCGCGACGGCTGCCTTGCCGCCCTCGACATTGCGATCCGCGAGCAGCACGGTGGCCCCGCGCGATGCCAGCCCCGTCGCGGTTTCGAGGCCCAGCCCGCTGGCAGCACCCGTCACCAGAATGCGGCGGCCGTGCAGCTCCGGCAGATGCGCCTGACACCATGCCGTGACGCCGGTCTTCACGCCGCCGCCGGCAGCTGGTTGAGCCGCAGATCGCCGGGCGGGTTCAGCACACAGCGGGTGCCGCCGGGCGTATACATCATCACCACGCACTGGTTGCAGGCGGTGCAGCCGGACACAGTCGCGCTGCCATCGCGGAACTGGTTCACCAGATTGGGCTCGTGGATCAGCGCGCGGCCCATCGCCACGGCATCGAAGCCATCGGCCAGCACCTGCTGCACGCCAGCCACCGACTTCGCCCCGCCGAGATAGGCGAGCGGCATCTTCACCGCCGCGCGCAGCTTGAGCGAATGCTCGCGCAGGTACAGCTCGTGGAAAGACACTTTCGGCTCCCAGAGCTTCATCAGCCGTGTCGCGGTGCGGATCACCCTGTTGTCGATCACATCCGTCGCGGCAGACGGCATGTTGCTGCCGAAGATCGCCCAGGGCGCCTCCACATTCATGCCGCCGCTGAGCACCAGCAGGTGCGCGCCCTCACACTCCAGCGCGCGGGCGATCTGCACCGCATCGTCGGCGGTACCGCCGCCCTTGAAGCCTTCGGTGACGCCGATCTTGCAGCTGACCGCCATGGTGTTGCCCACCGCATCCAGCACCTGCCGCAGCACGCGCGCGGGGTAGCGCACGCGCTCCGCCGCAGTGCGGCCACCCCAGCCGTCACCGCGCCGATTGTAGGCGGGCGACAGGAACTGGCTGAGCAGATAGCCGTGGCCCATGTGGATTTCCACGGCGTCGAAGCCCGCCTTGGCCGCGCGCTGCGCACCGGCCACGAACTCGCTGGCGACGCGCGCAAGGTCGTCCTCGCCCATCGCTTTTTTGAAAAGCCGACCACTGATGACGCCCGGCGGATTGAAGCCGCCGGAAGCACTCAGCGGGTTGCCCGTGGAGAGCCTGGGCACGAAAGTGAAGGCGCCGCCGTGGGTGATCTGCGCGCAGGCGGCAGCGCCCTCACGATGCACCGCCTCGGTGAGCACCCTGAGGTGCGGCAGGCTGACCTCGTCCAGCGTCACCTGGTCTTCAAAAGTGCGGCCATCGGGGCTGATCGCGCAGTAGGCGACCGTGGTCATGGCCGCCCCGCCGGCGGCCATCCGGCGATGGTGTTCGACCAGCGCCTTCGAGGGCACACCGCCCTTCGCCATGCCCTCGTTGGTCGCCGATTTGATGAAGCGGTTGCGGAGGTTCAGCGGGCCGATGTGCAGCGGCGCATAGGCGGCCTCAATTTGAGAGTTCATCTTTGCCATCCGTGGCGAGACTCCGCGCTATCAACTATCCCCGGCCCGGACGTGTTTGGCCGGATCGGGACTGACTCAATGTCAGTTCCGCTTGAGCCAGACACTGTCCGGGCGTTCGGCACCACTGCGAGCAGTGCTCGCAAAGCGCGGGGCCTCACCCCAAATACGCCTGCCCGCCATCCACCGCGATGCTCTGACCGTTGATGTAGCGGCAGTCATCCGAACAGAGTGTGGCGACGAAGCGGCCGATGTCGGCCTCGCAGTCGCCGACCCGCTGCATCGGCACGGTGGCGACGAAGGCTGCGGCTTCCTGCGGACGCGCCTGACTCCAACCGGCCATCGCGGGCGAATCGGCCAGCGGCAGGATGGCGTTGCTGCGGATGCCGTCTCGCGCCCATTCACAAGCTGCCGCGCGGGTGAGCTGGCGGATCGCCTCCTTCACCGCCGCGTAGGCGCCGTAGCCGGAGGCATCCCAGCGCATCGCTGCAGGCGAGGCGAGATTGACGATGCTGCCGCCATTCTTGAGGTGTGGATGGCAGAGCTTCATCAGCCGGAAGGTGGCGAGCGGGCCGGACTCCCAGCCTGCCAAGAAAGTCTCGTCGCTGACGCTGTTGAGCGCGCCCAGCGGCACTTCCTGCGCGTTGTTGACGAGGATGTGGAGGCCACCCAGTTGTGACACCACCTGTTCGACGGCACGCGCCATCGAGTCGGCATTCTTCACGTCGCATTCAATCGCCAGCGCCTTGCCACCGCGCCGTACGATTTCGGCAGCGGTGGTCTGCACCTTGCCGAGCGTGCGGCCCGCGACGGCGACCACCGCGCCTTCGGCTGCCAGCGCGTAGGCAATACCCTGCCCCACGCCCTGACCGGCGCCGGTGATGAGGGCGACCTTGCCTAGCAGTCTTTGCGCCATGAGCCGTCCTCAGCTCGAGGCGGCGGCAGTCTGCCGCGCCTGGGCGATATCGCGCGCGGCGACGTAGGCGAAAGTCATCGCCGGGCCGAGGGTCGAGCCGGCACCGGCGTAGGTCTTGCCCATCACGGCCGCCGAGACGTTGCCGGTGGCGTACAGGCCGGGGATGACACTGCCATCCTCGCGTAGTACGCGCGCACGCTCGTCGGCCCAGAGGCCGCCCTTGGTGCCGATCTCGCCGGGGTCGAGCCGCAGCGCGTAGAACGGTGGCTTCACCACCGGGCCCAGGCAGGGGTTGGGCTTGTTGAGGGGGTCGCTGTAATAGCGGTCGATGGTGGTGCTGCCCTTGCCGAAATCGAGGTCTTTGCCGGTGGCGGCGTATTCGCCGATCTTGCGGGCCGACTCGACCAGGCCCTTGGCATCGACGCCGATCTTGGCGGCCAGGGCTTCGAGGCTGTCGGCGCGGTAGTAGACCTTGTCCAGCCAGTCTTTCGGCAGGGACGAATCCGGCTGCATTTGTCCGGGCAGGAACAATCCCGCCGGATACTTGTGGCGGAAGGTGCCGTCGAACACCAGCCAGGCGGGCACCGCGCCATTGCCCTTGGCCGCATCGGCGTACATGGCGGTGACCACATCGGGATAGGCCGCCGCCTCGTTGACGAACCGCTGGCCCTTCTGGTTGACGATCAGGCAGCCCGGCATGCAACGCTCGACGAACAGCGTGGTCTGCGACTTGGCGCCCGGCACGTTCACCGTCGGCGAACCCCAGACCAGATTCATGAAGCCGAGCTTGGCCCCGAGTGCCAGGCCGGCACGGATGCCATCGCCGTGATTGATCGGCGGCGCGCCAGTCCAGGAGGCGTGCGTCGGCTGCGGCAGGTATTGCTCGCGCATCGCCTGATTCGCCTCGAAGCCGCCGCAAGCCAGTACCACCCCGTGGGTCGCGCGCAGCCGCAGGGCCTTGCCATCGCGCTTGACGACCACACCGACCACGCGGCCACCGTCCTCAACCAGGCTTTCCAGGCCGCTTTCCAGCCACAGCGGCACATTCGTTTTCAGCATGGCGTGGCGCAGCTGGCCGACCAGCGCCTGCCCCAGCGTCATGCGCCGGTCGCGCTTGGTCTTGAAGCGCCAAAACAGATCAAACCAGTAGCTCAGCATCATCTTCAGAATCAGCGGCACCCAGCCCTTGCCCTTGGTAAACAGGGTATGCGCCTCGACCTGATTCATCGAGACGCGGCCCATCACCTGGGTGCCGGCGAAGGGCGGACGCTGGCGCTCGAACTCAGGCCCCAGCAGGGCGGCGTTAAACTCCACCGGCTCCATCGAGCGATAGCCATCCTTGCCGCCGGGCTTGTCGGGGTAATAGTCGGGGTAGAGCTTGACGCTGCGGAAGCCGACGCCGAATTTCTGCGCGAGGTGGCGCACCATTTCGGGGGCGCTTTTGAGGTAGGCGGCGATGCGTGCTTCGGGCACTTCGCCCTCGGTGAGCAGCTTCACGTAGCCAAGGGCTTCCTCATAGCTGTCGCGGCCGCCGTGTTTGGCGATGTCGTCGTTGCAGGGGATCCAGATGCCGCCACCGGATACCGCCGAGGTGCCACCGTAGAGATTGGATTTTTCCAGCACCACCGCCGACAGGCCATCGCCTGCGGCACACAGCGCTGCGGTCATGCCGCCTGCGCCGGAGCCGACAACAACAACGTCGAACTCTTGATCCCAGTTCGCTGCGCTTGATGATCCGTCCATGTCTCTCGACTCCCCCTACATTTTTTCCCTCTCCCCTTGCGGGAGAGGTTTTGGCCTAGGCAGTGAGTGACTCAATGTCACTCGCTGTTGAGCCAAAACCGGGAGAGGGGGTTTCTGGAACTACCGCCCCCTCTCCCCTAGCCCCTCTCCCGCGAGGGGAGAGGGGAATTTCTTTGTTGTTGGTTTCTGACTTAGATGAAGAAGTCGGTGTTGTCGCGTCCCAGCAGCACGCCGCCGTAGTTGCGCCCGAAGATGTCCGGGTTGTTGGCGTAGTGGCCGCGCGCGGCGTGGATGTCGAGGAAGAAGCGCACCAGCGGGAAGTCATTGAAGATGCCGCGACCGCCGCAGGCGCTGAACAGGGCGTATGCGTGGCGGGCACAACGCTCGACGATCTGCGCGCTCTGGTAGCGGTAGTGCAGGCGGGTTTCGAGTTCCAACATGCCACCCTTGCGCGCCTGCGCCATCAGCTCGTCGAAGTTGCGGTTGATGACCAGCTTCATTTCATCGACGGCAACCATCGCATCGGCCAGCGCGATCTGCGCCGGCCCCTGCTCGGCAGTCTTGGCCCCCATGTTGCCGGTCCACTGCTTGCCCCAGTCGCGGAAGCTGTTGATGGCACCCTGCAAGCCACCGATCGCGGCAGACGAGACGGCGCGCACGAAGATCTGGCCAAACGGCAGGTCGTAGAGCGGTGCGGTGAACTCAGGCCCGCCGGGGTTGGTGCCCATGAAGCCATCGCTGGCCTTGTGAGTGCGGTACTCGGGCACAAACACATCCTTGACGACGATGTCCTTCGAGCCGGTGCCCTTCAGGCCCATGGTGTGCCAGGTGTCGACGATCTCGTAGTCGCTCTTCGGCAGCAGGAAGGTGCGGTATTCCGGGGGCTGGCCCTCGGTGAAGATCAGTCCGCCCAGGAACACCCAGTCGCAATGGTCGATGCCGCTGGAGAAACCCCAGCGGCCGCTGAAGCGGAAGCCCCCCTCGACCGGCTTCACCTGACCCTTGGGCATGTAGGTGGAAGCGATCAGCACATCGGTATCGCCCGCACCCCACACGTCTTCGGCCGCCTTGGGGTCGAACAGGGCGATCTGCCAGTTGTGGACGGCGACCACGCTGTAGACCCAGGCAGTGGACATGCAGCCTTCGGCCAGCGTCATGGCGACGTCGTAGAACACCTGCGGGTCCATCTCGAAGCCGCCGTATTTCTTCGGCTGCAGGACGCGGAACAGGCCTGCGGCTTTCATCTCGGCGACCGTATCGGCCGGCAGCATGCGAGCCTCGTCGGTGGCTGCGGCGCGCGCAGCCAGCGTCGGGATCATGTCGCGGGCGCGCTGCACGATGACCTGCGGGCTGATCGGCGTGACGCTGGACTTGGCGAGGTTCTGCACGGTGTTCTCCTTCGGGACCGGTGAGGTCGGGTTAGCGACGGCCTGAGCCGTCCGGCACAGCAATGGGTGCAGCAATTCCGGGATGACTTTTTCGCCGATGATGCGCGCCGCGTCATCATCCAAACGGGTTATGGGCGGCTGATGCCGACGCTCACTTCGGGCGCGCCCGGCAGGTTCTCGATCAACAGATGTGTGGCCCCCGGCACTGATAACTGGCGCGCGCCCGTCAGCGTCACCGTGTAGCCCTGCGGATAGTGCAGCTTGGGTAGGTAGATATCGGTAGGTGCGCTGGCTGCACGTGGCGTGTAGCGATAGCTAAAAGCAGCTGTACCGACATCGAACGACAGCGCCAGCGGCACGCCGGCAGTCGCCTGTGGATAAGGCCGCTCCAGCACCTTGAGCTTGTCCAGTTTCACCGTGCCGAGGTCATCGTCCTTCTCGAACAGGCCCTGGCCGCCGGAGTCCTGGCTTTCGGTGGTGGGGTCGCGCCATTCCTTGTAGTGCCAGTACTGCCAGCCGGTGAGTTCGCTGTCGGCCTGGCTGACCACCGTGGCCACATCCGGCAGGTCATCGCTGGCGCCGAACTCGGTGAGCAGCGTGGTCGCCCCCATCTGTGCGATGGTGGTTTCGGCATTCGCACCCACCATCTGGTGGAACTGCGTGCAGCTGGGCAGGTCGGTGAAGCCCTGCGAGTGCAGCAGCAGGCCTAGCACACAATACTTGTGCCACGACAGGCCGATCTGCGGGTCGGTGATCGGTGTCAGCAGACCCAGCCCGGAACGGGCGGTGCCGATGAACAGGAAGTTGGGTTCGTAGAACACCAGATTGTTCGCGTCCACCTCGCGGATGCCTGCACGCACATGCTCCTGAAAGGCTTGCAGCATCTGGTCATCGAACAGCGGGCAGCCCACCGGGTTGGCGCAAGTGAGCCAGACACTGCCGGGGAAGGGCTCGTTGAGCAGGTCATAGCCACCGTGATGATCTAGATTCTTCCACTTGGCAGCGACCGCCTTCCAGGCATCGCGGTAGTGGTCCCAGAGCTTGTCGGTATTGCTCCAGAAATTATCGAAGGTGCGCTCGACCGAAGGCGTGAAATAGTTGCCGGGAAAGCCCACATCGGTGGCCGGCACGCCATCGTCATGCACAGCCCAGTCCGGGAAACCCTCGCCACCAAAACGCTCGGCGTAGAGATCTTGATGGAAGTCGAAAAGCACGTAGATGCCGCGACTGCTGAGCAGCTGCACCACGCGATCAACCTGCGCGAGATACGCCTCGTCGATACGACCCCGCTCCGGCATCACGCCCTGAAACAACACGCCCAGCCGCACACTGTTGAAGCCGTGCTCGCGCAGCCAGTCGGCGTCGGCGGCGGTGAAACCCTCCGGCGTGTTGGGCGGCGTATAGGGCGGGGTTTTCCACACCGCATTGACGCCGTGCAGCAGCACCACGCGCTGGTGTTCGTCGACCATGAAGCGCCCGTCGCGCCGCAGCTGCGAGGGCGCGACCTTATCAATGGGGTCGGCAGCAGAACCGGGCGCCGAAGAGGGTGAGGCACCACAGGCAGCCAAGGTGGAAATCAGCAGGCACAGCGGCGTCCATCGACGCAGAATCATTTTCATGGCGGTCTCCTCGCAGGAAGCCACGGTAGGCCCCACCACCCACTGCAACTTCACTCAAACGGGTGATGCGCATGAACGCCGCGCTCAGAAAACTGGCGACCATTCGATGGAGCGATGCGCATGGCAACGACAAAAGATTACGAACTCGGCGAATTCACCTTTCCACGTGGCTGGTTCATGGTGGGCGAGTCGGCCAAGATCACCAGCACGCCGCAGGGCGTGAAGTTCTTCGGCCAGGAGTTCGCGCTATACCGCGGCAAGCAGAGCGGCAGGGTATTTCTGCTCGACGCCTACTGCCCGCACATGGGCACCCATCTGGCGCGCAACAGCACCTCGTACGTGGCGCAAGATGGCGCGGTGGAAGGCGATTCGATCCGCTGCCCGTATCACGCCTGGCGCTTTGGGCCGGATGGCAAGTGCAACCACATCCCCTACCTCACCGGCCCCATCCCGCCCGCCGCCAAGGTGCGCAGCTGGCAGGTCGAAGAGCGCATGGGCGCGGTGTTCGTCTGGCACGACCCGGAAGGCGGCGAGCCCGATTACGAACTGCCGGTGATTGCAGAAGCCAATGATGTGGCCTGGGTGCCGCTCGCCTTCGATGACCTCGGCATCGTCAACAGCCACACGCAGGAGATTGTCGACAACATCACCGACGTCGCCCACTTTGGCCCGGTGCATGGCTCGATCACCAAGTATTTCGAGAACGAGTTTCGCGGCCATGTCGTCACCCAGCGCATGGGCGGCGGCCACCGCACGCTGACCACCGAAGGCGGCCCGCTGCTGGAAACCGAAGCCGTCTACACCGGCCCCAGCATCCTCATCACCAAGATGACCGGCACGCACGACTCCTACATCTTCATCGCCCACACGCCGGTGGAAGATGGCAGCGCCTATGTCTGGCACGGACTGATGGTGAAGTCGCCGACTGGTGCTGCGGTTGCCACCGCGGCTGACACCGAGATTGCGCGGCAATACCAGGCGATGGCGCTGGCCGCCTTCGCGCAAGACTTCGAGGTGTGGAAGCACAAGAAGCCCTGCTTCAAGGGCCTGTTCGTGCAGGGCGATGGGCCGTTCTTGAAGCAGCGCGCCTGGTACAAGCAGTTCTACAACCCGCGTGCGAAGCGGGAGGAATTGCTCAAGGGCGTGGACGGCACCTATCTCGCCAAGGGGATGCCCGGCATGCCGATGAAGTCAGCCGCCTGAATACATTGCCTCGTTCAAGTAGCCTGCCGATTAGTAGGTTTTTTGATGGCTGCAAATGGCACCTTTGATCGGGATGGCTGGTTAGTACCAAAGCGGAATTTGGAATTCGCCCAATTTTCAATTCGGGAGAAACATCTTTTGACCGATCTCTAAAAAATGAGGATCGGTTCCAACGAATTCCAGCGAGCCACCATCGCCATCGTGCCAGCCGAGAGCAGAGTGCTGCCGGGCAGGCGCGCCTTTAACAAGCCTTCTGCGGTGGGGCTACGCCATCGTTGCCGGTGCTGACGACGAGAACCATTTTGCACGTCAGCGCGCTCGGCGCGAACGGGCCTTCACTTACGCTCGCCGACTGCGCCACAAAACCTAATGGGCGGACTTACCCGGCCTGCTGGCACGAAATAACCTGAGTGGGCTGGGCAGTGTCATCGCCATCCACCAGCATCTTGCCCTTGCCTTCCAGCGACTTGCAGTACTCGTAGCTCTCCGAGGTTTCACAGAGCACCACGCCCTTGGACTCGCCGGGATGGCAGACCTCACTGTAGTTGGGCTTCTTAGTCGGCCTATCAGCTGACTGCACGGCAAAGGGCATAGTGAGCAGGGCAGCCAGCAACAGGAACAATACGCGCATGGAAATCTCCGGGTCGGTGATGTGAGGCATCAGTAGCTAAAACTGCTGATCATGAATTGGTATTCGCCGGGATGGCCCTGCGGTTGCGCCAGCGCGCTGGCGGCGAATGCGACAGCAGTGAGGGTGGTAAGCAATTTCATGGTGAAACTCCCTTCGGAACAGTCGTGTGAATAGCTATTGATGTAGACGCCGTCGCGTGGGCAATCACGACATGCGCTGGACTTAGAACGGCACCAGCTCGACGCGCCGGTTCTTGGCGCGCCCTTCTTCGCTGGTGTTGGGGGCGACTGGCGCCAGGCTCGCCACGCCGTTGGCACTCAGCCGCGCGGCAGCGACGCCGTAGTCCTTTACCAAGGCTGCCTTCACCGACTCGGCGCGGCGCTTGCTTAAGTCGAAATTGGCCGCGAGCGCACCTTGACCGTCGGTATGACCGACGATGTGTAGCGTCAGCTTGGCCTCGCTCTTCAGCAGTTTGCCAATCTCGTCGAGCGAGGTTTTGCTTTCGGGCTTTATGGTCGCAGAGGCGGTGTCGAACAAGATGCCGTAGATCGCAATGCGGCCGGTCTCGCTCATGGCCTTGCTCATCAGGCTCGCATCGATGGTTTCCATCTTCGCTTCCATCGCCTTCGGCTTGACGTAAACCACGGTCGCGTAAATGTGCTTCTTCCAATCCTCGGCGGGGCAGCGGTTCGATACATCGCCGGCGCGGTGCGTCATGAGTGCGACGAGCTCGCCACTCTTCTCGTTCTTGAGCACGGCGTAGCGCATGTCCGAAATGAAAGGGCCACCGGTGCAGGTGACGGGCAGGCCTTCTTCGAGCTTCGCGTAGTCGCTGCGCGGATAAATCAGGTTGACGAAGGAGTCGCTGCTGCCGCCGTCGTATTCGCCCGTGCGGTCACCGCAGCCATCACCGGAGCAGTCGTAGAGCGCGGTGTAGCCCTTGTCCTTGAACTGCTGCTGGTAGTTGCGCACCACTTCCAGCGGCGAGCGGCCATCGGGCAGCACGTAGTGCAGCCGCCAGCGCTGGCCGCTGGCCTCCGCGTTCTTGGGTGCTGCGACGTGCGAGCTCACACCCGTGTAGGCAGCCGGTGAAACGGGCGCCTTGATCTCGTCGTAATCGACGGTATCGACCGCGAACAGCACCGAGCCGGCGTAGCGCGAGAGCCCCGGTGGCTCATTCATACCTTTGACGTCCTTGATGGGCACTGCAGTGGCGTGGGCGAAGCCACTGGTGCAGCTAAGGGCGAGCACAGCGATTTTGAGCAGTAGTGATTTCATGGCGATTCCTTGTCTTGAAAGATGGGTCGGCGCGGCGGCTACTTCGCAGAACAATCGCCGAGGCGCTTGGCGCTGATCGTTTGCTTCTGCGTCATGGGCATCCCACCGCCGATCTTCACGTCCATCACCGACTCGAAGCTTTGGCTGGTCGCGGTGCCTTTGCCCGTCATGCTGCGGTCAGGGTTCTTGCAGGTGCTTGCGACGGTGAAGTCATTGCCCGACCACTGCATGTTCGTGTCGCTGCAATCGGCCTGCTTTTCGGTATTGACGTAGGCCTTGCCGTCGTCGATGTCCTTCTGCGTGACGCACTGCTTGAAGTCGACAGCTGGCATCGATATGCCCATCATCTTCACGTTGACGCTGTAGGCGTATTCGCCGGGCTTGGCCTGCGGTTGCGCGAGTGCGCTGGTGGCGAGTGTCAGAGCTGCAACGGTGACCACAATCTTCATGGTGAAACTCCCTTCGGAACGATCTGATGTGAGCCTGCTGATATAGACGCCGTGGCGTGGCGCATCACGACATCTATTTGCTGGCCGCCTGCAAATTGGCGTACGCGCGCTGCATCAGCGCCTGGTAGGTGGCGGCATCGAGCGAGCCAGGCCGCACCGCAATCGAGACGTCGTTCTTGACGCTGTTGAACTGCACTGCTGAGCTTTGCGCCATGTCCCAGGGGCCTTGCAGGGTCTGACTCTTGCCCAGCTTCGCGCCTTCTTTGTCGCCCATCTCGCCACCAAAACCCGAGGCCATGCCGGCGATCATCTTGTTCTCGACCCGATAGTTGCGGTAACCGTTGCGCCAGGTGGTGGTGAGAATGATCGAGTCGGTGCGGCTGCCGTCGGCCTTCTCGCCCAGCACCTCGGAGCCGCCGAGTGCGCCCATGAAGCCGCTGAGCATTTTCAGTTCCTCGTCGGTCATGGTTCCTTCCGGGATCTTGCCCTTCATGCCGCTGCCCTGGCCTTTGCTTTTGGGATTGATGTAGGTCCAGGTGCAGTCGTTGCCGCTGGCCTGCGGCTCGCCCTGCACGGGGCCACCCAGTGCGGCTTCGACATCGGCCTTAGTCAGCACGCTGCAAGGGTCGCCGGTCTTGGGGCGCTTGGCGTAAAAGGCTTCAGCCGCTTTCAAGCCCAAACTGCTGTCGTAATCCAATGGTGTATCGAGACGCTTGATGGCGGCATCGGCGAGGCCCGCAATCTGCTGTGGTGTGGCATCGGCACCGCCGGTGTCGATCTCCACCAGCGTGTCGCCACGCAGGGCCATGAAGGTGCAGCAGTTGAGCACCTTGGCCTCGTCCCATTCGCCGGCCAGTTCGGTGCCGTCCTGAAACCTCGCCTTGGTGTTTTTCTCGACCTCGTTGACCACGCCTGCAACGCCCTTCATCACAGCGCCGCCGTTGCTGCGGCTGAGTGAGACCGTGAGATTCCGGTGGCTGGCGGTTTCGTACCAGCACACGTCGCTGGTCTGGTGCGGCGTGCCCGCCAGGTCGCCCATGCCGCCGTAGCTGCGATAGGGCGGCGTGGCGAGTGGCGCGCCCAGCACGGCTTCGGCCTCCGCTGCGCTCAACAGACGGCAGGGGTCATCGGCGTCGAGGCTTTTTGCAGCAGGTGCTTGGGCGACGGCAGCGGGGGCATCGGAATCAGCCGCTTTTTTTCCGCAAGCGCCAGTGAACAGGCTGGAAGCGACGAGCGTGATGAGCAGGCAGTGGCGCATGGAGTTTCCTTGGTGAGGAGCAATCAGGGGGCGCAAGCGCGGGCGAGTTCGACCCGACGGTTGCGGGCGCGGCCTTCGAGCGTCGCGTTGTCATCGACCGGCTTGGTCAGGCCCAGGCCTTTGACGCTGAGCTGCGCTGCCGCCGCGCCGTGGGTGCTGACCAGCGCATCACGCACTGCGGCGGCGCGACGCTGCGAGAGATCGAGGTTGTAGGCCGCACCACCGACGTTGTCGGTGTGGCCTTCGACGGTAAGCTTCCAATCCTTGTTGGCCTTGAGCAGTGCCGCTACGGTGACGAGCGTGGCATCGGACTGCGGCAGCAGAAACGCGCTGCCGGTGTTGAAGTAGATGCCATGCAGCTCGGCACGGCAGGCGGAGCTGGCGAGCGTGGCTTGCAGTGTGGCCTCGGCCTTGGGCTGCGGGGTGTCGATGCGGACGATCTGTGACTGCCGACCGCTGCCATCCGGCTGCGTCACCCTGAGGTCGAGCGGGAAAGCGGGGTTGTCGAACCACCAGTCCTCGACGTTGATCTTCTCGCCGCTGACCTCGAGCACACCTTTGGTGTGGATGCTGGGCAGCGCACGCGGCACGCCGTTGACCAGCACCTCGATGACCTCGCGCCCAACGGTTTTGATCTCGCCGCGATAGAACTTGCGACCGCTGAAGCCGAAGTCGCCCTTGCCGCCCCGGGGATCGGTACCGAACACCACCGCGGCGCTGCCCTTGTCCTTCAGCTCTGCCAGCAGCAGTGTCGAGATATTAGACATCGTGCTGCCGGGGAAGATGCTGCCGTCACCGACCTGGAAAATGTCGTTGGCACGACGCGCTTTCGCCATGTCTTCCATCCGCACGCGGCGGCTGTTGCGGCCGGTGAGCTTGCCCTCGTGATACCACTCGATCCCGAAGCTGACTTCCGTCTCGGTGAGTTCGGTGATGGTGATGAGGTTCTCCCAGTCCTGCGTGTCTTTGCTGCTGTGTCCGGCATAGACGAAGACCATGCCCTTGACGGGTGGGATGCTCGCGTCTTCGGCGCGTGCAGGCAGGCAGGCGGCAAGTGCGATGCACAGAGCCACGAATGCGAGTTTCATTTCAACAGCTCCTTGACGGTTTCCACGCCCTTCTCGATAGAATTTTTGCTGCATTTGGGATTGCAGGCCTTGACCTTCACGTCGAACACCACCGTGACGTCACTGCCCTCCGGCGTCACTTCGCGGTGGAAGGGTTTCTCGATGGTCTCAGTGCCGCCACTGCTCTTGATCTCGAAGCTCGCGTCCTTCCTCATGCCGCGCGACAGCAGAAACTCGGCGCCCTGCATCGGCATGGTTTGCTGGCGGATATCCGGGATGCCCATGCTCATGAACACCATGTAGAGCCGCGCCTGGTTGAAGGCGGGCGAGAGACCGATCTGCCCGCCTTCCTTAACGTTGAGGATGATCTTGTCCTCACGGCGCTGAGCCTCGACCGGTACGTAAAAAGAGTGCGGGATGAGCTGGTTGAAGTAGCTGCCGAACTCCTCGACCTGCCCGCCCCCCAGCGCCACGTCCGCCAACAGCGGCGGCACGATCAGGAACTCCTTCACGAGGTAAGGCTTGAGCGCGCTGGCAAAGGCATCGACAGCGTTCTGCTCCACCTCGTAGCTCGTCACCATGCCCTCGAAGCGGCCCTTCATCGCCGCCGCCTTGCTGCCCTTGGGTGCGCTGAGGATCAACTTGCCGGCGACCTCCATCGTGTACTTCCAGTACTCCTTACCGTTGTGGCGGAAGCTGCTGGAAATGCTGCCGCTGAACGGCCCCTCGAAGCGCGCGCACTGTTTCTGGTAGTGATACTTGAGGCCGAAGTTGACGGCATCGCCCAGCGCACCCACCGCAAAGGTGACGGAGCCGGGCTTGATGGAAAACTTGATGGGGCTGCTCACCTCACCGCCTTTCTGGCCGAAAGCGGCCGCCGCCTTGGAGGCCTGCGTCAGCCCATATTTCTTCAGCTCCTCGAACTTGTCCGGCTGACCGTTCACTGCCGGTGCCTTGGCGGCGTCGATGGCGGTGGGGATGCCCTTGTCGCTGAGCAGGTTGATGAGGATCTGCATCGGCTTGTCGTGGATGTTGATCAGCATCGAGGCCAGGTTGAGTAGTTCGATGGCGGTGTCGAGCTTCACGCACTGGTCGGTGGCCTTGCGGCTTTCGTCGATGCGCTGGTTGATGCGCACCTCCTGCGCGCGGGTCTCCTTGCTTTGCTCACTCAGCACCTCGATCACGGGGGGCAATCGCGCTTTCAGGGCATCGCCCGCACCCAGCTGACTCATGATCTTGGCCCAATCGCCCGCGGCGACGCTGCCGATGGCCATGGCCGCGCGCAATTTTTCGACTTCTTCCTCAGTCAAACCAATGTGCTTCATGGTCACGGTTTTCTCTGGGGAATCAGGCAGCTGGCGCACGATCTCCTTGACCGCATTGATCGCCGCCGTCGCACCTTGATAAATCGGTTGCTGTGCCTGGTAGATGGTTCCGGTGAGCTGCTCGGCAATCTTCTCGTCACTGAGCAGCATCACCGCGAACTTGCCGGTGGTACCACCCTTGCCATCGGGTGCGGTCACGGTCACTCGATACTCGCCCATCGCCTCGGTCTTGCTGTAGCTCAAGGTGTAGTTGCCGCTCTGGTCCACGACCGCTTCTTGCGTCACCGGCGTGCCGTCGCCATCGCCGCCATCCTGCGCGGGCGGAGTGATGGTGAGTGTCACCGCACCGGGCTTGCCCGTGACCAGAGGCGTGCTGCCAGAAAGCACCACCGCGCCGCCCGGAACCACCAGTGTCGGCGTGGCGGTGAAGCTCACGGGTGCGTCGATGGACTCGGGCTGCGCATGCGCCAGCGGCGCGCAGGCCAGCAACAGCAGGGCAAGCAGAGGGTGGTGGTGCATGGCGGGCAGCTGAGGTGAGGGCTTGCCTATACAGACGCAAATGCCTCGGCCGATACGACAACTTGGTGAAAAAGACTCGACGGCAGGTCTATCCCAAGCCGAACCACAACGGCGACAGCGGCAGCTTCACCGGCACCGGATAGGCCGCACCCAGCGCCTTCAAGGTCGCCGCGCGGCCTTGCGGCGTGGCGAGGGGGCTGCCGGGGATGAGGCTTTCCACATAGTCGAGCGCGGCGAATAGCTGGAAGCCCGGTGCATAGCGTTTCGCGGCCATCTCGCGCACCTTCGCCAGTTGCGCACCCGCTTCGGCTGATTTGCCCGCGAGCGCGAGCAGATAGGCGTAGTAGGCCTCGGGATGAAGGTTTTGCATCGACACCGCCGCCTCGCTGCGCGCTGTCTCGTAGCCTGCGAGCGCCGCCGCTGGGTCGCTGCGCAGCAGTTGCTGGTGCGCGCCCAGCATGGCCTCGTAGATGCGGTCATCGCGGCCTTGCAGCTTGAGTGCGGCGATGAGTCGCTGGATGCGCGCGAGCATCGGTTCGAGTGCTGCCACATCACCGGCATCGGACTCGAGCGCGGCGAGGGTCGAGACCACGCGCAGCGTGGTGCGTTGCGGCGATTCGTCGTTGGAGTCGAGTGCGGCGGCTGCACGCGTGGCGTAGTCTCGGCTGGTGGCGATATCACCGATGAGGCGGCTGCACATCGCCACCTTCGAGACCACGTCCACCGTGAGCGGATGCGCCGGCCCGGAGATGCGCGTGCGGGCCTCGGCGAGCGCGTGGTATTCGCGCAGGCAGTCTTCGAAACGACCCACCCGCTTGTAGGTATCGGCCAAAAACCAGCGCGCGACCAAGGTCTGATTGCCTTCCGCTGTGATGAGGTCGGCGTAGTCCTTCACGAGCGTTTCCTGCCGCTGCAAGGCCTCCTGCAGTGCACCGGTGCGGGCGAGCGTGTTGGCGAGGTTGAAGCGGATGGTGAGCGCATCCTGCCGATAGCCCTCGGGCGGCTTCAGCAGTAGCGGCTCCACGCTGGTCAGCAGCTGCCGCGCAAGCATCCAGTCGCTCTTCATGGTGGCGACGGTGGCTGCGGAATTGATGGTGTCGAGGTAGGCCCAGCTTTGCGCGCCATGAGCAGCCAGTGCGCGTTCGCGGGTGGCGGTGTTGAGGGCATCGGCCTCGTCGAACTTGCCGGTCTTGCCCAGGCTGTAGGCCCAATAGCCGCGCGCGAGAATCATCGTCTCGGTATCGGGCTCGCCGGCGGCTTCGAGCACCGGTATGGCGGCGGCATAGCGCGCGGCGGCTTCTGGATATTTCTCGTCCTGCGCTTCGGACTTGGCGAGTAGCAGTTGCAAGAGCGCAGTGCGCCGATCGTTGCTGCCATAGGCGAGCGTTGCACTCTCAACCGCCGCTTTGAGCACCGGCAAACCCTTGTCGGGCCGCGTGAACGAAACGTAGGTTTCGCCCAGCGCCCCGGCCAGCTGGGCGCGGATTTCGGCGTCCTCACTACCGGCGGCGAGCAGACGCTGCGCACCGGCATCCAGCACTTCCAGCGCGGTGAGGCTCGCGCCCTTGGTGTGTTCCGGGTCAGCGGCGCGGAACAGATCCACCATGAAGCCGCTGACGGCCTGCGCACGGCGGGCCTGCAACTCGGCGCGAGCAGCAGCGGCCTGCGCCTGCAGTGATTGCCAGAGTGCGGCGCTCAGGCCCACCACCAACGAGACGATCACCGCCGCGCTCAAGCCCGCCACCATGCGGTTGCGACGCAACCACAGGGCGGTGTCGCGCCGCCAGTCGCGCTGGGCGGCGAGCACCGGGCGGTGTTCCAGCCAGCGTTCGAGGTCGGCCACGAAGGCGGCCATCGTCGAGTAGCGGTCTTCCGGGGATTTTTGCAGCGCCTTCACCACCACGGCATCGAGGCCCGCAGGAATGCCCTTCGCGCGGCTCGATGGCTTGGGCGTTGACTGGTGCAGCACCGCGTGTTCGAACGCGGCGCGCCCAGGCTTGACGGGCTTGAACGGCCGCTCGCCGGTGAGCAACTCGAACAGCATCACACCAAGAGAAAATACATCGGCGCCAACACCGGTGTGCTCGCCTGCGATCTGCTCTGGGGCGGCGTAGTCGAGCGTGAGGCTGCGGCCATAAAGCCCCGTGAGCGATGTCTGCTCGCTGTGCTCCTCGTCGATCAGGCCGGCAATGCCGAAGTCCAGCAGCTTCACCTCGCCCTCGGCAGTGACCAGCACGTTGCTGGGCTTGAGATCGCGGTGGACGATCAGGCGCCCATGCGCGTATTCCACCGCGCGGCCAATGGCGAGGGCGAGCTGCACGCGCTGCGCCACACTGCGAGCCCGGGACTGTGCGTATTCCGGCAACGGCGTGCCGCGCACGTATTCGAGCACCAGGTAGGGCTGGTGGCCTGCGATGCCGGCGTCCAGCAACCGCGCGATGCCGGGATGGGCGAGACGCGCCAGCGCCTGCCGCTCGCGGCTGAAACGCGCGGTCAGACGCGTGGTGTCACCGGCGGCGCGCAAAAGCTTGATCGCAGCCTCACCCTCGAAGAGCGCATCGGCGCGCTCGGCGAGCCAGACCTCGCCCATGCCGCCACTGCCCAGCTTTCGGCTCAGGCGCCAGGGGCCGAAGGACTGCCCCGGCAGCGCCGCTTCCGCGATCTCCTCCTGCATCAGCAGCGCTTGCAGTGCCGACTCGAAACCCCGACGTGCCGGGGTCGAAAGCGTGGTGCTCAGCAGCGCATCGGCCGTCGCCGGCAGGGCGTGCTCCCGCGCCAGCAGGCGCTGCAGCGCCGCGGCCGACTCCGCATCGCGCCGCTGCAATGCAGCTATCCACTCGACGCGCTGGGGCTCGTCGAGCTCCAGCACCTCGTCGAGCAGGCCCGAGAGCCGGGACCAGTTTTCGCGTGCGATCACGGTGCGTTGCAGTGCGTGGGAGTCATGTGCTCATAGACGTCTTGTGATGGCGATCACGACACGCCCCGTGGCCGATCAGGAATCGAGCAGCTCGGCCAGCAGCAGCCGCGCCTTTTTCAGATCACGATCCACCGTACGGCTCGAAACGCCACGCGCCTCGGCGATCTCGACGATGGTCATGCCGGTGAAAAAATGCATCTCCACAGTCTGGCTCAAGCCCTCGTCGATGTCCTTCATCCGCGCGATGGCGGCATCAAGCAGTGCCAAATCAGGTCCCAGTGGCGCGGAATCAGCCGCTTCGTCGGCATGCGAGAGCGTCACCATCTGCAGGCCGCCGCCGCGCTTCTCGGCAGCAACCGCACGCAAGTGATCGAGCACCACGCTGCGCAGTGCGCGGCCCACATATGCGAAAAACTGCAATCGCTCCTGACCATGCAGGCCCTCGTTGGCGGCCATCTTCAGAAAGCCTTCGTGGACGAGCGCGGTGGTGTTCAAACCCGCCACGCCACCCGCCTCGGCGAGGCGCGCACGGGCGATGCGGCGGATGTCTGGGTAGAGCGCCGCGAACAGCTGTTGAACGGCCGTGGAATCCCCGGCAGCGGCGCGTCCCAGCAGTTGGGTGACGGAGTCCATTTGTTGCCAGCTTAGCGGGTGGCGGGGGTTCCGTCAGCGGTGTTGGCTCACAAGCGGCCACCTATGTCGCCAACCGCATGTCTATGAAATCGGCGGCTTGAAGATTGCGATGCTTGTCAAAAAAACCCGCCGGTAGGCGGGCTTTTTTGTGGCTACCATTTGTTAGCGTATTCGAAACGTGGATATCGGCATTACTTGCAGTTGGCTCGGCTAGTGCTTGCATGGGCAGCTTCATGCTGCTTTCCGTCTCACCCTTAGCTTCAGTCACTCTTGTTGGCCCAATCTTCCTCGCGGCCTTTTACATGAGGAACTCGAATGCGGCCCAACCAGGCTTCAAGCCGACCGTCCCGAAAAGGCTGGGGACGGCTCCTTAATACAGGCCTTGCAGCCATCACCTCTAGCTGGTCGCAAATCCCTACCCCGCTTTCATCGCCTTCTGCATCCAGTCCGGCATGTTGAACGCATAGCTCTTGCGCTCCAACCGCTCGCAGATGCGCCAGCCCGCCGGCGTACGGCGGTAGCGGTCGAGATACCAGAGGCCGAGGAACATGGTGTCGGTGCCGCCCTCGGGCATCGGCACCACCATCGGATTGAAGCAGGCGATCTTGCCGGTGGCGGTGTCGCCATCCACCTCGAACAAGCAGTTGCCGATGAGGTGCATGAAACCCGGAAAGTGCGAGAGCGCCGGCCCCAGCCAGGCTTTCACCGTGGCGTAGTCGCCCTTGATGCCGCCCATGGCGGTGTAGTCGATGTGCGCATCCGGCGTGAACACCTGATCGAGCTGATCCCAGGCGCGCTCGTCGATGGCATAGCTGTAGCGCACCACCAGCTTTTGCAGCTCCGCCTGATCGGACAGCTCCTGCAGGTTCATCACGGCGCTTTCAAAATCACCATGTCGGTCTTGCCCCAGAACGCCCGCATGCTGGTGAACAGGCCCGCATCGTTGAAGGTCATCACGTCGATGACCTGGATGATGGCCTCGCCGGTAGGCATGTTGAGCTGCACATCAAACGCCATTGCCGCCGCGTTGCCCTGCGAGGCGCGGATGGGGGCGGCGAGCTTGAGTTTGGCGCCGGTGGCACCGGCCATTTTGTAGAAGGCCGCAATCTGGGCCATGCCCTGCTTCAGCGGGCTGCCTACCGGGTCTTCCACGGTGGCGTCGTCGGCATAGAGCGCGGCGACGGCGGCCATATCGCCGCGATTGAAGCCGTCGATATACGCCTGCATGGCGTCTTTCATCTGCTGTTCGCTGAGCACATCGTCTCCCCGGGGTTTTAACGGCGGTTGTTCGACGATGTTGGTCGTTCACCGACCCCGCGGAATCACCCGTCCGGACGACAAGCGGCGTACCAGCCTTGACGGCAGCCGGCACGCAGCATATTCATAGACGCTCGTCGCGACCGCTTCAGCAGTGAAGACTGACAGCTCGACGAAGCCAGTCAACGGCAGCGCAGGAGGAGAATCAGGCAATGCCATCGCCAGTCAACGTAGCCACCGCCGTCCGCAGCCCCTCACGACGGCTACCCATGACTGTGCACGGCCCATTGGATGCCCCCGAACAGCCGGATTTCCTCGAGTTCAATGCCCTGGTCGGCGCCATCTACCAGGGTGCGATGGAGTCCCCCCCCTGGCAATCGGCATTGCAGCTGTGGCGCGACAGCCTGCACGCAGCGCACGTCACCCTGATGCTGCGGCCACCGTCCCCCGACAACACCGGGGTGATGATCAACACCGGCTCGGTCACCCAGCAGGGCGTGGAGAGCTACGAGACACACTTTTTCGCACTGGACCCGTTCGTGCGACTCACCGAGGGCGAGGTGGTCTGCGCCGAGGAAGTGCTGGGCAAGCAATGGCTGCAAAGCGCGGTGTATCAGGAATATCTCAAGCCTCTGGACATCCGCCATCTGCTGGGCGCCGACATCTACACCAAGGATGGCATCGAGTGCCGCCTGCGGGTTACCCGCGCCCACGACGCTGCGCCGTTCAGCGAGGCCGACAAGCACCTGTGCCGCCTGCTGCTGCCGCACCTGAAACGCTCGATCCAGCTGCACGCCCAGCTGGATTTTCTGGAATGCGAACGCTCGCTGTTTGCCGGTGCGGTCAACCGCCTGCAACTGGGCATGGTCAGCTTCGACCAGAACGGCGTGGTGCTGGAAACCAACCCCGAGGCGCGCCGCATTCTCAACGAGAAAGATGGCATCTGGCTCACCGGCAACAACCTCTGCCTCGACAACAGCCAGGAGAGCCGCGACCTGCAACGCATGCTGAAGCAGGCCATGAGCGGAGCCACCCACAACGAAGGCCCCGGCATGATCGAGGCGATGCCGGTCAGCCGGCCGTCCGGGCGCGCCAAGCTGGGCGTGCTGATCAAGGCCGTGCCGATGGGCCAGTTCTCGGAGAGCAAGCAGCGGCCGGCGGTGGTGGTGTTCCTGCGCGACCCCGAGTCCAACGCCGCACAGCCCTCGCAGGAACTGGTACGCCGCCTGTTCGGCCTCACCCGCATGGAGTCACAGCTGGC
>JBKJJE010000189.1:0-40368 GCA_046598075.1 Stagnimonas sp.
TTCGACAATCTCAATGCCCTGGCACCGTCTGGTTACGACGACTACAGCTGAGGTTCCCGCCAGATGATCCCCCGCGTTACCGCGAACGTAGATCTCGCTGCCATCCGTCACAACCTGCAGGTGGTGCGCAGGCTGGCGCCGCGCTCGAAAGTGATGGCTGCGGTCAAGGCGGATGCCTATGGCCATGGTGCGGTTCAGATTGCCCGCGCGCTCGAAGCCGCCGGGGTCGATGCGCTGGCAGTGGCCTGCATGGAGGAGGCGATGCAGCTGCGCGAAGCGCATCTCTTGACCACGCCGATCACCCTGCTAGAAGGCGTGATCTCGATCGAGGAGGCCGCACTTGCCGTCTATGAGCGCCTGCAGGTGGTGGTGCACGACCATTGGCAGATCGCGCTGCTCGAACAGCTGCCCGCGAGTGCCACGGTGCAAGTCTGGTTCAAGCTCGATTCCGGCATGCACCGTCTGGGCTTCCCGCTGACCGACGTGCCGCGTCTGGTCGAGACCTTGCAGCGTCATCCCACCTGGGCATTTCAGGGCTGGATCACCCATCTGGCCTGCGCCGACGAGGCCGAAAATCCGGCTACATCGAATCAGATTGCCGCCTACAACATCGCGCTGCAAGGCGTGGCCGGCCCGCGCTCGATTGCCAACTCCGCCGGCCTGCTGGCCTGGCCCGCGACCCGTGTCGACTGGGTGCGGCCTGGTTTGATGCTCTACGGCGCCAGTCCCTTGCCGGGCAAGACCGGCATCGAGCTGGGCCTCAAACCCGCGCTGACGTTACAAAGCCGCCTGATTGCCGTGCGCGAATACGCAGCGGGCGAGCCCATCGGCTATGGCCAGACCTGGCGCACGCCTGAGCGCATGAACATTGGTGTGGTCGCGGTGGGCTATGCCGATGGCGTCCATCGCTGCTTGCCATCCGGCACGCCGCTGCTGCTGCGCGGCGTGCGCGTGCCGCTGGTGGGTCGGGTGTCGATGGACATGATTACAGTTGATTTGCGCCCCGCACCTGCCGCCGCCGTAGGCGATGCGGTGACGCTCTGGGGGACAACGCTGCCGGCCGAGGAACTGGCCGGCTACGCGGGCACGCTGGCCTATGAACTGTTCTGCGGCCTCACCCAGCGGGTGCGATTTCGCTACTTCGGCGGCTGATAAACAACTTAAAGCAGGAAGCCGACTCGGCGCCGGCTTCTTGACTGGGTATAAGCGCTCCTGGGAATCAGGCTAGCAAAAAGCGCATCCGGGTACCGGCCAACTCGATGATGTCGTTGACTTGCAGTCTGTGTGCCTGCACATCGATTTCCTTATCATTCACCAGAGGCCGCTTGCCATCGGCGGCACCGCCGACATGAACGATGTAGTAGCCATCCGAGCGCTTCGTGATGGCAGCCACCTGCACGCCGGGCTTGCCGATGGTGGTCAGCGCCTTGGTCAGCTCCAGTTCGCGGCCAGCGTTGCTGCCGCCTTCCACACGCAGACGACCGGTCTGCGGCTTGGTATCGGCCGGCACCGTGCTGTTGGTTGCCGCAGCCACCTGCGCCGGCCGCAGGATCATGGTCTTGTCGAAATCTTCGTCGCTCGCTTGGGGCTTGCTCTGATAGCGCAGCGTATTGCGACCGATACCGATCTCATCGCTGTGCGAGAGCGGGTGTTTGGCGATCTGCTTGCCGTTGACCAGGGTGCCGTTGGTGGAGTCCAGATCCTCGAGAAAGGAGTCTGAAAGTATGGTGATGATCACTGCATGGTGACCCGACACGGCCTTGTCGTTGAGGCAGATATCGTTATCGGCATTGCGGCCGATCGTGACGCGCTCCTTGTCGAGCAAGAGTTCGCGCGAAACCCCGTTCGACTCCGTGATGATGAGCTTTCCCATGACTTTCCCCGGTATTCCTTTACTCATCTGCTAGAACCAATCCACCCAGCGGTCGAACCAGCGATTCTTGCGCACGAACGCTTGATTGACTCGCGCCAAGATCACCGAGACATTATCCCTGCCACCCTGCGCATTGGCGATGTCGACCAACTGTTTCGCAGCGGCTTCCAGATTATCAGCATATTCGACCAGCGCGAGCCGGATTGTTTCGTCGTCGACCATGTCGGTGAGGCCATCGGAGCAAAGCAGCAGGATATCGCCGACCTCGGCCGTGTCCTCGATGATGTCCACGGTAACTTCTGGCTCGACACCCAAGGCGCGGGTGACGATGTTTTTGCGCACCAGCTTCATCGCCTCAGCGCGGCTGTAGTGACCGCGAGCGATGAGTTCCTCTAGCAGCGAATGGTCACGGGTGATCTGCTCGAGCTGGCCATTGCGTAGCCGATACAGGCGCGAGTCACCAACATAGGCGACTGAGACTCTGTCGTTATGCAGCAGGCAGGCCACCACAGTGGTTCCCATACCTGCGCACTGCGGTTGCGACTGCGAGACGTGATAGATGGTGGTGTGGGCTGTTTCCACCGCATTGCGCAGCAACAGCGCTTCATGGCTATGGCCGGTAATTGCATCGACCTCGCCCTTGGCCAGGGTTTTCCACTCGCGCCGAGTGGTATCGAGCACGGTGGCGATGGTGATGCCACTGGCGATTTCGCCCGCGTTGTAGCCCCCCATGCCATCGGCCAGCACCAAAAGGCCCAGGCTCGCGTCTTCGGCCACGGCATCTTCATTGTTGCTGCGGACCCGACCCATGTCGGTGAGCAGGGCGATCGAAATTTTTTCCTTGGGCGACATGCAGGGATGCTAGCGCGCCTCAGGCGGGGAGTCTGCGCATTAGCTCACGCAGATCGCGCGAAAGCTCGTTGCCGCGCTGGTAGCGCTGCTCATAATTCTTCGCCAATACCCGGTCGATGACCGCAGTGAGTTCCGGCGGTAAATCTGGTCGCACGGTCAACGGCGAGGAGTGCGCCTCGTTGGCGATCTTGAACATCAGAGTCGCCATCGAATCCGCCTGAAAGGGCAGGCTGCCGCAGAGCATCTGATAAAGCGTGACCCCCAGCGAGAACAGATCGCTGCGGCCATCGACCTTTTTGCCTGCCAACTGCTCGGGGCTCATGTAGCTGGGTGTGCCCAGCACCATGCCGGTCTTGGTCTTGCTGCTGTCGGCGATGCGGGCGATGCCGAAGTCCATCAGCTTGATCACCCTGCCTTCGTCGAGCAGCATCATGTTGGCGGGCTTGATGTCGCGATGCACCACGGTGTTGGAATGCGCGTAGTCGAGCGCATCGGCGGCATCGGCCATCAGCCGCAGAACTTCCGGTACCGGCAACAACAGGTTTGGCTTGATGTAGCGGGTAAGGTCGCCGCCCTTGACGAACTCCATCGCGATGTAGGCGAGGTCGTGCTCCTCGCCAGCATCGAAGATCGAGACGATGTTGGGGTGGGACAGGCGCCCGGCGGTTTCGGCTTCGCGGAAGAAGCGATCCTTGACGTCCTTCAGCTCGTCGGCCTCGAACTCCTGCGACAGCGCCATGGTCTTGATGGCAACCATGCGGCCGATCTTCGGGTCCTTGCCGAGATAGACAACTCCCATCGCGCCCTTGCCGAGTTCCTTCTCGACCTGGTAGCGGCCCAGCATCGGCTTTTCGGTACCCCCGCCGGCCAGGATCATGGTGCCGCCGCTGGTGGTGGAGCCCATCGCGCCGCCGCCGAGAATCACCGTCTCGCTGAGCTTCTTGGCGCGGTTGAGCTTGATCTCGACATCCTTGAACGCCTTGTTCTGGTCGAAGATGTAGTGGTAGCAGGCCTCGGCCTTGTTGAACTGGCGCTTGCGCTCGAAGTCCAGCGCCAGGTTGTAGAGCAGATCCAGCAGCTTGTCGTCCACTGGCCTAACGCGCTTGAACTTGTCGAAGGCCATGTCCAGCTGGCCCTGGCCCTGGAACGCCAGGCCCAGCATCTTGTTGGATTCAGCCGATTCGGTCTCGCTGGCGAACTTGAGCTTCTCGGTGAGGTTGAAGCGTTTCAGCAGCATCACGCCGTAGCCGCTGAGTGCAAACAGCGCCGCCACCACCAGCTTCAGCCAAAGTCCGTAGCCCGCCAGCAGCAGGTATTCGGTGCCCAGCAACCCGGCCACCAGCACGGCCACCGCCGCTGCCGCCAGCGCGGCTCCCAGCTTTGGCACCACCAGTGCCAGGAATGCGGTGATGGCGAGGAACAAGGCAATCTCCAGCCAGCGGCCCCAGGCTGGCCGCACGAAATACTGCTGCTGCAGGATGCTCGAAAGCGAATGCGCCATCATCACCACCGGTGCCGTGGCGGAGGACACCGGCGTGGCAAAACTCTCGCCGGTGCCGGCCGCGGTAGTGCCGATCAGCACGATCTTGTCGCGGTACTTGTCGGCGGGAATCTTGCCTGCCATCACGTCGAACGCCGAGTCGACCTTGAAGGCGGGCACGCCGTCGCGATCGGCATAGAACTGCGGGTAGAGCATCAGCTGCGGATTGGTCTCAAGCTCCAGGCCGCCCATCGAGATGCCTTCGCCCAGCTTCACCTGGATGTCGCCGGGCTTGAGGTTGAGCGCGAGCGCCGCCGCCCGCAGCGCCAATGACGGATAGAAGGCGTCGAAGTAGTGCAGCACCAGGGCTTCCTGACGCACGGCGCCATCGACATCCGGCGTGGCATTGAGGTGGCCGACGGCGGCGACGCTCTGCATCAGTGCCGGGATCGGGCCTGCGACGGTGGCGGCAGGCAGCGGCAGATGGCCGCGGCCGCGGGCGCCGACGTTGTCGACCACATTGCTCAGCGAGTCGCGCTGCACGCTCTCGGGTAGCGGCTGGTCGGGCAGCCCCTGCGGCCGGCCGAGCGTGAACAGCAGCGGCAGCAAGGTATGGCTGCCGCTGCCAACGGCAGTGGCCAGCACGCTGTCGGGCGAGCCGCCGACGCTGGCCAGCGCGCCGATGCGGGCCTTCAACTCGGTGATCGCCTGCGCGTAGCCGGTGACCAGCGCCGACTCCTTGTAGGCCTTGGCGATAGCGGCGGCGGGCGGGGCGGTCGCCCCGGCGTCGTCGAGCATGATGCCGAAGGTCTCGATCTCTGCCGGAATCTGCTGGGTCAGCGGTGATTTCTCGAGATAGGCCAACAGCTCGGTGGTGGCCTGTCCGGCGCGGTCCTGTTCCGGCTCCAGGTACAGCACGGTATTTACGATCGCTTTCGGAGCGCCGGCGTTGATCCTGTCCAGCAGCTGCGCCTGCTGTGCGCGTGGCCAGGGCCAGCGGCCGAGGTTGGCGATGGAATCGTCATCGATGGCGATGATGGCAATGCGGTCGGAGGCTACCGCCTCGCGGGCGCGCACGCCGCTGTCGTAGAGGCTGCGCTCCAGGCCCTGGAAGCCGTTGGAGAAGATGCCGAACGCCGCAATAGCAAAAACCGCTGCGAAGGCAACAGCGGTAAACCAGTCCTTGGTCCAGATGCGGTCTTTCACGCGCCCACCCCGTCAGCTTTTGAGTTGTAATGACTGGGATACTACCTGTTTTGCCTGCGGCTCAACACCCGCGAAACCGTCCCAGAAACCGAGTCGAAAGCCCCAGCAATGGCCAAGCCGAAATCCGTCTACATCTGCCAGAGTTGTGGCGCGCAGTTCCCCAAATGGGCCGGACAGTGCGCCGACTGCGCCGCCTGGAACACCCTGATGGAGGCGACCGTCACCGCCGCCCCCCGCGGGCTGGGCGGCAATGCCCGCAGCGGCGGCATGGCCGGGCTCGCGGGTGCAACCGGCGTGCAGCTGCTGGCAGCGGTCGCCGCCGAGGACACCCCGCGCGTCTCCACCGCGCTGTCGGAGATGGACCGGGTGCTCGGTGGCGGGCTGGTGGCGGGCTCGGTGATCCTGATCGGCGGCGATCCGGGCATCGGTAAATCCACCCTGCTGTTGCAAGTGCTGGCCGGCGTGCAGGCGCACCTCAAGACGCTCTACATCACCGGCGAGGAATCGCTGACCCAGGTGCATCTGCGCGCCAAGCGGCTGGGGCTGCCACGGCTGGATCTGCCGGTGCTGGCCGAGACCAGCATCGAGCGCATCCTGGGTGTGCTGGCAGTGGAAAAACCTGGCCTGGTGGTGCTCGATTCGATCCAGACGCTCTACACCGATGCACTCGACTCTGCCCCAGGGTCGGTCAGCCAGCTGCGCGAGACGGCCGCACAGGTGGTGCGCCACGCCAAGCACAGCGGCTGCGCGGTGATTCTGGTCGGCCATGTCACCAAGGAGGGCGCGATCGCCGGGCCCAGAGTGCTCGAACACATGGTCGATACGGTGCTGTATTTCGAGCAGGATGTCGGTTCCCGCTACCGCATCGTCCGCGCCGTCAAGAACCGCTTCGGCGCGGTGAATGAACTCGGCGTGTTCGCGATGACCGATGCCGGCCTGAAGGAGGTCAGCAATCCCTCCGCGCTGTTTCTGTCCCGTCACGACCAGCCGGTGCCGGGCAGTGTGATCACCGTCACCCGCCAGGGCAGCCGGCCGCTGCTGGTCGAGGTGCAGGCGCTGGTCGATGCCGCACCGTTCGGCAATCCGCGCCGGGTCACGCTGGGACTGGAGGCCAACCGCCTGCACATGCTGCTGGCCGTGCTGCACCGGCACGCCGGCATCGCCCTGGGCGACCAGGACGTGTTCGCCAATGTTGTCGGCGGCATGAAGATCAGCGAGACGGCGGCCGACCTGCCGTTGCTGCTGGCAGCACTCAGCAGCTTCCGGGGACAGCCGGTGCCCAACGACACCATCGTGTTCGGCGAAGTGGGTTTGGCCGGCGAGATCCGCCCGGTGCAGAACGGAGAGGAACGATTGGTGGAAGCCGCCAAACACGGCTTCAAACGCGCCCTCATTCCAGAGGCTAACCGGCCCCGCAAATCCACCAAACTCGATCTCGAAGTACTGCCGCTGGCCAGGCTCGATCAGGCGCTGACGCTGATCTGAAAGGCAGTCATCGCGGTTCCGGCGGAGTGTTGAAGCCGGCGCTACGCCATTGCGGAATAGGCAATCGAGGAAAACCTGCGGCTGGCCCGGCGGCGCTAGGTGTCATCCCCGGTGCCGGCAGTCCGGCGGATGCGCGCGACCTTGACGGCGTTGGAGCGCGCTTCGATCACCTCGAACTCGTAATGGCCGACCTGCACCTTGCGGCCCGACTTGGGAATGTCGCCGAGCTGTTCGACCACCAGACCATTGACGGTCTTCGGGCCATCGGTCGGCAGCTTCCAGCCCAGCGAGCGGTTGAGGCTGCGGATGTGGACATTGCCGGTCACCAGGGCGCTGCCATCGTGGTCGAGAGTGACGTGCTTCTGCCGGGTGGCGGGGTCGCTGGTGAACTCGCCGACCACCTCTTCCAGGATGTCCTCCAGCGTCACCAAGCCCTGGATGTCGCCGTATTCGTCCACCACGAAACCGATGCGGCGTTTCTGATCCTGGAAGTTCAGTAGCTGCTGGTTGAGCGGGGTACCAGCCGGGATGAAATAGGGCTCGCGCACCAGCGTCATCAGGGTGTCGATGTTGAGCTGCCCCTGGGCTGCCACCCGCACCAGCTTGCGCAGGTGCACGACGCCTTTCAGGTCGTCGATGGAGCCGTTGAATACCGGCAGCCGGGTGTGGCTGCTGGCGACGATGACCTCGTGGATGACCTCCCAGGGTTCGGTGAGGTCGATGCCGACGATCTCGTTGCGCGGGATCATGATGTCCTCGACCGTCGCGTGCTCGAGATCGAGAATCGACAGCAGCATCTTCTGGTGACGCAGCGGGATCATTGCGCCGGCTTCGACCACCACCGTGCGCAGTTCCTCGGCGGACAGCGAGTGGGCTACCGCGTCCTCCTTGGTCACCCCCAGCGCACGCAGCACGCCGTTGCTGAGCAGGCTCACCATCCATACCACCGGAGTGAGCAGCCATTGCAGCGGGTAGTTGACATAGGCGGTGGGAATACCGACCCGCTCCGGGTAGAGCGCAGCGAGGGTCTTGGGTGCGGCATCCGAGAACACCAGCATGACGATGGTGAGGATCACCGTGGTGACGCCCAGCACCGCCTCGTCGTTGCCGAACATCTCGATCGACACCAGGGTGGCGACCACGGTGGCGGCGTTGTCTGAGAAGTTCTTGCCCAGCAGCAGCAGGCCGATCAGTCGATCCGGACGAGCCAGCAGCTTCTGCGCCAGCCGGGCGCCGCGATCACCCTGCTGGGCGCGGGTCTTCAGCCGATAACGGTTGAGCGTCATCAGACCGGTTTCGGAGGCTGCGAAAAAAGCGGAGAGAAACAACAGAAAGACCAGGAGTGCGAGTTCCAGGCCCAGGGGCATATCGTTCAAGTGCGGCGTGCGCCGGTGACTACGGGGATGAGCATGATTACGGAAGCAGGCCGTGCAGTGTCAAGGCGGCGGCCAGGGGTAGGGGCCGTGGACGAGCCTCAACTCCAATGCCGGTGGAGGATTTGTTCCAGTACCAGCTTGCTGCCGAAGTAGGCGAGCAGCAGCGCCGCGTAGCCCGACAGCGCCCAGCGGACGGCCTGTTTGCCACGCCAGCCCGAGCGCCTGCGGCCCAACAGCAGCGCGCCGAAGATCAGCCAGGCGATGATCGACAGCACGGTCTTGTGCACCAGGTGCTGGGCGAACAGGTCATCGACGAAAATCAGCCCCGACAGCAGCGCCAGCGACAGCACGAACAAGCCGGCGCCGATGAGCTGGAACAGCCATTCTTCGCTGGCCTGCATCGGCGGCATCCTGAGCGCCCACGCCAGTTGTGCCGGCCTGTGCAGCAGGCGGTCGAGGATTGCCAGCGCCACCGCCTGCGCTGCGGCCAGCGTCAGCAGCGCCGCCGCAAATATGGAGAGCGCCGCGTGCAGGGCGATGCGCCAGTCGTGCGCGGCGACCCCGCCGGACGGAGCAGCTACCAGCGCAGTCAGCAAGACACCGACCGCGGCGAGCGGGTAGATGGCGGTGCGCAGGGGGCGCAAGGCTGCGACCCGCGACAGCAGGGCCAGCAGCAGCGCCGATTGCCAGCCGAGCAGCGACAGCGCCTGGATGAGGCCCAGCCGTCCCTCCAAGGCCCGCACACTGGCGATCAGCACGATGCCGTGCAAGGCCAGCGCCGCGGCCAGCGCCAGCAGGGAGATGCGGTCATCGCGGGCCTGCGCGGCGCGCAGCGTCGCGAAAAGGTAGGCAAGCACCGCGAGTGCGGCGGGCAGCAGCATGAGGCCGGTCATGGCGCCAGAATAACATCGCCTCCACCCCCAAGCCCCCTGAAAACCGATAGCCTAAAACGCGCGTGGTAAGCTGGTTTCCTTTCCAACTTCCGCCTTTTCGCCAGCCAACAGACACATGCGTATCAAGATCCTGGGCTGCAGCGGTGGCGTCGGCCCCGGTCTGCGCACCACCAGCTTGTTGATCGATGACGAGCTGCTGATCGATGCCGGCACCGGTGTCGGCGATCTGGCGCTTTCGCAGATGCGGCGCATCCAGCACGTAGTGCTCACCCATTCGCATCTCGATCATGTCTGCGGGCTGGCGTTCATGGCCGACAACCTGTTCGACCTGATCGACTCGCCGATCGAGGTGCATGCGGCACCGGAGACTTTGCAGGCGGTGCAGGATCACATCTTCAACTGGAAGATCTGGCCAGATTTCTCCAAGCTGCCCTCGCCCGAGAATCCGCTGATCCGCTGGCGGCCGATGCCCATCGGCCAGAAACTCGATGTCGGCGGCGGCCGCAGCGTGCACAGCTTCGAGGTGCTGCACACGGTGCCGGCGGTGGGGCTGGCGGTGCAGTGCAAGACCGGGGTGTTTGCCTTCAGCGGCGACACCTATGCCACCGACAAGCTCTGGGACGCCCTCAACGCCCTGCCGCGGCTGGACATGCTGATGATCGAGATCGCCTTCCCCGACGAGGAAAAAGTCCTCGCTGCAGCCTCCAAGCACTTCACCGCGGCGCTGTTGAGCCGCGAGCTAGTGAAGCTGAAGCACAAACCGCAGTTGCTGCTCACCCACCACAAGCCGGGCAGCGAGGGCCTGATCCAGCGACAATGCGTCGATGCGCTGGCGGGCTGGGATTACCATCATCTCGAAGCGGGCGAAATCTTCATGCTGTAAGTCGCCGTAAAGCGATATCCGCCGCCTCAACTACCCAGTGAACCCATGTTTGAATCCCTAAGCCAACGTCTTGGCAGCGTGCTCGACTCGCTGCGCGGGGCTGGCCGCCTCACCGAAGACCAGATCAACGCCGCCGCCCGCGAACTGCGTATGGCGCTGCTCGAAGCCGATGTTGCGCTGCCGGTCATCAAGAGCTTCGTCGAGGCTGTCAAGCTTAAAAGCGTCGGCGTCGAAATCACCCAGAGCCTTACGCCCGGCCAGGCCTTTCTGCGGCTGGTGCAGCAAGAGCTGACGGTGATGCTGGGTGGCGAGACGGTGCCGCTGAATCTGCGCGCGCAGCCGCCAGTCGTGCTGATGATGGCCGGCCTGCAAGGCTCAGGAAAAACAACCAGCACCGGCAAGCTCGCCCGCTGGCTGAAAGAGCGTGAAAAGAAAAATGTCATCGTGGTGAGCTGCGACGTCTACCGTCCCGCCGCCATCGAGCAGCTGCGCGTGGTGGCAGAGCAGGTGGGCGTGGAGTGGTTCCCCTCCGCAGTCGGCCAGAAGCCCGAGGACATCGCTCGCGCCGCCATCGCCCATGCCAGGTTGCAGGCTGCCGACGTGCTGATCGTCGATACCGCCGGCCGCACCTCGATCGACGAGGAAATGATGGTGGAGCTGGCCGCACTGCATGCCGCGGTCAACCCCATCGAGACGCTGTTCGTGGTCGACAGCATGACCGGCCAAGACGCCGCCAGGACCGCACGCGCCTTCGCCGACCGGGTGCCGCTGACCGGCGTGATCCTCACCAAGGCCGATGGCGACTCGCGCGGTGGTGCGGCGCTCTCCGTGCGGCAGGTGACCGGTGCGCCGGTGAAGTTCATCGGCCTGGGCGAAAAGAGCGACAAGCTCGAAGTCTTCCACCCCGACCGCATCGCCGCCCGCATCCTCGGCCAGGGTGACATGCTGGGCCTGATCGAGGAGACCGTGCAGCGGGTGGACGCGGAGAAAGCCGCCAAGCTTGCTGCCAAGATGAAGTCGAAGAAGGGCTTCGATCTCGAGGACTTCCGCGAGCAGATGCAGCAGATGCAGAACATGGGCGGCATCGCCTCCATGCTCGAGAAACTGCCCGGTGGCGCGGCCATGCAGGCGCAGCTGAAGAACGTCAATCCCGAGAAGGAAGCCAGGCGCGTCATCGCCATCATCAACTCGATGACCGCGCAGGAGCGCAAGTTCCCCGACCTCATCAAGGCCAGCCGCAAGCGCCGCATCGCCAAGGGTTCGGGAGTCGAGGTGCAGAACGTCAACCAGCTGCTGCGACAGTTCGACCAGAGCCGCGAGATGATGAAGAAGATGGCCGGCGGCGGCATGATGAAGATGATGCGCAGCATGGCCGGCAAGCTGCCGCCGGGGATGTTGCCGCGGCGCTGAGACCACTGACAAAAAAGCCCGCTGCAGCGGGCTTTTCTTTGAGACAGGTCGGCACTACATGTTGCGCCGATATCTTCCTCCAACCTCGAACAGTGTTTGTGAAATCTGCCCCAGCGAGCAGACTCTGACGGCGTCGATCAGCACGGCGAACACATTGTCGTCGGCCACCACCGCATCACGCAGGCGCTCCAGCATCGGGCCGGATTCGCTGGCGTGAGCCTGCTGGAACTGCTTCAGCCGCAGCAGCTGCGAGTCCTTTTCATCGTTGGTCGAACGGGCCAGCTCGATGACGGCAGCTGCCTCCTCGCCCTTCGGGTTGCGGAAGGTGTTCACCCCGATGATCGGCATCGAGCCGTCGTGTTTCATGTGCTCGTAGTGCATCGACTCCTCCTGGATCTTGCCGCGCTGGTAGCCGGTTTCCATGGCCCCCAGCACGCCGCCACGTGAGGCGATGGCCTCGAACTCCTTCAGCACGGCTTCTTCCACCAGATCGGTCAGCTCGTCGACGATGAAGCTGCCCTGCAGCGAGTTCTCGTTCTTGGCCAGCCCGAACTCGCGGTTGATGATCAGCTGGATCGCCATCGCCCGCCGCACGCTTTCTTCGGTCGGTGTGGTCACCGCCTCGTCGTAGGCGTTGGTGTGCAGCGAATTGCAGTTGTCGTTGATCGCGATCAGCGCCTGCAGAGTGGTGCGGATGTCGTTGAAGTTCATCTCCTGCGCGTGCAGAGAGCGGCCGGAGGTCTGCACGTGATACTTCAATTTCTGTGACCGCTCGTTGGCGCCGTAACGGTCGCGCATCGCCACTGCCCAGATGCGCCGGGCGACGCGGCCGATCACCGTGTATTCCGGATCCATGCCGTTGCTGAAGAAGAACGAGAGATTGGGCGCGAAGTCGTCGATCTTCATGCCGCGCGCCAGATAGCTCTCGACATAGGTGAAGCCGTTGGAGAGCGTGAAGGCGAGCTGGCTGATCGGGTTGGCTCCGGCCTCGGCGATGTGATAGCCCGAGATCGACACCGAGTAGAAGTTCTGCACCCGGTGGTCGACAAAATACTGCTGGATATCGCCCATCATCTTGAGGGCGAACTCGGTGGAGAAGATGCAGGTGTTCTGGCCCTGGTCTTCCTTGAGGATGTCTGCCTGCACGGTGCCGCGCACATTCGACTTGGCCCAGGCTTTGATCTGTGCGTCTTCTTCAGCTGACGGTTCGCGCTGGTTCTTCTCGCGGAACTTCTCGCGCTGCTGCTCCATCGCAGTGTTCATGAACATGGCCAGGATCATCGGCGCCGGGCCGTTGATGGTCATGCTCACACTCGTCGTCGGCGCACACAGGTCGAAGCCCGAATACAGGACCTTCATGTCGTCGAGCGTGCAGATCGACACTCCGGAGTTGCCGATCTTGCCGTAGATGTCTGGCCGCAAATCCGGATCGCCGCCATAGAGCGTTACCGAATCGAAGGCGGTGGAGAGCCGATGCGCTGGCATGCCTTCGGACACCCGCTTGAAGCGGCGGTTGGTGCGGAAGGCGTCGCCTTCGCCCGCGAACATGCGGGTCGGGTCCTCGCCCTCGCGCTTGAAGGGGAACACCCCGGCGGTATACGGAAAGCTGCCGGGCAGGTTCTCCTTCATCAGAAAGCGCAGCGTCTCGCCGTCATCCTCGAAGCGCGGCAGCGACACCTTGCGGATTTTCAGGCCCGAGAGCGACTCGCTGGTCTGCCGGGTGCGGATTTCCTTGTCGCGGATGGTGCTGACGAACTCGTCCTGGGCATAGGCGATCTGATCCTTCGGCCACTGCGCCAGCAAGCGCCTGGCGGTGGCGTTCAGCTCGGCGTCCTTGCCGGCGATGGCGTCGGCGAAGTCCGCGATGTTGAGGCCAGACTTCTCGAACAGGCCAAAGCTGGTTTTCAGCGCCTGGTGCTCGCGGGCGATGCGTGATTGCTGCATGACCTGCTGGTGGTAATCGCGCACGGTCTTGGCAATGTCCGCCAGATAGCGCACGCGCTCTGGCGGCACCACGGCACGGCCCAGGGTGCTGGCCTTGATGGCCGGCTTGGGCAGCCTGCCCTCCGGCAGACTCAGGCCCAGCGTGCGCAGATGCCCGGCCAGTGCCTGATACAGCGCAGTGACGCCATCGTCGTTGAAGCGCGAAGCCATGGTGCCGTACACCGGCATGCTGTCGGGGCTTTGCATGAACAGCTCGCGGTTGCGCTGGTACTGCTTGCGCACATCGCGGTGCGCGTCTTCAGCGCCCTTGCGGTCGAACTTGTTGATGGCGATGAAGTCGGCGAAGTCGAGCATGTCGATCTTCTCGAGCTGGCTGGCGGCACCGAACTCCGGCGTCATCACGTACAGCGAGGCATCGACGAAGGGCACGATGGCGGCATCGCCCTGACCAATGCCCGAAGTCTCGACAATCACCAGATCGAAGGCGGCCAGCTTGCAGGCGGCAATCACGTCGGGGAGTGCTGCCGAGAGTTCGGTGCCGGCTTCGCGGGTGGCCAGCGAGCGCATGTAGATATGCGGCGACTCGATGGCGTTCATGCGGATGCGGTCGCCCAGCAGCGCGCCGCCGGTGCGCTTGCGCGAGGGGTCGATGGAGATGATGGCGATCTTCACCCGATCGGCCTGATCCATGCGCAGCCGCAGTACCAGCTCGTCGGTGAGCGAGGACTTGCCCGCGCCACCGGTGCCGGTGATGCCCAGCACGGGTGTGGTGAGGGCCTGGCCCGCCGCGCGGATCTGCGCGCGCAGGGTGTCGGGATAGCTCTCGTTCTCGAGCGCGGTGATGACATGCGCCAGCGTCTTGTGATCGCCGCCCTGCAGGGCGGCCAGCGCCGTCGCCGCCGGCGCGGCAAGCGGCGACACCGGAAAGTCGCTGGACTGGATCAGGTCGTTGATCATGCCCTGCAGGCCCATCGCCGCGCCGTCTTCGGGCGCGTAGATGCGGGTCACGCCGTAGGCCATCAGCTCCTTGATTTCGGAGGCGACAATCACGCCGCCGCCGCCCCCGAACACCTTGATGTGGCCGGCGCCTTTCTCGCGCAGCAGGTCCACCATGTACTTGAAGAACTCGATGTGCCCGCCCTGGTAGGAGGTGATGGCGATGCCCTGCACATCCTCCTGGATGGCGGCGTTGACGATCTCGGTGACCGAGCGGTTGTGACCAAGATGGATCACCTCCGCGCCAGAGCCCTGGATGATGCGGCGCATGATGTTGATGGCGGCGTCATGACCATCGAACAGTGCCGTGGCGGTGATGAAGCGCACCTTGTTGACGGGCTTGTAAACCACAGGCTTCTTGAAACTCATGTCGTTCATGGGGGGACTCCGGTGCCGCATTGTTCCTGATGGTGTCGCGAATTATCTTTCGATTGCCGTTTCCGCGTCGGTGCGCATGCAGCTAGCGCCGCAGTGCCGCTGACTTACAGGCGCTGGGCGATTTCGGCCCATTTCTGCGCCAGCGTTTCGCGGAATGCGGGAGCGGCAATGGCGATCAGCGCTGCCGCCCTGGCATGGATCGACAGCCCGCGCAGCGCGGCGATGCCATGTTCGGTGACCACGTAATCAGCGACATGGCGGGGCAGGGCAGTGAGGCCCTTTTCGCCCAGGGTGGCGACGATACGGCTGAAGCGCCCATCGTCGGTGGCAGCCGGCAGCGCGATGATGGAACGTCCGCCTTCCGACAGCAGCGCACCCGCCACGAACGGCGGCAGGCCGCCGACACCCGCCACCAGCTTGCCGCCGAGCGCGTCCGCATTCGACTGCCCGAACAAGTCCACTTCCACTGCCGAGTTGATGGCGCAGAAATTCTTGATGAGGCCGAGCCTCAGCACGTCGTGGGTCTCGCTGACCGGCCGGAAGTGAAAGCTGTCGTCGCGGCCGACGCGGTCATAAAAAGTCATGTCACCCAGCGCCACTCCGCCGGTGACCTGTGCCTTGCCACGGATCACGCCGGCGTCCAGCAGCGGCACAATCGGTGGCGATACCATGCCCGACCACACCCGCAGTTCACGGTGGTTGGCGAGCGCGCCGAGAATGCCGACCTGCAGCTTGCCGATGCCGAATTCCAGGGTGTCGCCGTCGCGCACCAGACTGGCCACCAGCGCCGCATGTTTCAGCATGGTCTCGCTGGGTGTGCCGCCGTCGTACTCGACTAGCGCATGGTCGGCTTCGAATGCTGCATCCAGCTCGCTGACATGGACGCGGAACGAGCCTGCGGTGCGCGGCATGTGGGGGTTGAAGTGCGCAACTCGGCGCCGGGCCTTGGCCCAAGCGGCCGGCAGAAAGTCGTAGCTCACACCCAGTGAGCAGTTGCCCTGCGCATCGGGTGGCGTCAGCTGGGCAATGGCGAGATCGATCTCGACATTCTGGGCGATGTCGCGGTAGATGCCGGGGTGGTCGAGCGGCAGCAGTTCCGCGCGGCCATCGGCAAAGCCGGCGCGCAGGCCGGGCATCATCACGTAGGCACGCTGCCGCGCCTCGAGGTGCAGGCCCAGGTAGTCGCTGCGGTTGATGCCGGGGAAATGCATGCCGACGAAGCGCACGCCAGCGGCAGCTTCGGGCCGGGCTTTCAGGGCGTCGAGAAACGCCAGGCTTTCGCCGGAGACACCCGGCACATAGACGGTCATGCCCGGTTTCAGGCTGGCGACGACCTGCGCTGCGGTACAGAGATTAGGCATGAATACCGGTTTGGCGATGCAGCGCGCAGGCTGCCGACTCGGTGGAGGACATCTGCGAGTCTAAGTGGCCCGCAAGCGATATGCATCGTCCGCCACGCGTAGGCCTTGGCCTGCAGATCGGCCCCGCTAGGCCAGGCTGCCAGCGAGCCCGCCGGAATGGCATGCTCACCGGGAAACCAGGGACAGACATGCAACATCAGGAAGGCAGCTTCACCGGCGTTGGCGGCTTGAGCATTTATCGGCAGGCCTGGCTGCCTGCGCAGCAGGACATCCGTGCCGCCGTGGTGCTGCTGCACGGACTGGGCGAGCACAGCGGCCGCTACGCCCATGTCGCCGCCAGCCTGGTGGCTGCAGGCTTTGCGGTGTATGCGCTCGACCATCGCGGCCACGGCCGCAGCGAAGGGCCGCGGGCGCAGATCGACCGCTTCGCCAATGCCATCGCCGACATCCACACCTTCATTGGATGGGTGAAGCAGGAACAGCACCGCCAGCCCTTGTTCCTGCTCGGCCACAGCATGGGCGGTGCGCTGGCCCTCGGCACTGCCAGCAGGCACGGCGAGGGCTTGACCGGGCTTATCCTCTCCGGCCCGGCGGTTGCACTCGTCGGCGCGCCGCCGGTGATCTGGCCGATCATTGGACTGCTGTCGTTGCTGGCGCCCGGGTTGGGGCTGTCCGCCATCGACCCTGCGCTGGTCAGCCGCGACAGCGGCATGGTGGCGGCCTACGCCAGCGACCCGCTCAACGCTCACGGCAAGGTGCCGGCGCGCTCGCTGGGTGAGATGGTCGATTTCATCAAGCGGCTGCCGGCGCTGCTGCCGACCATCAGTTTGCCGCTGCTGGTGCAGCACGGCGGCCAGGACAAGCTGGCGGCCGTTGCCGGCAGCGAGACGGTGGCAAACGGGGTTGCCTCAACCGATGTCACGCTCAGGATTTATCCCGCGCTCTATCACGAGATCTACAACGAACTGCCGGCGGATCGTGCCCAGGTGCTGGCAGAGCTGGTGGCCTGGCTGCAAGCGCATCTTGCGGCCTGACCCTCTTCGGCTGGGCACTGGCTGGGCCGTTCCCGGCCGGGCCGTGGCGGTGTGCCCCCGGCACTTCCGTTCAGGGCGCAGGCAGCAGGCGCCGCGATTCGACACAGGCGGCAAAGGTCGCCGCCGCGCCCCGTGCCGCGTTGAGGTTGAACACCGCACGCGAGCAGTAGCTGGCCTGCGGCTGGTAGATGCCGCGCTCAGCGGCACCTGCGCTGCCGGCAGAGGTGCGGACGATGGCTTCGTTGAAGCTGGGGTGCGCCAGCAATTCGCGCAGGGTGACCACCCCCTGCCGCTCCGGCCCAAACGGCAGGGTGTTGAACCCCCGCTGCGCAGTCGCCAGCGCCGGCGGGCTGGAATCGCTGGCGATCACCAGCGTGTAGCGGCCGTCGGCATCGCGGTTGCTGAGCAGATCCGGCACGCAGCCGTAGACTTTCAGGGTGTTGAAGCCGTACTGGCACAGCGACCAGTAGCGCACCTGCGGCGGGTTGCCGGCGCCGGCTTCTGCGGTATGGCTGGGCGGTAGACCGCGCACCAGCAGCAGTTCGCCGTAGTTCCTGTCGGTCTTGATGTAGGAAAAGCCGTTGTCGGTGTTCAGGCCCACCCCGGTGTTGGCGGTTTGCAGCAGCGTCGGGTCGAATTTCTGGAAGCTTGGATTCGGCAGCGCCGGCACCGGGTCGAGCGCGTTGGTGGCACCGGGCAGCGCGGCGCCATCCTGGTAGAACAGGCTGCCGATGGCTGCACAGGCGGCCGCATCTTCGGCGTTGGCGAGCGGCAGTTCGCCGTTGCCGGTTTGCAGCCGCAGTCGCGGCAGCCCCACCTGGCCGGTGCGGTCGCCCGCGGGCAGATAGCTGCGGTAGACCAGTGCCGTGGTGCGCCTGGTCTCGTTGTCGGCCGCACCTGGTGGCTTGCGGTAGAGGGTATTGGGGTCGCGCTGGGCGGGCAGCTCCTGTCCGATCTTCAGACGCACGCGGTAGCCCCCGCCGAACACGGCATTCGGGTACAGCGTGGTGATGTCGAGGAAGGGAGTCGCCTGCCCGGCGTCGGGCGCGATCTGGTAATCCGCCAGGCCGTCGAGCACCAGCAGATTGCCGTCGTGGACTTTCAGCGACGAGTAACGAGCCAGCGGGTAGCGCCCTTCGATGTGCAGCACCGAGCCCGCCGGCACGGCAGCCGCGACGTAGGCAATCCAGTAGCGCACGCTGGTATCGGAGAAGGCGGTGTTGCCGAGACCGGGGATGCTGGGGTCGAACGCCAGTATCCAGTCGCAGCCGCGCTTGAGCGTCGGGTTTGCCGCCAGTGGATTGCTACTGGTCGGCGGCGTGGGTACCGTGCCGCTGGCCGGGCTGCCGCTGCCGCCGTTGGCGGTGGATGTGGCGCCGCAGGCGCTCAGGGTGAACAGCAGTGCTGCGAACTGCGCGGCAGCGAGCGCGCGGCGGGGCTGGAGCTCGAAAGTCATTTGGGTTCCTTTGAGGTGCCTTCGCGGGCATGATGCGAGTGAGTCATTGGCCGCAGTGCTTGAAAGAACGCACCAATCCGCGCACTGGTATCGAAGGCCGCCGTGTTGGGGCCGAGTACCAGGGGGAAATAGGTCACGCCGCCTGCCCACTGGTGGCCGACACCCGGCAGACCGCACCACTGCAGCTGGATGCCGCTGCCGCAACTGCGCCGCTCCCAGCACTGCGCAGTGGGCTGATCCAGCAGCGGTTTCACCTCGCTGCTGCACGCACCGCGGCCGGCCAGGCGGGTCACCATTTCCTGCATCGAAGGCCGGTAGCTGCCGTCAAAGCGGCCGCCGTCCCAGGGGATGCGGGTATCGAGACGGCCCTGGATCATCAGGGCCGACACCGCAGTCCTCGACCGGCAGACGTCCACCATCAGGCCGCCGGCAACCGGGGCGATGGCGGCGAACAGCTCCGGCGCCTCGCAGGCGATGCGGTGGGCGAGCATCGCGCCGTTGGAAAAGCCCATGCCGTAGACGCGCCCGGCGTCGATGCGCAGCCTTGTCTTGAGCGCGGCCACCAGCGCGCGGATATAGGCCACGTCCTCGCTCTGGCTGTTGCCGCAGCAGCGGCCCGCATTCCAGACCCGGCCCAGGCCATCGGGATAGGCGACGATGAAGCCCCGGGCCTGCGCCACCACATCGAAGCCGGTTTGCCGGGCGAAGATCTCGCCGGTAGCCAGGCCGCCGTGCAGGGCAATCACCAGCGGTGCGGCAGTGGCAGCGTCCAGGCCCTGCGGGATGAACAGGCGGTAGCTGCGTTGCCGCTCGCCGTCCCCCAGCGTGCCGCGGCTGACACCGACGGACGGCGCGCCGGCCGCGGCGGTGAGCACAGGCAGCGCCAGCACCAGCACCAGCAGGCCATGGCGGATATTCATGGCGAGGTCCGGGGGCCTGAAACTTCGAGAAAATCCCTCAGGGCAGCCAGCGTGAATGCCGTCTGGCTGATCGGAAAGAAGTGGCCCGCCTGGGGCACGCTCACCGTGCGGCTGTCTGGCAGCAGTGCCGCCAGCGCCAGTGCCGACGGCCAGCATCGCGAGCGTTCGCCATAGAGCAGCAGAGTCGGTACCG
The DNA here is from genome assembly GCA_046598075.1 of Stagnimonas sp. Classification (GTDB taxonomy): domain Bacteria; phylum Pseudomonadota; class Gammaproteobacteria; order Nevskiales; family Nevskiaceae; genus Stagnimonas. The sequence continues at coordinate 19,741 of JBKJJE010000189.1, forward strand.
CGACGCCGCCGAGCTGGGCTTCGGTGGCGCCGGGCTGCGGAAACTCCTGGCGCGCGGCGGTCTCATCGAGCAGGGCCAGCCAGCTTCTGGCGGCGCGCATGGCGCCGCTGCCTTCAGCAAAAGGGATGAACTCGTCGCTGCCGCCAGCGGCGTCACCCCTCACCTTGAGCCGCGCCGAGGCTTCCAGAAACCGGAAGCCGATCTGGGTTTCGTTCGCCAGGGTATCCGGCCCGCCGGCACGCTCCACCAGCGCCTGCTCGAACCCGGAGCGTTGATCAAGATCAGCCAGCCGCATTTCGGCCTGCAGGCGCTGCACGCGCACATCGGCGAGCGCGAGTTTTCTGAAACGGCGGGGGGCAACCGCAGCAGCCTCCAGCGCCGCGCCGCCGCCGTAACTGTGGCCGACGACGCTGGCCGCGGCGATATCCAGTGCATCCATCAGCCCCAGCAGGTCGCGGCCCATGTCGGCGCTTGCATAACCACTCGGTGTGCGCTCGCTGTAGCCGTGACCGCGCAGGTCAAACAGCGTCACCCGCCAGCGCGCAGCGAACTGCATGGCGAGCGGAAACCAGAACGCACGGTTGGCGGCCACTCCGTGCAGAAAGATCAGGTCCGGTCCCTCGCCCAGCTGCTGCCAGGCCAGGCGGCTGCCATTGACCTCGGCAAAGGCCATGGCATTAGCCCGCGTCGGCGAGAAAGTCGGCGATCTGGCCGATGGACAGATCATCCACATAGCGGCCGTCGCGCATCAGCAGCTGGTCGAAAGCCACCCGCTTGCGAAGCACCTCCTCCTGGATCGCGACGGCCAGCTGGATGATGTCGATCGACTCGAAACCCAAGTCGGCGAACAGCCGCGTGGAGCGGCTCATGGTGCCCTCGAAGCTGTGATCCCAGTCCTGGGTGAAGTCTTCGAGCAGGGCGATCAGGGGCTTGAGAAGCGCATCGCTGGTGGTGGACATGGCGGGTTGGGGTTGGGGTCAGGGGAAGTACAGGGGTTCCGGCAGCGCCGCCAGCTCGAGCCGGCCATCGGCCTGGCGGCGGAGGCGATAGCCGGCGACTTGCAGCGCACGCAGGCTGCCATCGGCCTGACCGCGTTCGAGCGCGGCGAGGGTGGCTTCCACCTGGGTGAAATCGAGCCGGGATTTGAACGGCGCAAGGTCGTAGCGCCACCATTGCAGCTTCAGCAGGCGCTCGACCAGGGCTTCGGCAAAGCGCAGGCGAATCACCCGGGCGGGGTTGCCGACCGCGACGCTGAAAGCGGGGATGTCCCGGGTCACCACGCTGCCCGCGCCAATCACCGCGCCCGCGCCGATGGTCACCCCGCGCCGCACGAAACAGCCGGCGCCGAAGTACGCCTCGTGACCGACTACCGTTTCGGCATGGTGTGTCGCCGCCCAGGAAGGCCCCGCAGTGGCCGGCGGAGCCAGTGCCGCAAACTCCGGCAGCCGGTACATATGGGGCATCTCGGCCGGCCGGGTATAGGCGAAGGGGTGGGTGGTGAAACCATCCATCGGGTGCTCCGGTGGCCCGAAGATGCAGGACTCGCCGACCTGCACATAGCGCCCGAAGCGGGTTGCATAGGCGCTGCTCCGGCCGGCAGCATTGAAGTAGCTGAAAGCGCCCAGCGTGCAGTTTTTCAGGCGATGGCCGAACGGATACGCAGGCCGCTCGAAATCCAGCGTGCCGTCGATGCCGCAGGCCGGGTCACTGAGCGCGCCTGGCGGCGCGCCCAGCATCAGGCCTTGCGCTTGCAGGTTTTCTGTCACGCGCAGAGCCTGCGCAGAGGGCGTAGCGAGCATGGATTGACGCAAGGAACAGGCGCACAGAAAGCGCAGCGCGCTGAAGTGCCTGCGCATTGCGAGCACCGCATGATGCCGCGACAACCCGGCGCAGTGGCTTTATTCATGGGCTGTCATTCCATGTAGCCGAGCATTTGCAGCTGTTCGATGATCTGCTGCTTCTCGCCCGCATCCATCTCCTGCCCCAGCGCGCGGCGCTCGGTGAGCCGGGTGCGGGCCCCTTTTTTCACCGGCTTCGCGGCGAGCTGCTCGGCGGTGAAAAAAGCTTCGACCGCCACCCCCTCGAAGTCCGAGGGCACCGGCAGGCCGGCGCTGTAGAGCAGGGTCGGGGCGACATCGACGATCTGCCGGGTGCCTACCATGCCGGCGGCAGGGATGCCGGGACCGACCGCCATGAAGATGCCGTCCGGATGATGGGTGCCGACCGCCTGCGGGCGTTGCACCACCACTGGCGAGTAATTGCGGATCGACACGAAACCATGATCGCGCAGCACCAGCGTGAGATCGCAGGCGCGCCGCATGTGCCGGCCCGGAAACCATTCCTCGCGCTTGAGTACATCCACCACCACCGGCTCGCCGGTATCCGGATCGCGGAGCGCCATCAGGTCGGCGATCAGCTGGTCGCGGAAGGGGAGGTAGTCCTTGGGGTCTATGCCCGAATCACCGGGCTTGGCGGCTACCCGGATGTGGATGCCGTTCGATGACGGTGTGCGGCAGTAGGCGGTGGTGTGTGCCCAGTCGAGGTTGGCGAAGTCGCTGGCCTCGCGGCGCTGCGCCTGCTCGCTGCCGTCGTTCTCGGCCCACTTGAGATAGCCCTTCTCACCGAGAAAGGTATTGATGCGCAGCACGAAGGTCGAGGCAGTGAAGCCGTGGTCGCTGGCGAAGAACACCTGTGCATCGGGCCCGGCCAGCGCCATCAGTTTTTCGATGTAGCCATCGACATTGCGGAAGTATTCCAGGCAGACCTCGCGCATCTCCCTGTCGTGGCCCTGCGGGTTTTTCGGCAGTAGCGCCTGATCCAGCCAGGGCCAGGCCTGGTGCTGGATCTTGTCAGTGCCGTCGAACATCACCGCCATCAGGTCCGGCTTGTCGTTCTTCAAAATGAATTCGGCGACCTTGAACCACTGCTCCTCGCGCGGCAGGTGGTAGCGCACCCACTTCGCGGTCTCCTCGGCGCTAAGCGATTCCATCGCCTGCTTTTCCTTGTCGAAATCCCAGGCCAGCTCCTTGGGGTCGAAGCCGGGAATCTCGGACTTGATGCGCTCGAACAGTTCACGCGGGTGGGTGTTGCGGCGCAGGTGCTTGGCCGGAATGAAGCCGGGGACGATCGATCCCTTGAGGTCTTCCGGTGCCGGTGCGGTAAGCGGAAAATTGAGCGCAGCGACCGACTTGTTCTTGCGCGAGGCGATTGACCAGATGGTCTCGCTACCGATGTCGCGCGCATCGTAGAGCGTCCAGTAGACCTCGCCGCCGTTGTCCTCGGCGCGGATGAAGTCGAACACGCCGTGCTCGCCCGGGCCCTTGCCGGTCATGATCGAGGTCCAAGCCGGCGGCGTCAGCGGGTTGGGTGTCGAGCGCAGCTTGGCGCGCACGCCGCGCTCCATCAGCGACTTCATGAACGGCATGGTCACGCCCTCGCCGGGCAGGTCGCTCACCATCTGGTCGAGCACTGTGAAAGTGCAACCGTCGAGGCCGATGAATAGGGTGGTGGTCATGGCGGGGTCTCCGTGGGGATCAGTGGGTGAAGGCAGCGGTTGGCACGCTGGCGGTAGTGACGCAGAGCGCGATCACCGCGCCATCGGTCTCGAAGTGCAGGGCGCAGTCGTAGTCGCTGCTGCCATGCCGCACGCGGGCCACAGCCGGTGCGCCGCCACGCAGGTCGAGACCGGCAGCGACCACGAGCCAGTCGAGTGGGCGGCTTTCCAGCCCGGTACCGGCCGCCTTGGCGGCGGCTTCTTTTGCGCACCAGAGGGCGATGGCCTGCTGGCTCCGTTCTGGCTCCTGCACGGCGAGCAGGGCCTGCTCGGCCGCACTGAAGCCGCCGCGGATGAGGTGCTCGCCCCGCACCCGGTCGGGGCGCTGGTAGTCGATGCCGAGTGCGACGCTCGCATCGCTGGCCACCGCGACAGCCCAGCGCTGGCTGTGGCTGAGCGAGAGTGCCGGCGGCACGAGATCGGGCAGGGCCGCGATGCGTACCACCGGCTTGCCGCCTGCCATTTCCAGAATCTCCACATCGGCCGCCGCCAGCGCGGGCGCACCGCGCCGTTGCAGGTAGTCGCGCACGGCATCCTTGGCGGCGAGGCGGCCCATCAGCCACTCCTCGCGGCGTTCGCCTGCCGCAGGCAGCTTGTAGAAGGCTTCGCGCTCGGCACACGAGAGAATCAGGTGCGCCAGCACGCGCTTCCAGATGGCACCGCCCTCGTCGAGCAGGCCCTCGGGCAGCGGCTCCAGCCGGCGCACGCAAAGTTCGGCGGGCAGGCGATCTGCCAGCGCCGGTGCCGAAAGCGGTGCGGCATCGGGGTTCATGCGAAAGGCATGGAAGCGATCCGGAACCGCGAACACACGGTCTTCCCAGCCCTCTGCCTGCATGACCAGCTGGCCGTCGGCACCGAACAGATCCCAGCGCGCTTCGAGCTGGGTCTCACCCTGCATCGCAATCGCGCCCCGGCAGCTGAGTTTGGTCCCCGCTGCGGGTGGCGGCGCGAACAGCCTTAGTGCACGAACCCGAAAAGGGAAGCAGTTGCGTACCTCGGCATAGCGTTCGCGCAGCCAGAAACCGGCAATCTGGCCCGCTGCATCGAGTGCTGCGGCATCGAACTGGAATTGCGGCTGCGTGCTGGCGAAATAGTCCTGGGTGGGAATGGCGGTGATTTCCGCCTCCATATGGCCTTCGTCGGTGATGTTGGACTGGCCATCCATGGCGAGACGGTCGCTCTCCTTGCCAACCCCCGCGTCCGGCATCCCTGCCGGACGGGCAAGGGCGCGGCGAGCAGTGCTCGCCTCAAGACGCGTCCTTGCCCCCCATCGAGTCACGGCGGTGCAGCCCTGCAGACGCGGGCCGTGGAACATGCCGTTCCGGTAAACCTGCCCGGCGGTGTGCAGGCGCGGCGCTTGGTTGTCGCTCTCGGCCCAGGGCATCGGAGCGGGGGCGGCGGGGTAGAACGCGGCCAGCACCACCAGCGCCTCGAACACCAAGAGGCCGCCGGGCGTGGTGCCTTCGCCGCGCAGGAACACCCGGCAGGCAATGCGCGCCTCCTTGCCGTTGGCGCTCTGCTGCTCGGCTACGACACGCAGCGGAATCTGCCCCGTATCGAGCGAGAGCCAGCGGCTGCCGCGTGCGTTCTCGATCGCAGTCACCACCCAGCCCTGGCGATTGAGCAGCCGCGCACCGGCCTCGGCGACCAGCTCCATGCTGAAGGTGAAGGGGATCACCGGCAGCGGCAGCAGCGAGGGGTCGCGCGGCGTTGGCATGCCGCCGATCGCGTGGTCGCGCAGGAAGAGGTCTTCCGCGATGTCGAAGGTGCGCTCGGTGACGAGGCGGGTCGTGGTTTCCTCAATCACCGTGCCCAGCATCGGGAAGACCGCGAGCGGCTTGCTGCTGGTGGCTTGCACGGGTGCGCTCGCTGCATTCGTTGCCAGCCCCAGCACGCGCGCCTGGCTATCCAGAAACTCCTGCATGAGGCTGAAGTGCGCCTTGAGTGCGGCCATGCGGGGGTCGGACGAGATCGTCGATGTCGGCATGGCCGAGAGTGTGGCCAGTGCAGGCGACGCAGCAGGCAGCTTCACCGTTTCCACCGCCCGCTCGACCAGCTTGGGCAGCGGCTTGCGGAAGGCCTCCGGCAGGGTCAGCGTTGGCGTGATGAGCTTGAGTTGCAGGCGCGGCTTTCCGGCCGCGCGCGGCGCCGTCATCAGGGCCAGAGGTGCAATCGCGCGCTGTGTGAACAGGGCCTGTGGCGCGAACGGCACGCCCGCCACGAACAGCTGTGCCAGGGTCGCATGCAGCTGCGCCACGCCGGACTTGCGGCGGTTGTTACTGGCGAGTGCCAGCACATCTGGCTTGCCCTTGAGCGTGTCGCCGACGAAGGAGGTGAGATTGCCGCTGGGGCCGATTTCCAGGAACACCCGCACGCCGTCGGCATACAGCCGCTCGATGGTCTCGGTGAAACGCACCGGGTTCTGCCACTGCGCGCAGCACAGTTCGCGGATGCCGTCGGCATCGGCGGGGAAGGGCCCGGCACTGCACGCGCTGTACAGCGCGGTGCTTGCAGGCCCCACTTCGAGGCCGGCAAAGTAGGCGCGGAAAGCATCGGCCAGCGGCCTGAACAGCGGCGTGTGGTAGGCGCGACCAAAGGGCAGCAGGGCGCACAGCGCGCCGGCGGCGGAGAGTTCTTCCTTGAGCAGGCCGGTCGCCTCGCTGCTGCCGAACAGCACCAGCTGGTTCGGGCAGTTGTCCATGGCGAGCTGCACGGCGCTGCCGGGTGCCTTCAGTTGTTGCAGCAGCGCGCTGCGCAGTTCGGCACTGAGTCCGCCCACCGTCAGCAGCGTACCTTCGGCAATCTGCCCGGCCGCTTCGAGCTTGCGGTAGATCGCGTTCAGATCGGTGATGATGCGCGCGATCTCGCTGCGTGACCGCACCTTGTTGACGGCTGCTGCCGTCAGCGCCGAGTTCTCGCCGGTGGAGTGGCCCAGCAGCGCATCGGGTGCGAAGCCCAGCTGCGTGAACAGCGCGTGCAGGCCCATGTTGGCGGCGAACACGCTCTCGGCTGCGATGTCCATTTCATACAGCCGGTCTTCCAGCGCGCTGCGCTGCCCGGCATCGAGGCCGTTCGGTGCCGGGAACAGGACCTGCGCTCTCGGTGGCGAACCGCGCGCGATGGCGTTGTGCTCGATGAAGTCGAACCAGTCGCGCACGGCGGGGAAGTTGACCGCCAGATCGCCCAGCATGTCCGGGTACTGCGAGCCTTCGCCGGGGAACAGCAGGCAGAGCTTGCCGGGGGCTGCACCGGCGCCGTAGTGGATGCCATTGCGGGTCTTGAACGGTGCGAGATCGACATCCACCAGTTTCTCGATGGCAGTGTCGAGCTTCTTGATGAGGTCGGCGGCATCGCTGGCGACGATGGCGAGGCGGTGCGTGCCGAGCGCCTCGATACTGGCGGCGAGCGCGATCTCGTCGAGCGTGACGGGTGCTGCGCCTTGCAGATGCGCCAGAGCGTGCCGGGCCTTGGCCGCGAGTGCGATCGCGCTCTCGGCGGCGAGCACGATCAGCTCGGAGTTGGCGGGGCCGTGCAGCGCCGCCATCGGCCGCGGCGAATGAGGTTTGTGATCGCCGACCAAGGCTGGCGCTGCGACATATTCCTCAAGAATGAAGTGGCTGTTGATGCCACCAAAGCCAAAGGCATTCACCCCGGTGCGACGCGGATGCGGCTTGCCATGCACCCAGGGGCGGGTCTCGGTGTTGAGGTAGAACGGCGTCTTGTCGAGCCCCAGCGTGGGGTCAGGTTCGTCGCAGAGCGTCGGCGGCAGCACCTTGTGGTGCAGCGCCAGCGCAGTCTTGATGAGGGCTGCCGCACCGCTGGCGGGCATGCAGTGGCCGATCATGGATTTCACTGCGGTGATGCCGATCTGCGGGCCGGGGCCACGGCCACCGAACACCGTATTCAGCGACTCGATCTCGGTGCGGTCGCCGATGCTGGTGCCGGTGCCGTGCGCCTCGATGAGATCGACGGTGTCGGGATCGATGCCGCTCGATTCGTAGGCGCGCCGTACCGCCATCACCTCGCCTTCTAGCCGCGGTGCGAGCAGTCCCTTGGCCTTGCCGTCGCTGGCGGTGCCGATGCCGCGGATCACCGCATAGATGCGGTCGCCATCCGCTTCCGCATCGGCGCGGCGCTTCAGGACCATCAGCCCCACGCCCTCGCCCAGCAGCGTGCCTTCGCTACCTTTCTGAAACGGCCTGATCTTGTCTCGCGAGAGTGCGTTGATGCGGCAGAACTGGATGAAGATCTGCGGCGGCGTGTGGGCGTGGATGCCGCCGGTGATCATCAGGTCGCAGCGGCCGGACTCCAGCTCGCGCACCGCCTGCTCGACGGCGATCAGCGTCGAGGCGCAGGCGGCATCGACAATGCAGCTCGGCCCCATCAGGTCGAGGCGGTTGGCGATGAGGCCTGCGATGACATTGGGCGTGAGCACGCCGATGTGCTCGGCCTGGAACGGCATCAGCTGAGTCTTCAGCACCGCCTGCAGTGCCTTGACTTCGTGTTCCTCGAAATCGGGGCGCAGCGCCCGCACGAAGTCCATCGCTTGGTCGAGAAACAGGCTGCGGCTCATCGAGCTGCCGAGCGCCTTGTTGCCGTAGGTGCCGCGGCCGAGGATGACGCCCGCCCGCTGGCGGTTGAAAGGCTTGTCGAGATAGCCGGAATCCGCCAGTGCATCGCGGGCAAACTGCAGCGCCAGCAAATGATCCGGGTCGCTGCCCGCAGCGACGTTGGGCATCACCCCGAAGCTCTGCGGATCGACCTGGGCTAAGTCGCGCAGAAAGCCGCCCTTGGTGGTGTAGATGCGGTCGTCGGCGCTGGCTGAACCATTGACCGATGCCTCGAAGTACGGCCCTACCCATTCCGGGTCGGCATCCGCCACCGAGTCCACCTTGCCGAGAATGTTGCGCCAGTAGGCCTGTACATCCTTGGCACCCGGGAAGCAGGCCGACAGGCCGATGATGGCGATGTCGAGTGGCTGGGGCTTGGGCGTGCTCATGGTCTGCTCAGGCGGCCTTGCTCTGCTGGGTGCGCACCGGCACTCCCGCCGGGGTGGCTGCGCCGTGCTTCGGCACCAGCACCGCCGTGGCGCGCGCCAGCGGCTTCCCGCCGCCGAGGGCCAGCAGTTCGACAGTGACCGACTGCACGCCCGGCTCGGAATGGCTGGCGGCACGCGCGCTCAGCTGCACTGGGCCGCTGGTCTCTGCGAGACCTTCGAGTCGCAGTTCGCACAATTCGCGCAGCTGCCATTGCGGCCAGCCGAGGCTGGCGAATTCGGCGAGCAGCGCCGAGGCCAACGTGTGCACTTCCAGGCCGTCGGCAGCGGGGTCGAACAGCGCCTCCGCCAGCACGGTGCCGCCGGCGCCGACCCGAAGCGCCTGGACGATGCGCGAGCTGGTCAAGCGCGGCGCCGCAGGGTCGTGGTCGGGCAGGGTGATGGCCTCATCACCCCAGGGGCCGGCACCGGCGACTACCTCGACCTGGTCGCTTGCGGCATAGGCGAGTTCTTGCAGGTAGAAGCGGCAACCCTCGGCGAGCGGAATCGGCTCCATGCCGCGCTCCCTGAGTGCGGCCTTCACGCCTTCGCTTGCCATGCCGGCATCCCAGGGCCCCCAGTTGATGGCGCGCACGCGCACCTCGGGCCACTGGCGGTGCAGCTGCCAGGCGAGGCGGTTGAGCGCCTCGTTGCCGGCGGCATAGTCGCTCTGGCCGCGGTTGCCGTAGCGGCCGGCGACCGAAGTGAAGAAAGTCAGCGTCCTTAGCGTTTCCGGCCTGAGCTTTTGCGAGAGCACGAAGGCGGCATCGAGCTTGGTGCCCAGCACGCGCTCGAAGGACTCCGCGGTCTTGTCCGCCAGCAGCTTGTCCTCGATCACGCCGGCGGCGTGCAGCACCGCGTCGATGCGGCCATGGGCGGCGTAGAGCGAGTCGATCAGCGCGGCAAAGCTCGCCTGGTCACGCACATCGCAGGCCTGGTAGTCGACGATGGCTCCGGTCGCCGCCAGCCGCGCGAGGTTGTCGCGGATCTCGCGGTCGATCATCAGCTTGCCGACCTCGCGGTCGATCTCGACCGGCTTCGGCTTTTCGCCGCGTGCAATGCGCATGGAGAGCAGCGCCTTTTTCAAAGCCGCTGCGTCGCTGTGCTTGGCCGTATCAGCACTCTCAGAGGCAGGTGCAGCAGTGCGGCCGAGCAGCACCAGTCGCATACCAGGCAGGGCCATCGCTTCGAGAATTCCGGCGGTGATGCCGCGCGCGCCGCCGGTGGCGAGCACCACCCAATCGCCTGCGGGCTGCACTGCCGCAGTGGCGGGCCTCGGCAGCAGTGCCTGCGCGGCGGTGACGCTGCCGTAGCGGGTGGTGCCGACATATCCAGCTTCGTGCGCCGGGTCATCGGCGAACAGTTCCTGCGTCAGTCTGAGCGCGATCTCGGCATCGGTCTGACCATCGAAATCGACAGCGCGCAGGCAGGCCTTGGGATACTCGTGGCGCAGGCAGTTGAGCATGCCGTTGGCAGCGCCACCGGTGGCTTGACCGGCGCCGCTGCTGTCGCGGCCGAAGCGGCCGCCAAGCCGGCTGGCGGCGATGACCCGCGCCGTGGCGAGCTCATCGCCGAGCGACTGCAGGGCGTGAAAGAAACCGAGCACCTCGCGCTGCCAGGCGCCGCGCCATTCGGCAAGGCTGCTGGCAGCACCGCGGCTGAGGCCGTGCAGGCCCAGCACCGCCGTCACGGGCCCATGCGCCGTGCGCGCGGCCGCCACGGCGGCATCGATGCCGGCCCGATCAGTGGCGGCGATGACGACGGGCGTCAGGCCGCCAGCCTGCAACTGCTCGCCGAGTGCCTCCACCACGCCGCCCGGTTCGCCCAGCAGCAGGGCGAGGCCGCGCAGGCTGCGGCTGGCTTTCGCCAGCGGCTGCGGACGGGGCTGGATCACATAGCGGGCGAGCGGCTTGCCGGAGACGACCACGCCCGGCATTGGCGCGGGGACGACAGGGCTTGTCTCGACGGCTGGCGCCGCCACTGCCTGCAGATCGGCGAGCTGCTGCAGCAGGGCGGCCAGCGATCTGGCCTTGGTGAAGCGTTCCATCTGCGCCTGCATGGCCTCGGCGGTGGCAGCCGGCAGCGCCTTGCGCAGCGCACCAATGATCTCGACGCGCTTGATGGAGTCGATGCCGAGATCGGCCTCGAGATCAGCGTCAAGCCCGAGCATCTCGGTGGGGTAGCCGGTGCGTTCGGCAACGATGGTGAGCAGCAGGCTGCGGCAATCAACCGCCACCGGCAGCGCGCCGGGACTGACCGCAGCGGCGGCAGCGGCGACCGTGCTGGCAGCAGTTGCGGATGCGTCCTGCAGGGCCGAAAGCGCGCTGAGCATGGCCGCCAGCGACCTGGCCTTGGTGAAACGCTCCATCTGCGCCTGCATGGCCTCGCCGAGCGTGGTCGGCAGAGCCTTGCGCAGGGCGCCGATTATCTCGACGCGCTTGATGGAGTCGATGCCGAGATCGGCTTCCAGATCGGCGTCTATACCGAGCATCTCGGTGGGATAGCCAGTGCGTTCGGCAACGATGCCCAGCAGCAGCCCGGCAGCGTCCAGTGTCGCGGCCGGGACTGCGGCAGCAACCGGCTCTGGCGGCCGCGCCGCAGGTGCCGGCGCGGGTATCGCCGTTTCGGGCAGCGCGCTATTCGGCAGCATGCGCGCCACTGCGATGTCGGCAACCGCCGCCGCGGCCGGTATGGCAGCGGCGCCGCCGCCGAGAAACTGCTGCACGACGCGCTCCTGCAAGCTGAGGAACTGCCGCATGGTCTGCTGGTAGGCGACCAGGGCCTCGCTGCCGAAGGCCACCGCCGGTGGCGGCGCAGCAGACTGCGGCGCGGACACGGTGACCAGCTGGGGTGGCGGCGTCAGTGCGGCGATCTGCGCGGCCTGCGCGGCGGCGCGGCTGGCAGCGGTGAGCGCCGGGGCAAGGCCGGTCCGCACTACCCGGTCGTAAAGAGGCCGGGCGCAGCCGCCGCTGACCATCCAGGTGTGATCGGGGAGCACCGGCGCGCGACCACGGGCCAGCACCTCGGCGAGATCGCGCAGGGCCAGTTCGCGTCTCGCGAACAGCGCCGCCGGCTGCCAGGCCACACCGGCGACGAACAGCTCGGCCAGGCCCGACAGCAGGCCGCGCAGGCCGCCGCCCTGGCCGTCTAGCGATACCGTCAGCGCGGCCTTGCCGGCCAGCGTCTGCCGGGCCATGTTGGTGCACAGGCTCTTGGGTCCCAGCTCCAGGAACACCCGGCAGCCCGCCGCGTGCATGGCTTCCAGTTCGCGCACGAACTCGACACGGCTGAGCAGATGGGCGTCGAGCTGTGCCTGCATCGCCGCAGAGTCGGTGGGGTAGGGCAGGGCGCTGCTGTTGGAATACACCGTCAGTGCCGCGGTGCCGAAAGGCGTGGCCTTGATGGCCGCCGACAGGGCTTGCTTGGCGGGTGCCACCAGCTCGGTATGAAATGCTCCCGAGACCGAAAGCAGGGTCGCTTTCAGCCCCGCCTGGGTGAGCTTCTCGGCCGCTTTCCCGACCGCCGCCAGCGGGCCGGAGATCACGCTCTGCTCCGGGGTGTTGTGGTTGGCGATGATGACGCCGGCGAAGCCGCTGATCAGTTCGGTGATCTGCTCGCGACGCCCCTGCACTGCCGCCATCCCGCCTGCCACGCCGGTACGGGCGGCCAGCGCCATCGCCTGGCCGCGCGCCGCCGAGAGCCTCAGATAATCTGCGGCGGAGAGCACGCCGGCGGCCATCAATGCCGCATATTCGCCGTAGCTGTGGCCGGCGGCGGCGCTGGCCTGCAAGCCCAGCCGGCGGGCGAGCCGCAGGTAGCCGAGCGACAGCGCGCCGATGGCGGGCTGGGCGATGCGGGTATCGGTGAGGGCTGCGGACTGCGTGGCCTCGGTCGCCTCGTCGAAGGCGGCGGCAGGCATCAGATAGTTCGAGAGTGGCCGCGGATATTCCCCAGCGAGCGTGCGGTCCGCCAGCTCCAGAGCCTCCCGCAGCTCATCGAAGTACAGCGCCGTCTCGCGACCCATGTTCAGGTGCTGCGCGCCCTGGCCGGGAAACAGGAAGGCGATGGCGCCGGCGCAGGCGGAACTGTCGGTGTTGCAGCGGATGTGGGCCGGCAGCGGACGGCCATTGCCGCGCAGCTGGGCGAGCAGGGTCTCGATGTCGGTGGCGAGCGCTGCGGCGCTGGCGGTGACGATGGCAGCCGACACCGGCTGCACCCCCAGGCCCTCCACTTCGCGGGCCAGCGAAAAGGCGAGTTCGGCTAGATGCAGCCGGTCGGACTGGCGAAGGGCGGGCAGCAGATGTTCCAGGCGCTCGATCAGCGCAGCAGGGCTTGTCGCCCTGAACAGGCACAGCTCCTGCGGCCAGCGATCAGCGCCGGCGGGCGCCGGTTGACCGCGGTATTCCTCCAGCACCACGTGGAAGTTGGTACCGCCGAAGCCGAATGCCGAGGCTGCGCCCCGGCGAGGATGGTCCGGGTGCGCGAGCCAGGGGCGCGGCTCTTTCAGCAGCATCACCGGCGAGTTGGCATCGGCAATCGGCTCGATGGGCCGGTCGACGCCGACATGCGCCGGCAGCACCCGGCGGTGCAGGGCGAGCACCACCTTGATCATGCCGGAGACACCCGCCGCCGCCTTGGTGTGGCCGAGCAGGGTTTTCACCGAACCCAGCGCGACGCTCCTGGCCGCCGCACCGCTGTCGTTGAGCGTGCGGCAGATGGTCTGTGCCTCGGCGCGATCACCCACTGCCGTGCCGGTGCCGTGCGCCTCGATCAGGCCCAGCGTGGCCGGCGAAAAGCCGGCCTTGGCGTACGCGCGGTCGAGGGCGCGCACCTGGCCCTCGCTGCGCGGCGCGGTGAGGCCGAGGGCCTTGCCGTCGGAAGATCCGGCAGCGGCCTTGATGACGCCATAGATGCGGTCACCATCGCGTTCGGCGTCGGCCAGCCGCTTGAGCACCACCATCGCCACCCCCTCGGAGATGGCGATGCCGTCGGCCGCCTGGTCGAAGGTGCGCGACTGGCCGGTGGGGGAGAGCGCCGAGGTCTTGGCAAACGCCATGAAGGCGTATGCGGACTGGGTGGTGTCGAAACCGCCGGCAAGCACCACATTGCTGCGGCCGCTCTCCAGCTCGTTGACGGCGACGCTGATCGCCGCCAGCGAGGAGGCGCAAGCGGCGTCGATGGTGAAGTTGATGCCGCCGAAATCCATGCGGTTGGCGACCCTTCCGGCGGCGACGTTGAGCAGGGTTCCGGCGAAGGATTCCTCGGTCCATTCCGGCAGGCGATCCCAGACCTGATCGCTGAGGTGTTCGACGAAGCGGGGCAGCTCGGCGCGCAGCGCGTACTGGGTGCCGAGATCGCCCGCACCGCCACCGGCGCCGAGCACGATGGAAGTGTTCTCCCTGTCGTAGCCGCCCTGGGCATAGCCGGCATCGGCGAGAGCCCGGCTGGCGGCTTCGAGCGTGAGGATCTGCAAGGGGTCGATCGACTTCATCGACTTCGGCGGAATGCCAAAGCGGGTCGGGTCGAAGCTGATCTCGTCGAGGAACCCACCCCACTTGGAATACACCTTGTCGCGCTGCTTGGGGTTCTCGTCGAAGTAGAGCTTCCAGTCCCAGCGTGACTCCGGCACCTCGCGCAGCACGCTGACCTTGTTCAGCACATTGCGCCAGTACTGGTCGGCGTCATCGGCCTTGGGCAGCACCACGCCTATGCCGATGATGGCGATATCACTGGGTTTCTGTTCGGGCTTCGGCACCGCAGGCAGGCCTGCCGCGAGCAGGGCCTGCGCGCCGCGGGTCACCTCCAGATGCAGGGCTTCGAGGCTCAATGGCGCATCGCGCAGGGTGGCGACCTGGCCGATCATGTACATGCCGTCGCGGTGCTGCTGCGCGTCGGTGACTGCAACCATCTTGCCGTCGTCGGCGCGGTTCACCCCCTTGCTGGCGATGCGTAGACGGCCCAGGTTGAGGTCTTCCAGGGCGTCGCGGATTTCCTCGCTGCTCCGGCCTTCTTTCAGCAGGCGGCGGCGTTCGGCGTAGAAGTCGTGTGCGAATTTGGTGTCGACACAGCGGCTCGCATGGCCGGGGCCGGACTCCAGGTTCATGGTCCGCGTGCAGGCGATGGCCTCGGCCTGGAAGCCTTCGACGATGGCACCGGCGCTGACGATCTCGCGGGTGAACAGATAGGCCGTGCCCATCAGGCAACCCACTTTCATGCCGCGTGCGGCGAGCGGTGCCGTCATCGCCGCCACCATCGCCGAGGAGCGCGCGTCGTGGATGCCGCCGGCGAACAGCACATGCACGGTCCGGTCCGCGCCTTTCGGCGTGTGGGCGAGCAGCACCTCGCACGTCTGCTCCCACAGCGGGAAGCTGGCCAGCGGCCCGACATGGCCGCCGCATTCGCGGCCTTCGAACACGAAGCGGCGCGCGCCCTGTTCCAGATACAGCTTGAGCAGGGCCGGTGCGGGCGCATGGATGTAGGTGGCGATGCCGCGCATCTCGAACTCGGCAGCCTGATCCGGGCGACCGCCGGCAATCAGCGCGAACGGCGGCTTGCACTGCCAGATCGCCTCGCACTGCTCCTGCCGGAGTGCCTGCGGCAGAAAGCCGAGCATGCCCACCCCCCAGGGCGCATCGCCGAGCAGCGCCCGGGTGGCTTGCAGCATCTCCAGTACCTGCGGCCCGCGCGAAAGGGCGAGGGCGAGGAAGGGCAGCGCGCCGGCCCTGGCGACTTCGGCAGCAAACGCAGGCGAGTCGGAGACGCGCGTCATCGGCCCCTGCGCCAGCGGAAAGCGGGTGCCGTGCGAGACCGCGAGCGGACTGCTCTCGTCCATCGTGGCGAGCCTCACGGCCTGCTCAAGCTGCTGCACGCTGGCCTTGCGCAGGGCGCGGATCAGCTGGCCGACGCCGCCGTAGTCGCGGCGGTACTGGGCGGCAAAGCCGATCGCCTGGCCGATCGGCAGCAGCTGGCTGCCGTCCGCGGCCCAGCCGCACAGGGCGGACAGCTGTCCGGCCCAGTCCGCGATGTGCAGCGCGCCGGTATCGGCGCTGCGACCAAGATCCTCTGCGGCCTTGAGCAGCGGCGAGCCGGCGCGTGCGTAGGCGCGCAGCGGCTGGCCGGCCAGTTCGCCGAACAGTCTGGCCTCGACGCCGTTCAGGCGGCCGAGTTCGGTCTGCTGCGCAGGTGTCAGCGGCGATTCGGCGAGCAGCAGCAGCGCGTCGTCGAGCACCACGCCCGCAGCCCCGGCCGCGCGGCAGGCGGCAGCGGTGCCGACACCGATGCCGCCCTGCACCAGGACTGGCTGCTTGGTTCTCGCCAGCAGTTTTTGCAGCAGGATGAAGCTGGTGTCCTCACCCACCCAGCCGCCCGCCTCGTGACCGCGGGCGACCAGTCCATCGAACTGCGGCGGCAGTGCATCCAGCCCATCGGCACGGGTGACTTCCGCCAGCCAGCGTTGCTGGTGCGGCTTGGCAACGCGGTCGGCAAAGGTCTGCAGCGCGGCGCTGTCGCCTGCGACCACGACGGTGATTGCACGGCCGGTTGCGGCGCGCAGCAGGGTTTCAGCGAGGGCATGCTGGCCGCTGTGCACGCGGAACCCCGGCCTGCCCTCGATCGGCAGGGATTCCAGCAACTGCATCCAGCCGGCATCGGCCAGTGCGGCGTCGCAGGCCTGAAAGTCGAGCATGCCGACGGCACCGGCCTGCGTGGCCGCGCGGGCCAGCTCCAGCGAACAGCTGCCGCCTGGACTCATCGCCAGGATTTCAAATGGATCTGTTTTCATCGCGTCACTCCCTGACTTTTCCAGCGCGCCATCCTTGGCCGCTGCTTGCCGCTCTACCGCTTGCGCCCCTCGAGAAAGGGCACTTCCATGACTTTCTCGTGGACGATGGGGCCGTGCCCGAAGAAGCCACCCTCGCCGAAGCATTCGCCGTGATCGGCGGTGATGATGAAATGTGTGCCGACCGGCGCCTTCTCGATCAGGCCTTCGAGAATGCTGTCGACATGCTCGACGGTGCGCACCTGCTGGGCATGCAGGTCCAGCATCTGGCGCGCGTCGAAGAACTGCTCCTCGGTCTGCTGGCCAAGGTCGTCGTCCATGCGCTTGAACACGCCGTGCACGCCGGAGATATGCGGCAGGCTCCCGGCGTCGAGCATGTACGGATAGTGGGTCTCGCCGAGGTTGAGAAAGTAGAAAGAGGGTTCGTCTGCATCGAACTCGATCTCTTTCACCATGCCGCCAAAGTCGTTGTGGCCGGCCATCAGCTTGTAGTCGTCGAAATGACGATTCAGGTGCGACAGCGGGTTCAGCACCGGCAGCGATACCTTCGCGGCGGTGCGGTAGCCGTTTTGCTGCAACACATGCGGCAGCGACAGCTGCGGCACGAAACTCCTGAACGAGAGGTCGGGAATATCCAGACGCCCCACCCACTTCGAGAACTCCTTCTTGTAGACCTCGGAGGCAAACACGCCTTGCGGGTTTTGGTGCGGCGTCATGCCCATCAGATAGGTGTAGTGCGAGGGCGAGGTCCAGGACGCGTAGGAATAGCGTTTTTCGCCAGCCCCGATCCGGTCCATGTTGGGACGCCTGGCACGCTGGTAGCTGTCATGGCGGCAGCTGTCCATGACGATGAAAACCAGGTTGTTGCTCACGACTGGGCCAGCCTGGGGCAGGCAAGCCAGACTCGCCTGATGGCCTGGTCGAAGGCACCGAGTGTCGCCATGTGATTCCCTCCTTGGAATCGGGTTTTCAGACCTCAACAGGGCTGCGATCCATGCATCCCGGGCGCTCGCATTTTGCTTGAGAGCCTGAATTACTATTGCAGACTAAGCATGCGGCGTGCCAGTAGGGGCGGCGATTTTATTTTTTCGGCGATGAAAACTTTCGTGCATGCCATTGCGGCCCGGGCTGAAGAAGCTGCGTGGTAAAGTTCGGGCAGAGGGGATAAACCCCACCGACCGGCAATCTGCCGCACTCAACGACCACTACCAAGCGTCTACCCATGGCAACCGTCAGCACCAACGAAATGAAGTCCGGCGTCAAAGTCCTTATCGACGGCGAGCCGTTTTCCATCATCGACAACGAGTACCGCAAGCCCGGCAAGGGGCAGGCCACCAATAGCATCAAGGTGCGCAATCTCAAGAACGGCCGGGTCATCGAAAAGACGCTGAAGTCCGGCGACACCTGGGAAGTGGCCGACGTCGAAGACGTCGATCTGCAGTATCTCTACACCGACGGCGAGTTCTGGACCTTCATGGACCCGGCCAGCTTCGAGCAGACCATGGTCGGCAAGGCGCAGATGGTGGATGCGATCCAGTGGCTGAAAGGGCAGGAGACCTGCCGCCTGACGCTGTGGAATGGCGCGCCGCTGCAGGTGATGCCGCCCAACACCGTGGAACTGGTGATTTTCGAGACCGATCCCGGCGTGCGCGGAGACACCTCGGGCGGCGGCGGCAAGCCAGCGACGCTGGAAACCGGTGCCGTGGTGCGGGTGCCCCTGTTCGTGCAGCAGGGCGAAGTCATCAAGGTCGATACCCGTACTGGCGATTATCTCGGCCGTATTGGTAAGTAAGCGGGTTTGCGGTAAATCGCAAAACCTCAACCGCAGATTTCACAGATTTCGCAGATTGAAGAAAATCTGTGCAATCTGCGAAATCTGCGGTTCATTTTTTTGGGAGATAGGACTATGGCAGCAGCAGACGACCGCAAAAAAGCACTGGAAGCCGCGCTCTCGCAGATCGAGAAGCAGTTTGGCAAGGGCGCGATCATGCGCATGGGCGTCGACGAACGTCCGGATATCGAGGTGATTTCGACCGGCTCCATCACTCTCGATGCCGCCCTCGGCATCGGCGGCGTGCCGCGTGGCCGCGTGGTGGAGATCTACGGCCCGGAGTCTTCCGGCAAGACCACTTTCGCGCTGCACGTCACCGCCCAGGCCCAGAAGGCCGGCGGCGTGGCGGCCTTCATCGACGCCGAGCATGCGCTCGATGTCACCTACGCCGAAAAGCTCGGTGTGCAGGTCGGCGATCTGCTGATCTCGCAGCCGGATACCGGCGAGCAGGCGCTGGAAATCGTCGACATGCTGGTGCGCAGCAACGCCGTGGATGTCATCGTCATCGACTCCGTTGCCGCCCTGGTGCCGAAGAACGAGATCGAGGGCGAGATGGGCGAGGCCAGCGTCGGCGTGCAGGCGCGTCTCATGTCGCAGGCGCTGCGCAAGCTGACCGGCAGCATCAACCGCAGCAAGACCACGGTCATCTTCATCAACCAGCTGCGCATGAAGATCGGCGCGATGATGCCCGGCCAGTCGCCGGAAACCACCACGGGTGGTAACGCGCTGAAGTTCTACGCCTCGATGCGCCTCGACATCCGCCGCATCGGCGCGATCAAGAAGGGCGACGAAGTGGTGGGCAATGAGACTCGTGTCAAGGTGGTGAAGAACAAACTCGCGCCTCCCTTCAAACAGGTCGTGTTCGAGATCATGTACGGCGAGGGCATCAGCCGCGAAGGCGAGCTGATCGATCTCGGTGTCGAACACAAGTTCGTCGAGAAATCCGGTGCCTGGTTTGCCTACAAGGGCGACAAGATCGGGCAGGGCAAGGACAACTCCAAGCAGTATCTGAAGGAGCATCCTGAAGTCGCTGCCGAGATTGAAGGCCTGTTGCGCGCCAAGCTGCTGCCGCCCAAGGTGGCCAAATCAGAGGCCTAAAGGCCAGCGGCCATGATGCGCCGCAAGTCGTCTGACGAGCCGCTATCACCCGAGGCTGCCAAGCTGAAGGCGATGCGGTTGTTGGCCCGACGCGAGCACTCGGTGCGAGAGTTGAGCAGCAAGCTGCGGCAAGGTGGGGTGGAGGCCGAACTCACCGCCGAGGTGGTGGAGTCGATGACTGAAAACGGCTGGCAGTCTGATCCGCGATTTGCCGTCAGCCGCATCCAGAACCGCATTGCTCAAGGCTTTGGCCCCGTTCGCATCAGTGCCGAGTTGCGCGTGGCGGGCCTGCCGGATGCCATGATCCGCGAGGCCATGGAAGCTGCCGAGTGCGACTGGACGACGCTGTGTGTCGAGACCTATCAGCGCAAATATCGCCAGCCCCCAGCCGACCGAGCCGAGCGACAGAAGCGCTATAACCATCTGGCGGCACGCGGCTTTACCGGCGAGCACATTCGCGCTGCTTTTGAGGGTGCGGCCGAGGACGAGGCCAACTAAGTTTTTGTCCAAGGCGCACTATATTGGTACCCTTCAATCCAACTGCCATGCGCAGAGGCTGCGATGGCTCAGCCAAAGCTGTGGCTGTTTGCAAGCTACGGCCCGTGCAAGCCTGCCTTATGGTCTGGAGTGCAGGCCCGGGCACGGTCTTACGGCTACGTCTGATGAAGGTTCAGCCAGGCCGTACCGCACCGCGCACCGCCACTGCGCTACGCAAGTCGACGACTCGCACCGAAGCGCCGTCCGCAAGTGTCTCCGCGCCGCGCACGACGATCTCGTCATCAGGCCCCAGCGCACCTTCCACGGCGACGAAACCGCCTTCGGAAACACCGAGACGCACTGGCACGCGCTCGGCGATACGGCTGGCAATGCCCTTCACCATCGGGCCATCCTTGAGCCGGAACACAGCGCTGCCTTCGGTGCGGATCACCACGGCGTCGCGGGGCACCACCAGCGCGTTGCGGCTGGCTTCCAGTGGCAACTCGACTCTGAGGGTCTCACCGACGGGGGGCTGCGGCTTCAGACTGGCGACATCCACCAGCGCCTCGAAGGACTGGCTGCGCGCATCGCCCACCGGCACGACAGCACGGATGCGTCCGGCGCTGACTCCGCCGCTGGCACTGAGCACTTTTACGGCGGTGCCGCTAGTGATGGCACGGACATGGCGCAGCGGCAGGAACAGCCGTAGTTCGAGATTGCTGGTATCGGCAAAGCGGGCGATCACCTCGCCGCGTGCAGCCTCTTCACCAGCACGTTTGACGCGTTCAGAAACCATTCCCGCCACGGGTGCGCGCAGCGCCGCACGACCTAGCCGCTCGCTGGTTTGGCGCAGGGTC
>JBKJJE010000190.1:0-7113 GCA_046598075.1 Stagnimonas sp.
ACCGCAGCCGACGACGGCGGCAATGCCGAGTTCGCGGGCGATGATCGCAGCATGGCAGGTGCGGCCACCGCGGTTGGTGACGATGGCGGCGGCGCGCTTCATCACCGGCTCCCAGTCGGGATCGGTCATGTCGGTGACCAGCACGTCGCCGGGCTGCACCCGCGCCATTTCACTCAGAGATTTCAGGATGCGCACCTTGCCGGCGCCGATCTTCTGGCCGATGGCGCGGCCTTCGGTCAGCACCGTGCTTTTGCCCTTCAGCTTGTAGCGGCGCAGCGTGTTGGCGCTGGCGCGGGACTGCACGGTCTCCGGCCTGGCCTGCAGGATGTAGATATGGCCGTCGATGCCGTCCTTGCCCCACTCGATGTCCATCGGCCGACCGTAATGGTCCTCGATGATCAGGGCCTGCTTTGCAAGGACTTCGATATCGCTGTCGCTGAGGCAGAACTTCTGCCGCTCGGCAGCGGCGACCGGCACGAACTCCACGGTGCGGCCGAGTTTCCGGTCGGTGGTGTAGATCATTTTCTTCGCCTTCTCGCCCAGGCCGCGCTTGAGCACGCTGGGACGACCCGCGCGCACATTCGGCTTGTAGGCATAGAACTCGTCCGGATTGACCGCACCCTGTACCACTGCCTCGCCGAGACCATAGGAGGCGGTGATGAACACCGCGTCCTTGAAGCCCGACTCGGTATCCATCGTGAACATCACCCCTGAGGAGCCGCAGTCGCTGCGCACCATCCGCTGCACGCCCGCGCTCAAGGCCACCGACTTGTGGTCGAAGTGGTGATGCACGCGATAGGAAATGGCGCGGTCGTTGAACAGTGACGCGAACACCTCCTTGATGCCATGCAGCACATTGTCGATGCCCTGCACATTCAGGAAAGTCTCCTGTTGCCCGGCGAAGCTGGCGTCGGGCAGGTCTTCGGCGGTGGCCGAGGAGCGCACCGCAACCGATATTTCGGTGCCGCCGGATTCGGCCACCAGCAGCTCGTAGCCGGTGCGGATTTCCGCTTCCAGCGCCGCCGGGAACGGCGCCTTCACCACCGCCTCGCGGATCTGCTTGCCAGTCCTGGCGAGCGCCACCACGTCTTCGATATCGAGGGCGTCCAGCAGGGCGTTGACCCGCTCGTCCAGACCCTCAAAGCTCAAAAACTCGCGGTAGGCTGCCGCCGTGGTGGCAAAGCCATTGGGCACTTTCACCCCGCTGGCGGCGAGATTGGAGATCATCTCCCCCAGCGAGGCGTTCTTGCCGCCAACGGTCTCCACGTCGGTCATGCGCAGTTCGGAGTACCAGAGGACGTTGCGCGCGGTCGATGAACTCACTGGGGGAATCTCGCATTGGTTGGGGCAGCGGAAGGGACAGTTTCGGGGTTATCGCGCCGTCTTGCCACTGGCAATGTGCGGCTCAGTCCGGCGAGACTTCCAGTATGACCACCCGACACGTTTTTTTTGTCTCCGACGGCACCGGCATCACTGCCGAAACCCTGGGCAACACCCTGCTCACGCAATTTGCCGACGTGAATTTCGTCAAATCGCTGCTGCCTTTCGTCTCCACACCCGAAAAGGCCCGGCTGACGGTGGACTACATCAATCACATCGCCGCCGACAGCGAGCAGCGACCACTGGTGTTCTCCACCACGGTGAGTGATGCCGCCAGAGCAGTGCTGCGCGAGTGCAATGCGCTGTTCGTCGACTTGTTCGACACCTACATCCACACGCTCGAAAAGGAACTGGGAGTGATTTCCACCCACGCCCAGGGTCGGGCCCACAGCGCCCATTCGCGCCACTACGACGCCCGCATCGAGGCGATAAACTATGCGCTGGAACATGACGACGGCCAGTCGGTGCGGGACCTGGCCAGGGCAGAGCTGATTCTGATCGCCCCCAGCCGCTGCGGCAAAACCCCGACCAGCCTCTACCTCGCCATGCAGCACGGCATTTTCGCGACCAATTTCCCGCTGCTGGACGAGGACCTGGAAAAGCCGTCGCTGCCGAAAGTGCTGGCCGGCTACGAGAGCAAATTATTTGGCGTCACCTCGGAGCCGGAGCGACTGAGCCAGGTACGCAACGAGCGCCGACCCGGCTCGCGCTACGCCTCGATCGCGCAGTGCAGCTACGAACTACGGCAGGCAGAAACGCTCTACCGCAAGCACCAGATTCCCTCGGTCAACTCCGCCAACATGTCGATCGAGGAAATGGCGGCGACGGTGCTGCAGGACAAGGGCTTGCGACGCTAGCCCTGGCTCAGCGCTTGGCCTGGATGAACTCGATCTTGTAGCCGTCGGGATCTTCGACGAAGGCGATCACGGTACTGCCGTGCTGCATCGGCCCGGCTTCACGCACCACCTTGCCGCCTCTGGCCCTGGTGCGCGCGCAAGCGGCAGCGGCGTCATCCACCTCGATGGCGATATGGCCGTAGCCGCTGCCCAGCGCATAGCTCTCGACGCCGTAGTTGTAGGTGAGCTCGATCACTGCGCCGTCCCGTTCGGACTGGTGACCGACGAAGGCGAGGGTGAACTTTCCCTCGGGAAAGTCGTGCTGGCGCAGCAGGGTCATGCCGAGCACCTCGGTGTAGAAGGCAATCGAGCGCGGCAGGTTGCCGACGCGGAGCATGGTGTGGAGGATGCGCACGGAGTGTCCTTCAGGTGACGTGGAAGGTTTATGGGGCTGGCCTGATACGGCTTCAAGCCGCCATCACGCCAGCTGCTGGCGCCAGCGTTTGCGGGCGTGCAGAAAACTTGCCGGCTCGGAATAGCCCAGCCGGGCGGCGACTTCGGCCACTTTCATGCCGGCAGTGCCGAGCAGGGCCTCGGCCAGCGTCTGCCGCAGTTCCTCGAGCAGGGCGCGATAGCTGGTGCCCTCCACCGTCAGCCGCCGCCGCAGCGTGCGGCTGCTGAGGTTGAGCTGGCCGGCGATGGTCTCGATATCCGGCAGGCGGCCGCCGACGCACTGCAGCAGCGCCTCACGCACCTGTGCCGCCAGTCCGCTGCGGGCGCGGCGCTGGCTGAGCAGTTGTCGGCATTGCGCCTCCGCGAGCTGGGCCGCCAGCGGACTGGCCTGCGGCAGCGGCTGCTCGAGCGCCTGGGCGTCGAAGATCACCCGGTGCTCGGCAGCGCCAAACTGCGGGGTGAGGCCCAGCAGGCGGCTGTAGGGTTCCAGCGAGTCGGGTGCCGGCAGTGCCAGCTCGATGCGGCGCGGCAGCGGGCTGCCGATGAACAGCTCGCGCTGGATGGTGACCAGCGCGGCAAGGTCGCGCTCCACCAGAAACCGCCGCAGCGGCGGTGGCACCTGGCTGGCATCCAGCGTCAGCCAGGCCTCATCCCCCACCCGGCTCATCTGCATGCCGAGATAGGAATAAGTGAGGTCGAGATAGCGCAGGCCGGTTTCAAAGGCGATGCGTACCGTCGG
The DNA here is from genome assembly GCA_046598075.1 of Stagnimonas sp. Lineage (GTDB taxonomy): Bacteria > Pseudomonadota > Gammaproteobacteria > Nevskiales > Nevskiaceae > Stagnimonas. Next base: position 3,409 of record JBKJJE010000190.1, read on the forward strand.
CGCGCTCATCAGCGCAAAGCCCCAGATGCCGTAGGCAGTGAGGTGATAGCGCAGACCCAGATCGAGACCCAGCGCAGGCCGGTCGCCGAGTGCGGCGACCGTATTGGCGATCAGCAGCAATTCCTCGCCGCCGCTGATTTCGGCCCCGCCACGCGCGAGATCGACGGCAGTCCAGCGGCTGCCTTGCAGCACGGTTTCGGCGGCCACGCCGTGCATGGCGGCAAACTCGAGCAGCAGCAGCGCGCTGGTGGTGGGATGGCTCAAGCTAAGGTGCATGTCCGAAATTATCATTCGGATGTCCGCCGGCGTCATTACCAGCCGGTGATTCTCAGCTGAAGATGGAATCCCATACCGGAGCGAGCATCCATGCCTTTCCCCAGCGTCATCATCATCGGCAGCGGCTTTGGAGGTATCGGCGCCGCGATCCGGCTTCGCCAGCAGGGGGTTTCCGAGCTCACCATTTTCGAGAAGGCGGGCGACGTCGGCGGCGTCTGGCGCGACAACGTCTATCCCGGTGCGGCCTGCGATGTACCTTCGCATCTGTATTCGTATTCCTTCGAGCCCAAGCCCGACTGGTCGCGCCGCTATGCCGAGCAGCCGGAGATTCATGCCTATCTCAGGCATTGCGTCAGCAAGTACGGCCTGTTGCCGCATCTGCAGCTCAATGCCGAAGTGGTGGCCGCCGCCTTCGACGACACCAAAAGCCTCTGGCGGGTGACCCTGGCCAGCGGCCAGGTGCATGAGGCGCAGGTGCTGGTGACCGCCACCGGCCAGCTCAACCGGCCGCTGATGCCGCAGCTGCCGGGGCTGGCCAGCTTCAAGGGCCCGCAGTTCCACTCGGCGCGCTGGGACCATTCGGTGCCGCTGGCGGGTCAGCGGGTGGCGGTCATCGGTACCGGCGCTTCGGCGATCCAGTTCGTGCCGCGCGTGGCGCCAGAGGCTGCCGCGGTGACCTTGTTCCAGCGCAGCCCGCCGTATGTCATCCCGAAGGGCGACCGTTTTTACAGTGACACCGCGCGCAGGCTGTTTGCGAAGCTGCCTTTCGTGCAGTCGCTCAGCCGCGCGCGGGAATACCTCGTGCATGAATCGCGTGCGCTCGGCGTGGTCAGCTATCCGGCGCTCACCGCGCTGATGAAGCCGGGTTTTCGCCGCATGCTCAGCGCGTCGGTGCAGGACAAGGCGCTGCAAGCCAAGCTGACGCCCGATTATCCCGTGGGCTGCAAGCGCATCATGATTTCCAACGACTATTACGCGGCGCTGGCAAGGCCCAATGTGGCGGTCGTCACCGAGGCCATCCGCGAGGTTACTGCCGATGGCGTGGTCACCACCGACGGCACCCTGCACGCCGCCGATGTGCTGATCTACGGCACCGGCTTTGCGGCGCTGGATTTCCTGGCGCCCATGCACATCACCGGGTTGCAGGGCCGGGAATTGAATGCCAGCTGGCGTGATGGCGCCGAGGCTTACCTTGGCATCAGCGTCAGCGGCTTCCCGAATCTGTTCATGCTCTACGGCCCCAATACCAACCTCGGCCACAGCTCCATCGTCTACATGCTGGAGAGCCAGATCGCCTACCTCGGTGACGCGATCCGGCATCTGGTGGCAGGAAAAAAATGGCTGGATGTGAAGGCCGAGGTGCAGGGCGCATTCAATGCCCGCATCCAGCAGCGCAGCAAGCAGACCGTCTGGGATGCGGGCTGCACCAGCTGGTATAAGACCGCCGCCGGCAAGAACACCAATAATTGGCCCGGTTACACCTTTGAATATCGACGGGCGACGCGACGGCTGCGCCTGGCGGATTACCAGACGGCCTGACGAGGTTGCATGGCTTGGGAGAGCAGATGAAGTCGTTCAAGGACAAGGTGGCGGTGGTGACGGGTGCGGGTTCCGGCATCGGGCAGGCGCTGGCCATCGCCCTCGCCAAGGCAGGCGCGCAGCTGGCGATTTCCGACATCAACGAGAGCAAGCTCGTCGAGACGGCGGCGCAGTGCGCGGCCCTCGGCGCCACGGTCAGGCACTACAAGCTGGATGTCGGCAGCCGCGATGCGATCTATGCACATGCCGAGGAGGTCGCCAGCACCTTTGGCCGCGTCAACCTGGTCATCAACAACGCCGGCGTCGCGGTCAGTGCCACGGTGCGGGAATTGACCGACGAGGACTTCGAGTGGCTGATGAACATCAATTTCTGGGGCGTGATCCACGGCACCCGGGCGTTCCTGCCGCATCTGACCGCCTCCGGTGAAGGCCACCTGGTCAACGTCTCCAGCATCTTCGGCATGATCGGTGTGCCCAAGCAATCTGCCTACAACGCGGCCAAGTTCGCGGTGCGCGGCTTCACCGAAGCCCTGCGGCAGGAGATGGCGGGCGAGGGCTCCATCGTCGGTGTCAGCTGCGTGCATCCGGGCGGGGTGAAGACCAATATCGCCGCTGCTGCCCGCAAGGGGGCGTCCGATGCCAACACCGATCTGGGAGCGATGTTCGACAAGCTCGCCAGGACTACTCCTGCCCGGGCGGCCGAGGTCATCCTCGATGGCGTGCGCTGCAACCAGTCAAGAATTTTCATCGGTGCCGACGCCAGGCTGCTCGACTTGCTGCAAAGGCTGCTGGGCAGCGCCTACCAGAAAATCATCGGGCCACTCTATCTGCGCAACGTCAAATAGCCTCTGCGCAGGCCTGCGCCGAAGCCCAGGCCCACTGAAAGTTGTAGCCGCCCAGCCAGCCGGTGACGTCCATCACCTCGCCGATGAAATGCAGGCCGGGCGAGAGTTTTGATTCCATGGTGGCAGACGACAGCTCGCGGGTATCGACCCCACCCAGGGTGACCTCGGCGGTGCGATAGCCTTCGGTGCCGTTGGGCGTGAGCGGCCAAGCATGCAGTGCGGCGGCGAGGGCGTTTACCTCGGCGTGCATCAGCTGGCGCATCAGTTTGGATGGTGCGTGCAGTTCGGCAAAGCGTTGCGCGAACCGCTTCGGCAGTACTTCCGCCAGCACCGTGCGCACCTCGCTGGCAGGGCGGGCCTGCTGTTGCCCGGCGAGCCAGTGCGCGGCATCGCCCTGCGGGAACAGGTCGAGGGTCAGCGTCTCCCCCGGCTGCCAGTAGTTGCTGATCTGTAACACCGCGGGGCCAGAGAGACCGCGATGGGTCACCAGCAACTGATTGCGGAACTCGGCCTTGCCGGCGCGGGCTGCCACCGGCAGGGCGACGCCGGACAAGTCCGCCCATTGTTCCAGCGGCTTGCCGGACAGTGTCAGCGGCACCAGCCCGGCGCGGGTGGGCAACAGGCCATGGCCGAACTGCCGGGCCAGGCTGTAGCCGAAGCTGCTGGCGCCCATGCTGGGGATCGACAGACCGCCGGTCGCGACCACCAGCTTGGGGGCCTTGAAGGTGCCGCGTGCGGTGTGTACCGCATAGCCGCCGGCGGTTTGATCGACCGCACTGATGCTGCACTCGATCTCGATCTGCACACCGGCGGCTTCGCACTCGTCCAGCAGCATTCGCACGATCAGCTTGCTGGACTCGTCGCAGAACAGCTGGCCCAGTTCTTTCTCGTGATAGGCGATGCCATGCTTCTGCACCAGCGCCAGGAAATCCCAGGGCGTGTAACGGGCCAGCGCCGACTTGCAGAAGTGCGGATTGGCGGAGAGAAAGTGCTCGGGCCCGGTGCCCAGATTGGTGAAATTGCAGCGCCCGCCGCCGGACATGAG
>JBKJJE010000045.1:0-3385 GCA_046598075.1 Stagnimonas sp.
TACAAATCCCGCTACGCGCTGCGCGCACCGGGCTCTGATGTGATTCTGAACAGCGAAGACCTGCGTGCCGATTGCTACGCCGGCAAGGTGGCGCCAGCACCCCATGCAGCGGCGCTAACAGGCGATCCTACGACTACCGATGGTCGTTTTGGTGGCGGCGCATTTAGCGCATTCGGGTTGCTGCTGGCGCTGGTTTTGCGCCTGCGTCGGGGGTCCGCCATTCGTGCACGGGGAAGCGGCTGGAGCAGATAATAGCGGCACCCTCTTTCCGCCAAAACACATGAGCACTCAGATCGACGCTGTCATCAATCTTTTCGCCGGTACCTTTCGCGGCTGGCGCGGCACACAGGCAATGAAGCCAGCGCGTCTTAAGCCAGAAAAACTTCTCAAGCTGTACGACATGGAGGCCAGTCCCTACTGCCGGCTGGTACGCGAGGTGCTGACCGAACTCGATCTCGACGTGCTGATCCTGCCCTGCCCGGCGGGTGGTACGCGCTACCGGCTGGAGGCCGAGAAGATCGGCGGCAAGCAGTTGTTCCCGATGCTGGTCGACGACAACACCGGCTCGGTGTTGTACGAAAGCGCCGACATCATCGAATACCTGGCTCGCACCTATCGGCGGCGGGTGAAAGGCACCCGCGGCTTTTCGCGCGGACTGTCACTGGCAGGCTCGTATCTGGCCTCGGCCATGCACTGGCGCCCGGGCGGCGTCACCGGCATGCGGGCGCGGCCCTCCAAAGCCCCGGCGCAGCCGCTGGAGCTCTACAGCTTCGAGACCAGCCCCTATTCCAAGCCGGTGCGCGCACGGCTGTGCGAACTGGAACTGCCCTATGTGCTGCGCAACACCGGCAAGGGCGCCTGGGGCGACATGGGTCCGCCGTCGTTCCGCGACAGCCTGTTCAAGACCGCCAAGGGCACCACGCCCAACCGTCGCTGGCTGGAGACCCAGACCGGCAAGGTACAGGTGCCCTATCTCATCGATACCAATACCGGCACCGCGATGTACGAATCGCAGGCCATCCTCGATTATCTTGACTGCACCTACGCTGCATAACTGGAGAGAGAAATGATTGGCTACACCACTCTCGGCACCAACGACCTGCCCCGCGCCACCGCCTTCTACGACGCCCTGCTCGGCGAGCTGGGCGCGAAACACATGATGGAGTTCGATCGCATGGTTGCCTGGGGGGTAAAGCCTGGCCAGCCGATGTTCGCGATCTGCAAGCCCTATAACGGCGAAGCGGCCAGCAGCGGCAATGGCGTGATGGTGTCGCTGGCGCTCAAGGACCCGGAGCAGGTCAATGCCCTGCACATGAAAGCACTTGCGCTGGGGGCCACCGACGAGGGTGCCGCTGGCCCGCGCGGGCCGCGCTTCTACTGCGGCTATTTCCGCGATCTCGACGGCAACAAGCTCAATCTGTTCTGCATGACCTGATTTCCAGGTCGTCGGATACGAGCTGCCCTTTGGCGGCAGGCCGGCCTCCCGACCGGCGCTGACTGGCTAAGCTGGCGCATGAATCGCTACGACGCCGCGCGCGCCCACTGGCTGGGGCGCCTCAAGCTCAGCACCAAGCTGGCGATGATCGTGGCGGTGTTCGTGATCATCATCAGCGCGGTGATCGGCCTGTTCGTGCTCGCCTACCACATCAACGCCGGCGTGCGCGCCTACGTGGGTGCCGAGGGGCTGTGGTCGAAAGGCCAGAAGGACGCGGTGTATGCGCTCACCCGCTATCTGGAATCGCGCAACGAGCGCGATTACCAGGACTATCTGACTGCCATTGCCATGCCGCTGGGCGATCGTGACGCACGGCTGGAGATGGAAAAGCCGCAGTTCAGCCACGCCCTGGCGACCGACGGCTTTGCGCGCGGCGGCGTCGCGGCGGCAGACATCCCGCAGATGATTTTCCTGTTCCGGCATTTCGAGCGGCTGCCTTTTCTGGCGCAGGCCATCGGCATCTGGCGGCAAGCCGAAATCGACCTGTTGCAGCTGCCTTCGGTGGCAGAGGAAATTCGTCAGTCGATCATCGCCGGGCCAATGACTGCGGACGTCAAGGCGGCCTACGCCGAACGCATTTTTGCCGTCAATCAGCGGGTGAGCCCGCTCGAACAGCAGTTCTCGCAAACCATTGCCACCGGGGCCCGCGAGGTGCAGACACTGCTGCTGAAGGCCACGCTTGCCATCGCCGCGACGCTGCTGGCCATCGGCGTGCTGTTTGCCTGGAGTGTTTCGCGCGAACTGCGCGCCAGCATCAGCGGCTTGCGGGAGGGTGCCTTGCGGGTCGCCAAGGGCGATTTTTCAGAAGCCATCGAAGTGCGCTCCAACGACGAGCTGGGCGAGCTGGCCACGGTATTCAACAGCATGATCGCAGCCCGGCGCGAAGCTGAAGCCGCCCTGTTTGCGGCCAAGCAGTTCGGTGAAAAAGTGATGGAAAGCTCTACCAATGCCATCTACACCATGGACATGGAAGGCCGCTTCAGCACCGCCAACCGCCGCACCTGCGAGATCACCGGCTACCCGCTCGAGGAGCTGCTGGGCCTGACCTGGGCTGGGATGGTGCAGGCTTCCGATCTGGAATCCCTGCACGCCGGCTTTGTCTCCACCATCGAGGGACGTGAACCGATCACCAGGCGGGAGATCGTGCTGCGGCAGAAACAGGGCACCGAGGTGACCATCAATTTCAGCATCGCGCCGCTGCGGCGCGACGGCGCGATCTTTGGCGTGGTGGGTGCCGCCGAGGACATCACCGAGCGCAAGCACGCCGAAGCCCGGGTGCAATCGCGCACCGAGGAACTCGGCCGCTCCAACCAGGAACTGGAGCAGTTTGCCTACGTCGCCAGCCACGACCTGCAGGAGCCGCTGCGCACCGTCACCGGCTTCACCCAGCTGCTGGCGCGCCGCTATCAAGGCCGGCTCGACCCCGAGGCCGACGAGTTCATCGGCTACATCACCGCCGGCGTGGCGCGGATGAAGAGCCTGATCGAGGACCTGCTCGCCTACTCGCGGGTGCAGCGCACCCAGGCCGCTGTCGGGCCGGTGGCGCTCGACACGGTGCTGGGCACCGCGCTCGCCAATCTGCAGGCCGCCATCAGCAGCGCCGGCGCCACCATCAGCCACGAGCCGCTGCCGGTACTCGCGGTGGACGGTCGGCAGTTCACCCAGCTGTTCCAGAACCTGATCGGCAATGCCATCAAGTTCCGCCGCGAGGTGCCGCCGACGGTGCAGATCAGCGTCGCGCAGCACCAGCAGCAGTGGCTGTTCTCGGTGCGCGACAACGGCATCGGCATCGGTGCAGAAGCTGCCGGGAAGGTGTTCGAGCTGTTCCAGCGCCTGCATGCGCGCGAGCAGTACGAGGGCAACGGCATCGGCCTGACCATCTGCAAGAAG